>JAODBI010000347.1 GCA_025463875.1 Actinomycetes bacterium
GGCGCGCGCAGGAAGAGTGAGCCGAGCAGGAACAGCGCCATCGAGAGCATCACGGTCCCCGAGAGACGCGTGAGGACGCTCTGATGGTCGCGCAGGAGCCGGCCGAATCCGCTGGCCGACATTCCGAGTACTACGAACACCGCGCCGAATCCGGCGACGAACCACGCCGTGGTGGTGACGATGCGGCGCGCGTGCACCCGAGTCTCGTCCTGGAGCTCGACGAGATCGAGCCCCGTGACGACCGAGAGATAGCCCGGCACGAGCGGGAGGACGCACGGCGAGAGGAATGAGACGACTCCGCCGCCGAACGCGGCGAAGTAGGCGAGCACGTTGACGTCACTGATACGACTGCCCAGCGCGAGGATCGCGGTCACGCGTGCCCAACCATTTGGCGTACCGATTCATCGCCGGCCATCCGACCATTGTGGGCGATCCTCGGTGTGTGCGGCGTACCCGGGAGGAGTGGTACCGGCATAGGCGCGGGATCGGTCGGGATGCGTAGGCTCCCAGCGGTTTTGGCTCCCCGATCGAAAGGTGTCTCGTGACACGCGTGCAAGAGCTGTTCGATTTGTCGGGCCAGGTCGCAGTGCTGACCGGCGTTGCGAGCGGGATCGGCAAGGCGTCCGCGCACATGCTGTCCGACGCAGGTGCGACGATCGTCGGGGGCGACATCGACGAGTCGGGCGCGCAGGCCACCGCCGACGAGATCACATCGGGGAGCGGTACCGCGGTCGTGCAACGGGTCGACGTGACCAAACGCGCCGACGTCGACGCGCTCGTCGACCGCGCGCAGACCGAGTTCGGCCGGGTCGACATCATGGGCAACATCGCCGGCATCCCGCACAACAAGATGGTCGCCGACTGCACCGACGAGGAATTCGAACGGCTCCTCGCGATCAACCTCAAGAGCGTCTTCTACGGATGTCAGGCCGCGATCCGTCACATGATCCCGCAGGGCTCCGGCAACATCGTCAACATCTCGTCCGGCGCGATCGACACGCCCGCGCCCACGCTCGCTTGTTACGGGATGACGAAAGCCGCGGTCGCGATGCTCACCAAGACGCTCGCGACCGAGGTCGGTCGCCACGGCATCCGTGTGAACGCGATCGCGCCGGGGATGATCCTGACCAACTTCTCGCGTCACAACTTCACCGACGCCGACGGCAACGTCGTTCCCGAGAAGCTCGAGCAGTACCACAAGCGTGCGGGTGCGATGGCCCCGTTGGGTCGAGCGGGCGAGGCCGAAGACGTCGCGCGCTCGTTCCTGTATCTCGTGTCGGAAGCGGCCGCGTTCGTGACCGGTCAGATCGAGCGCCCCAATGGCGGCGTCTCGATGCCCTGGTAGCGGGCGTTCGCGAAAGGCTGTCAGGCGCGGCCGCGGTCCGGTTGCCGGGCGGGCCGGACGCGTACGTGTGACTCGACGGGTGGACCGATACGGGTGCCCGCGCGGTAACGACCGTCGACGACGGGCAGGCCACCGCTGCGCATCGCACTGATGCGCTGCCGGCGACGGGCGAGCCGCAGCGCCCGTTGGCGCTTCACCGCTCGGCGTCGCACCGCGACCAGAACCGCGCCGATCAGCAGCAACGCGACGATGAGGTTGCGGGGACGGAGGAGTCCGGGGGAGTGCTTCGTGGGCGTGGTCGCGGCCGTCGACGCCGACTGGGTCAGCGCGCGTTTCGGAACGGAGATCGGGGACGCGTCGAGGGAGGGGATCACGCCGGGGACGGTGATGGCCGTACTGCCCGGGGTGCCCGGGCGACCCGGCGTGCCGGCCGCGGTACCGAGCTTGGCGAACGCCGCCTGGTCGGCGGCCCGGCTCGAACACGGCGAGACGGCGACGGCGGGGAGCTTCTCGCCCGTGCCGCGCGCGGTGGGCGGCATCGCGAATCCGGCGTCGAGCAGTGAGGCAGCTTCCTGGTAGCCACTCGTCGGTACGCCGAGCACGACTGCAATCAGCGTGCGGCCGTTCCGAGTCGCGGCTGCGACCAGGGTGTGCTGCGACCGGCTGGTGAATCCGGTCTTGAAACCGATCGCGCCGGCGTAGTCCGCACCGCCGCCCGGGAGCATCTTGTTGTGGTTGACGAGGTGATGCGACGCGCCGCTCGGGTCGACGAAGAGGTGCTCGCGCGTCGCCGCCCATTTCGCGATCTCCGGCACGGTTAGCGCGTTGCGAGCCGCGATCGCGAGGTCGTACGCGCTCATGAACGCGCCGCCCTTGTACGACGTCTCGTCGTCGAGGCCGGCCGGATCGCCGAGCCTGCTGTCGCGCAGCCCGAGCTGCTTGGCTGTCGCGGCGAGGTCGGTCGCGAACCCGTCGAGGCTCCCACCCACCGTGGTGGCGATCGCGTAGGCGGCGTCGTTCGCCGACACCATCATCATCGACGCCATCATCTGTTCCAGCGGCCACGGCTTGCCGACCGGCAGTCCGATACGCATCGTCTCGACCGAGGCGTCCTGCGCGGTCGCGGTGACATTGGCGCCGGGGCACAGCCGTTCGACGGCCGTGAGCGCGGTCATGATCTTGGCGGTGCTCGCGGGGTGGACCGCCGCGTGCACGCCGTCGCCGATGAGCACCTTCCCGGTGCCTGCATCGACGACGATGTCGGCCTTCGGCGACGAGAGCGCCGCGGCCGAACCCTCCGCACCGGTCAGGGCCGGCGTGACCGACGCGACGCTGACAGTGGCGGCGAGCACCGCGGCCGCGCCGACGGACGCGGCGAAGCGGCGGAAGCGGCGGCGCATGGGCGTCAGGCTACGCGCGACGCGCTCGGAAATTGCGGCTCGCGGTTCGTCGTGTTCATCGCCCGGCGGTCGAACGGCGGCTCCTCGGCAGTCCCCAGCTGGAGGAAACGGCTCGGGCGCCGGCGACCCGACGTGCCACCATGGAGCCGTGGCCAACACCTCCTCTCGCATCTCGGCTCGCATCGCCGCCATCCAGGAGTCGGCGACCCTCGCCGTCGACGCCAAGGCCAAAGCCCTCAAGGCGGCCGGGGAGAACGTCATCGGCTTCGGCGCCGGCGAGCCCGATTTTCCGACGCCCGCGAACGTCGTCGAGGCCGCGATCGCGGCCTGCCGCGAGCCCCGCTTCCACCACTACTCGCCCACTCCGGGTCTGCCGGAGCTGCGGGAGGCGATCGCGTTCAAGACCAAGCGTGACTCCGGCGTCGACTGCTCCGCGGCCCAGGTCGTCGTCACGAATGGCGGAAAGCACGCCGTGTACAACACCTTCCAGGTGCTCTGTAACCAAGGCGACGAGATCCTCCTGCCCGCGCCGTACTGGACCTCGTATCCCGAAGAGATCACGCTGGCGGGCGGCGTTCCCGTCGTGCTGCCAACGACGGAGGCGCATGGTTTTCGCGTCACGATCGAACAGCTCGAAGCCGCGCTGACCCCTCGGACGAAGGCTTTGCTCTTCGTCTCGCCGAGCAATCCGACCGGCGCGGTGTATCCGCCCGACGAGGTCGAGGCGATCGGGCGGTGGGCCCTCGAGCGCGGCATCTGGGTCGTGACCGACGAGATCTACGAGCACCTCACCTACGACGGTCACGTGTTCTCGTCGATGCCCGGGCTCGTGCCCGAACTGATGGACACCTGCGTGATCCTCAACGGCGTCGCGAAGACGTACGCGATGACGGGTTGGCGCGTCGGATGGATGATCGGGCCCGCCGACGTGACCGCGGCCGCGACCAACCTGCAGTCGCACTCCACGTCGAACGTGTCGAACGTCGCGCAGGCGGCCGCCCTCGCGGCCGTGAGCGGCGACCTCTCCGCCGTGGTCGAGATGCGCAACGCCTTCGCGCGGCGCGGTCGAATGATGTTCGAGATGCTGTCGAAGATCGACGGTGTGAGCGTGCTCGCGCCGGAGGGCGCGTTCTACTGCTTCCCGTCGTTCGAGGGGGTGCTCGGACGCGAGATCGCGGGCCGCACTCCGCAGACGACGCTCGAGCTCTGCGAGATCATGCTGGAGGTCGCGAAGGTCGCGATCGTTCCCGGCGAGGCGTTCGGAGCTCCCGGCTACGCCCGACTGTCGTTCGCGCTCGGCGACGACGACCTCGGCGAAGGCGTGCGCCGGATCGCCGACTTGCTCGGATAGCCGTCTACCCTCGCGTCGATGGCAGCACGCGTTCTCGTCTCCGAACCTCTCGCCGAGCGCGGCCTCGATGCCATGCGCGCCGCGGGTCTCGATGTCGACGTGCAGACCGGGCTCTCGCCGGCCGAGCTGCTCGATGCGGTCAAGGGCGCGCAGGCGCTCGTGATCCGGAGTGCGACGCAGGTGACCGCCGAGGTGCTCGAGGCGGCGGCCGATCTCGTCGTCGTCGGGCGGGCCGGGATCGGGCTCGACAACGTCGACGTCGCGGAAGCGACGCGCCGGGGCGTGATGGTCGTCAATGCGCCGCAGTCGAACATCCTCTCCGCAGCCGAGCACACGATGGCACTGCTCCTCGCGCAGGCGCGCAACGTGCCGCAGGCGAACGCCGATCTCAAGACCGGCGCGTGGAACCGTTCGAAGTGGGAGGGCGTCGAGCTGCACGGCAAGACGCTCGGCATCGTGGGCCTCGGCCGCGTCGGCGTCCTGGTCGCGCAGCGCGCCCACGCGTTCGGCATGCGGCTCGTCGCCTACGACCCGTTCGTGAGCGCGGATCGATCGCGCCAACTCGGCGTCGCGCTCGTCGAGACGGTCGAAGAGTTGGTCGCGACCTCCGATTTCGTCTCCATTCACGCGACCAAGACGCCGGAGACGGTGGGGCTGATCAACGGGTCGGTGCTGGCGCAGGCCAAGCCCGGCATGCGGCTCATCAATGCGGGACGGGGCGGCATCGTCGACGAGGAAGCGCTGGCGGCGGCGATCGCCGACGGCCGGCTCGGCGGCGCGGCGATCGACACGTTCGCCAAGGAGCCCACCACGGAGTCGCCTCTCTTCGCGCTCGACACGGTCGTCGTCACACCGCACCTCGGTGCGTCGACCGCCGAAGCGCAGGACAAGGCGGGCGAGACGATCGCGGAGCAGGTCGTGCTCGCGCTGCGCGGCGACTTCGTGCCGTTCGCGGTCAACGTCGCCGCCTCCGAGGCGTCCGAGAGTGTGCGCCCGTACCTCCCGCTGGCCGAACGCGTCGGACGGTTGTTCACGGGTCTCGCGGGCGGCGCGCCGTCGACGCTCAACATCGAGTACGAGGGCGAGATCGCCGACTACGACTGCCGCGTCCTCACCCTCTCGGTGTTGAAGGGCGTGCTCGCACCAGTGGTGGCGGAGCCGGTGTCGTTCGTCAACGCGCCGCAGATCGCCGAACAGCGGGGGATGTCGGTCCGGGAGACGAAATCGTCGGACGCGCTCGACTACGTGAACCTCATCGTCGTGCGCGGCGATCAGGGCACGCACGTCGCAGCGACACTGTTCGGCAAGCAGCAGGCGCCGCGGATCGTCGGGATCGACGGGCATTCGGTCGACCTTCCACCCGCGTCGCACATGCTCGTCGTGCACAACGACGACAGCCCGGGCATGATCGGGCGCGTTGCCTCCGTGCTCGGCGACGCCGGCCTGAACATCTCGAACATGGACGTCGGCCAGAGCCCGAGTGGCGAGGCGGCGTTGATGGTGATCGCGACCGAGACGCCGGTACCCGCAGACGTGGTCGCGTCGGTGACACGCCAGCCCGGCGTCCAGTCCGCCCGCGCCATCGACCTCGGCTGACCCGCGCGCCGGCGCCGGTCCGTCCGGTCCCGTGACCACGGACGTTCGCGCGCCTCTCCGGACGATGCACCGTCGAAAAAGGGGTGGTACCGCCGGTACTACCACCCGTGGTACCAGGGACGGTCGCGTTGGCGCATTCACCCGAAATTCGCGAGCCGCGCATCCGCGGCGGCCGGATGTTCGGGGCGGCGATCGGAGGATCAGACCTTCGACGGGCGCAGGCCGTCGGCCTCGGCCGCGGCTTCGTCGGGGTAACAGCGGTCGGGATTGGTGCGCGCGTAGTTGAGGCCGCCGGGCACGTGGAAGATCCCGCTCGCCAGCTTCGCCTTGATCGGGTGCGTCGACGGGCAACTGCCGTCGCGGTTCGGCTCTGTCCACGCTGCCGGTGCCGGAGTCGCGCCCGACCGTGAAGCGGTCGCGGCCGTCGAGGTCGGCCGCGGCACCGGCGGGAACGGGAACGGCGCGCTCTCCCACTCGACACCGCGCGGACGTTCCGCGGCCCGCGCGACGAACGCGCGCCACGCCGCGAACGCAAGGCCACCGAGAAGCCCGAGCCCGAGCGCGCCCTTCATGCTCTTACGCACCGGCGCCCTGACGCACGGAGATGGCTTCGACGGGGGCGGGGAGAGGTCTCACGGCCCGAATCCTCTCAGTTCTCTCATGCGCGCCGGGGGATCTGCCGACCGAAAGGTTTGACGATTCCCAGCCGTACCGGCAGACTGGCTGGACTTATGCGTACGGAGACCCCGGCTTCCGCAGCTCAGCTGACCCTCCTCCTTATGTAGGCGCGAGCGCCCACCGGTGCTCGCGCTCGAACCTCCGTGCCCATCCGGCCGGAGGTTTTTTCGTTGCGGCGATTACCTCTCGCCCGCAACCCCGAACCCCAACCAAAGGTGAACGAGATGGACACGGTCAAGATCTTCGACACGACCCTGCGAGACGGCGAACAGTCGCCCGGTATCTCGCTCGACGTCAGCGAGAAGCTCGAGATCGCCGAGCAGCTCGCGCGCCTGGGCGTCGACGTCATCGAGGCCGGGTTCCCGATCGCGTCCGACGGTGACTTCGAGTCGGTCGAAGCGATCGCCAAGACGGTGCGCGGTCCCATCATCACCGGGTTGTCGCGCACTCCGTTCAAGGACGTCGACCGCGCGTGGGAAGCGGTGCGGCACGCCGACAAGGCCCGCATCCACGTCTTCATCGCGACCTCGAAGATCCACATGGAGAAGAAGCTCCGCATGACGCCGGAGCAGGTGAAGCAGGAAGCCGGCGCTGCAGTCGCACGAGCCAAGTCCTACCTGCAAGACGTCGAGTTCTCGCCCGAGGACGGCTACCGCTCCGATCCCGACTTCATGTGCGAGGTCTGCCAGATCGCGGTCGACGCGGGCGCGACGACGCTGAACATTCCCGACACCGTGGGCTTCGCCGTTCCCGACGACTACGCCAAGCTCATCAGATACGTCATCGACACCGTCAGCGGCGACTTCGTCGTCTCGACGCACTGTCACAATGATCTCGGCCTCGCGGTCGCCAACTCCCTCGCCGGTGTCTCGGCCGGAGCACGCCAGGTCGAGTGCGCGATCAACGGTCTGGGCGAGCGCGCCGGCAACGCCGCGCTCGAGGAGGTCGTGATGGCGATCCGCACGCGGCGCGATCATTTCGCCGACGTCGACGTGAACGTGCGCTCCGAGGAGCTCGCCCGTACGTCACGCATGGTCGCCCGCCTGACCGGCTACCACGTGCAGTACAACAAGGCCGTCGTCGGGCGGAACGCGTTCGCGCACGAGGCCGGCATCCACCAACACGGCGTGCTCGCCGATCGGGAGACGTACGAGATCATCGACGCGTCGAGCGTCGGGCAGGAGGCGGCCCAGATCGTCCTGGGAAAGCACTCCGGTCGCCACGCGTTCGCCGACACGCTCGAGAAGATGGGCATCCACGTGCAGGGCGACGCGCTGAACAGCGCGTTCGTCCGGTTCAAGGAGCTCGCCGACAAGAAGGTCGCCATCACCGAGGCCGACCTCGAGGCGATTGTCGCCGAGGAGATCGGCAGCGGTCTCGTGCATCGGTACGGCTTGCTCGAGCTCGAGGTACGGGGCGGTACCAACACTCCGCCCACGGCGCGTGTGATTGTGACGGATGCCGACGACAAGATCGAGGCCGCCGGGACGGGTGACGGCATGATCGACGCCGCGATCGCGGCCATCGTCGAAGCCACCGGTGTGCCCGGCAAGGTCGGCAACTTCCAAGTGTCGTCGGTGACCGGCGGTTCCGACGCGTTGGGTGCGGTCACGATCACCGTCGAGGCCGAAGGTCACAAGGTGACGGGCCGCGGTGTCGCGACCGACGTGGTCGAGGCGTCGGCGCGGGCGTACCTCAACGCGGTGAACAAGTTCGTCCGCATGCGCGAGCGGGGCGATGAGGTGCGCGAGCCGATGGCCGGACCGTGAGAGCCGGCCCCGAGATGACCACGACGCATCCACCACTGCGCGCCGTCACGCCAACGCGAGCTGTACGCGGAGGTGTTCGACTTCTTGCAACCAGGTGGACCGGAACCCGGCCCACGCGTGCATGAGCGGGCGCCCGCGCGGGAACAAAGTCGGCAGCACAAAACTTGAACCTCGTAGTCATCAGTCCCGTCATGGCGGGAACACATATCGGCGGAGGACGCGTGATGAGTGTCATTGATTTCTTCGAGTATCTGGCGGCGCACGATCAGACTGTGGAGCTCGCGCACGAGCTGGCCGACACGTGGGTCTCCCGGCAGGTCGCCGACGTCTTCCAGCCCGCCGCGTAACCCGGCGTCCCCATACCGGGGGCTTTACGCCGGTAGGCCGGCCGACGGCAGCCAGGTCGCGCGCCTCGACTCGTAGGAGTCGATGTCGTTCGCGTGGCGCAACGTCAGGCCGACGTCGTCAAGGCCGTTGAGCAGGCGGTACTGGGTGAAGTCGTCGAGCTCGAACCCGACGTCGAGACCGATGGCCGGCGCCGCGACCCGCTTGTGCTCGACGTCGATCACGATCTCGAGAGTGTGATCCTCTTCCATCGCCGCCCAGAGCTGCTCGACGGCAGCTTCCGGGATGGCCGCCACCACGAGACCCATCTTCCCGGAGTTGTTCCGGAAGATGTCCGCGAAGCGTGTCGACAGCACCGCCTGGAACCCGTAGTCCATCAACGCCCACACCGCGTGCTCGCGCGAAGAGCCGGTGCCGAAGTTGGGGCCGGCAACGAGGATGTTCGCGCCGTGGTGGCGCTCCTGGTTGAGGACGAAGTCGGAGTTCTCCCGCCATTCCGAGAACAGGCCTTCGCCGAAGCCGGTGCGTTCGACGCGTTTCAGCCAGTCGCTCGGGATGATCTGGTCGGTGTCGACGTCGGAGTGCTGCAACGGCACGCCGCGTCCGGTGATCACGGTTACCCGTTCCATCAGTGCAGGTCCTCCGGAGTCGAGAAGTGGCCGGCGACCGCAGTCGCGGCGGCGACGGCAGGGGACACGAGGTGCGTGCGTCCGCCTTTGCCCTGGCGTCCTTCGAAGTTGCGGTTCGACGTCGACGCGCACCGTTCGCCGGGTGCGAGCTTGTCGGGATTCATGGCCAGGCACATGGAGCACCCGGGCTCACGCCAGTCGAAGCCGGCGGCGCGGAACACGTCGTCGAGCCCTTCCGCCTCGGCCTGCGCCTTCACCGCCGCGGATCCGGGAACAACCAACGTGCGCACCCCGGCTTTCACCTGGTGGCCGCGCGCGACGTCGGCCGCGACGCGCAGGTCTTCGATGCGCGAGTTCGTACACGATCCGATGAAGACCGTGTCGACCGGGATGTCGCGCATCGGCGTTCCGGCCTTCAACCCCATGTAGATCAACGCGCGCTTCGCCGATT
Source organism: Actinomycetes bacterium (assembly GCA_025463875.1). Lineage (GTDB taxonomy): Bacteria > Actinomycetota > Acidimicrobiia > IMCC26256 > PALSA-610 > PALSA-610. The sequence goes on from JAODBI010000347.1 coordinate 9,565, forward strand.
CGCGCAGCGACGCATCGGTGAACCCGTCGGGATCGGGGACGTTGTCGTCGATGGAGATGGTCTGCGCGGGATTCGTGCCCCACGACACGTGCGGCCGCAGCGTGGCCGCGTCGATGAACACCTCCTTGTCGAAGGTCGCACCCTCGTCGGTGACGAGCGCGCGCCAATCGTCGAGCGCGCGCTCCCACTCCGTGCCCGTCGGCGCGAAACGCCGGCCTTCGAGGTACGCGAACGTCGTGTCGTCCGGTGCGACGAGACCCGCACGTGCACCGGCTTCGATCGACATGTTGCAGACGGTGAGGCGCCCTTCGATCGACAATCCGCGAATCGCCGAACCGCGGTATTCGATGACGGATCCGATACCGCCGCCCGTTCCGATGCGGGCGATGATCGCGAGCACGATGTCCTTGGCGGAGACGCTCGACGGCACCTCGCCGTCGACCGTGATGCCCATCGTTCCCGGCCGCATCTGCGGGAGCGTCTGCGTCGCGAGCACGTGCTCGACCTCACTCGTGCCGATGCCGAACGCGAGCGCGCCGAACGCGCCGTGCGTGGAGGTGTGGCTGTCGCCGCAGACGATCGTCATGCCGGGTTGGGTCAGGCCTTGCTCCGGACCGATGACGTGCACGATGCCCTGGTCGCGGTCGCCCATGGGCGCCAGCCGGATGCCGAACTCGGCCGCGTTGTTCCGCAGCGCCTGGATCTGGGCCCGGCTGACCGGGTCGGCGATCGGGGCCAGTA
>JAODBI010000378.1 GCA_025463875.1 Actinomycetes bacterium
CCGCTCTACGAGGCCGCGCGCGAGGCCGGGATCAAACCGGTCCTCGGCATGGAGGGCTACTTCACCAACACCTCGCGCTTCGACCGGCCGAAGCGATCCGAGCACGAGATCTTCCACCTCACGATGCTCGCGGAGACGAACGAGGGCTACCGCAACCTCATCAAGGTCACGAGCAGCGCCTACCTCGACGGCTACTACTACAAGCCGCGCAGCGACTGGGAGCTGCTCGAGCGCTATCACGAGGGCATCAGCGCGACCACCGGCTGTCTCGGTGGCCTCGTGTCGCAGCTGATCCTGAAGGACGAGCCCGAGGCCGCGCTCGAGGCGGCGGCGCGCTTCCAGCAGATCTTCGGGCGCGAGCACTTCTTCGTGGAGTTGCAGGATCACGGCATCGACGACGACGCCCGCGTCATCCGACCGTTGCTCGAGATCGCGCGCAAGCTGCGCGCGCCGTTGCTCGCCACGAACGACAGTCACTACACGCACAAGGAAGACGCGGAGGCGCACGACGCGCTGTTGTGCGTGCAGACCGGTGCGTTGCAGAGCGACCCGAAGCGCTTCAAGTTCGACGGGAACGACTTCTACATCAAGAGCGCGGCCGAGATGCGCGCGCTGTTCGCCGAGGTGCCGGACGCGTGCGACAACACGTTGTTGGTCGCCGAGCGCTCCGAGGTCGAGCTCGAGTTCGGCCAGGCGATCCTGCCCGCGTTTCCCGTTCCCGAGGGCCACGACGAGAACTCGTACCTGCGCGAGCTGACGATGCAGGGTGCCAAGGAGCGTTACGGACAAACGCCCGCGCTGCACGTCATCGAGCGCATCGAGTTCGAGCTCGACGTCATCAAGTCGATGGGTTTCCCGGCATACTTCCTCGTGGTGTGGGATCTCGTCCGCTACGCCAAGTCGCGTGGCATCCGGGTCGGCCCGGGCCGGGGGAGCGCGGCCGGTTCCTGTGTCGCGTACTGCCTGCGGATCGTCGACATCGACCCCATCCGGTACGACCTCCTGTTCGAGCGGTTCCTGAACCCCGGGCGCAAGCAGATGCCCGACATCGACATGGACTTCGACTCCCGTTACCGCGGCGAGATGATCCGTTACGCCGCGCAGAAGTACGGGCACGACCACGTCGCGCAGATCATCACGTTCTCCACGATCAAGGCCCGGGCCGCAGTGCGCGATGCGGCCCGGGTGCTCGGCTACCCGTACGCGGTCGGCGACAAGATCGCCAAGCTGATGCCGCCGCTCATCATGGGTCGCGACACGCCGCTCCACGCGTGCCTGACCCCGAACGAGCGCTTCCCCGACGGCTACAAGATGGCCGGCGACCTGCGCGCGCTGTACGACATCGATCCCGACGCCAAACGCGTGGTCGACGTCGCCCGCGGTCTCGAGGGACTGCGCCGCCAAGACGGTATCCACGCGGCCGCGGTCGTCATCACGCGCGAACCTCTCACCGAGTACTTACCGATCCAACGCAAGCCCGAGCCCGGCACCGCGCTCGAGGACTCGCCGATGGTGACGCAGTACGAGATGCACGGCGTCGAAGAGCTCGGCCTGTTGAAGATGGACTTCCTCGGCCTGCGCAACCTCGACGTCATCGAGATCGCGCTCGACCTCATCGAGCGGACGACGGGAACGCGTCCCGACATCGACGACGTTCCGCTCGACGATCCGGCGACCTTCGAGCTCCTCCGCCGCGCCGACACGATCGGCGTGTTCCAGCTCGAGGGCGGACCACTGCGGAGCCTGTTGCGTTCGCTCGCGCCCACGTCGTTCGAAGACGTCGCGGCTGTCATCGCGCTGTACCGCCCGGGCCCGATGGCGCAGAACTGGCACACCGAATACGCGGAACGCAAGAACGGGCGCCGCGCCGTCACCTTCGACCATCCCGACCTCGAGGAGATCCTCGGCCCCACGTTCGGGTTGATGATCTACCAAGAGCAGCTCATGCGTGTGTCGCAGAAGCTCGCGGGCTATTCGCTGGAAGAAGCCGACAACCTCCGCAAGGCGACCGGTAAGAAGATCCGTGAGCTCATCGCCAAGGAACGCTCGAAGTTCGTCGCCGGCTGCGTGAGCAACGGTCACACCGAGGAATTCGCGGAGCGCTACTTCACGACGATCGAGCCCTTCGCCGACTATTCGTTCAACAAGTCCCACAGCGTCGGCTACGGCTTCATCACGTACCAGACCGCGTGGCTGAAAGCGAACCATCCGGTCCCGTACCTCGCGGCGCTGCTGACGAGCGTCAAGACGAACCTCGACAAGGCCGCCGTCTACCTCAACGAGTGCCGCCAGCTCGACATCCCGGTGCTCGTTCCCGACGTGAACGCCTCGTTCAGCGATTTCTCGTGCGAAGGGCACGCCATCCGCTTCGGACTGTCGGCGGTACGCAACGTCGGCGAGGGTGTGTCGGCCCTCCTCATCGAAGAGCGCGAGCGTGGCGGTCCGTTCGCCGACTTCCACGACTTCTGTGATCGCGTCGACCCGGGCGTGCTCAACAAGCGCACCATCGAGTCGTTGATCAACGGCGGTGGCTTCGACTCGCTCGGCCATCCGCGCAAGGGTCTGCTCAACGTGTTCGAGGCGATCGTCGACGCGAGCCTGCGCCGTCGCCGCGAACGCGACGCGGGCACGATGAGCCTCTTCGATCTCGGCGGCGGCGGGCCCGACGACGCGTCACCGGTCTTCGACGATCGGCTCGCGATCCCCGACGTCGAGTTCGACAAGGCGGAGCGGCTCCGCGCCGAGAAGGACATGCTCGGGCTGTACGTGAGCGACCATCCGCTGATGGGTGTCGAAGCGGCACTGCGGCGCCTGGTCGAGTGCTCGATCGCCGATCTCGCCGACATGGAGGACGGCGTCATGCGCACGGTCGCGGGCGTCGTCACGTCGTTCCAACGCAAGTACACCAAGCGCGGCGACCTGATGGCCACGTTCGTACTCGAGGACCTCGCGGCTTCGATCGAGGTCATGGTCTTCCCCAAGACGATGCTCACCTACGGCGAGTTGCTCGCCCCCGACGCAATCGTCACGATCCGCGGCCGGGTCGACGGCCGCGACGATCAACCGAAGCTGATGGCAATGGAGATCACGCGGCCCGAAGTGCATCCCGACCGCGGCCGGCCGGTGCGGCTGCGGCTGAAGGTCGGCGCGCTGACCGACGAGCGGGTGCAGCGCTTGAGGGATGTCCTCGCCGCGAATCCCGGTGACAGCCCGGTGCTGCTCACCTTGATCGGCCCCGACAAAGAGACCGACCTCCGGCTGGGCGACGAGTTCTGTTGCGACTCGACGCGCAACGGCCTGTTCGCCGAGCTCCGGATCCTGTTCGGCGCCGACTGCATTGGTTCGGGCGAGCCGCCGCCCACCCCGCGCGCAATGAACCCGGCCGGAGCCGCGTTCCGGGGTGGCGTCTAGTCTCTCCGGATGCGCATCGGCATCTTGGGGGCGACGGGTCCCGCGGGCAGTGGACTCGCGGCGCGACTCGCAAGTGTGGGGCACGAAGTCCTGTTCGGTTCTCGGGCCGTCGACAAGGCGCGTACCGCGGTCGACGAGCTGGAGAAGGAGTGGGGCGACCGCGTGGCGGGCCGTCTGATCGCGTGCGACAACGCGTGGGCGTGTGACGCGCCCGTCGTGATCCTCGCGGTGCACGCGGAGTCGGCGATCCCCACCGTGCAGGAACACGCCGACCGGCTCGCGGGCAAGATCGTTGTCTCCATGGCGAACAATCTTGTCAAGCACGGCAACGAGTTCAACGCGGTGCTCCCTCCGCACGGATCGGTGGCAGCCGAGATCCAGGCGCTGCTCTGGCGCTCCCGGGTGTGCACGGCCTTCCACCTGGTACCCGC
>JAODBI010000003.1 GCA_025463875.1 Actinomycetes bacterium
CCGTAGCTGCCTAGCAGTGGTCATCGAAATCGGTGCCCAGCCCTGGGAAGTTGACGTCGTCGTGTGGTCACCTGACAAGCCGCGGAACGGGCCGTCGGGCTTGACGGGCCTCATCGGGCTGCTCTGCGGCCGCGCAGCCGACGGGTGGCAGTTCTTAACGATGGTGAAGGACATGCGTGACGCCGGGCCGCTGGATTTCCAACGGCCAGTCCAACATCCGCCCGCGCCATAACTGCCGCTCGGGTACCCGCCCGATGTGTTCGCCGTCGGGCACCATGGGTTGGTGAGTTCGAACGTCCCCACGCTTGTGGTCGTCAGCGGTCCGGCTGGCTCCGGGAAGACGACCCTTGCTCATCGGCTGGCAACGGCCGTGGCTTGTCCGGCGATCATCCGGGACGAGATCAAAGAAGGAATGGCGCACACGGCGGGGAACTACAAACCCGAGGTCGCGGACGACTTGGCGCTTCGCGCGTCGTCCACCTTCTTCGAGGCACTTCGGTTTCTGATCGAACGTGGAGTCACCGTGATTGCCGAGGCAGCGTTTCAGGATCACGTCTGGACACCGAACCTTGTGCCACTGACCTTGGTCGCCGAGATCCGTGTGATTCAGTGCCATACCGATCCCGACACCGCGACAGACCGGATCGCCGAACGCGCTGCAACCCGGCAAGCGCACCCGGACCGAGTGCTCCGGGCCGCGCTTCAACAGGATGACGGATACTTCAGCGGCTTTCGCCGAGTCGTCATCGACGCCCCGACGCTCGATGTCGATACCACGAATGGCTATATGCCGACCCTCGATGAGATCGTCGCTTTTGCCCAGGCCCGGTGAGTGATCGCGCACCGAACCGCCGATGGGGGCGCTCGCCGCGGTCGGACTTTCCGTAGCGTGGGTGCGAGCAGTGCAGCTCGTGCAGAGGTTGCGTGCAGAGGTCGCGTGCAGACTCTCAGGTACGGGAGACGTCAATCGTGGGCGGCTGCTCTCGGCGGTCGATTCAAGGATCGGATTCCGCCGTCGTCGGAAGTCTGACCGTCCGAGCCTGCACCGTATGCCGTTAGCTGGCGACGTCATCCGAGCCGTGAGCACTGCGTGCTGGGGTCTACATCGTGAGCTGCCCTCGCAGGCTACGAGCGGTCCGACTTCGGCAACGAGTTGACCGGGATGGCGCGCGTGGCCGTCGAGGGGTCCTCCGGGTCAACAACCACGACCTCGAAAACGGCGTCGGCACGGACGAGGTTGCGGGCCCGGCCAACGTCGCGATGACCCTCGGCCGGTTGCGCTTAGCGCAACCGGCATATCTGTGCCGATCTTGGAGACCGTTTCGAGGCCTCGGCTGGCGCGTCCGGAAAGCGTGACGCGTCGACGCCAGGGGTTCGAATCAAGCTGAAGTTTCGTGTCGCTTTTCGGTCGTCGGGCGCGCTTATCGAAGGCATGAGATCGAACGACGACGGACGACGGCTCTTGCTTACGATTCCGCAGGTGGCACATCGGCTCGGGGTCGGGCGCACGACGGTGTACGAGCTCACCAGCGCCGGCAAGCTCGAGGTCGTGCACATCGGGCGGTGCGCACGGATCCCGGTCGCGTCGCTCGAGGCGTTCGTCGAGGGTATCCGTGATCAATCGGTGACCAAACGGTGACCAACGAGCCGGTTTCGACGCCGACGACTCCGACGGAAATCGCGTTTCCCCAGGTAAGGTGCGTGGGCCCGGCTGGGATCGAACCAGCGACCGAGGGATTATGAGTCCCCTGCTCTGACCACTGAGCTACAGGCCCGCGAGGTGAGAGCGTACGCGGCCCGAGTCGGTGGTACCGAGCCAAGCGTCGGGGATCCACGCGCCGGTGCACAACAGCAACGCACCGATCAACGCCACCTTCGGACCCCAGCCGAGCCGCGCCATACCCGCAAGCCGCCAGAACGCGCCGTCGGCCGCGACTACGGCGACCAGCGCCGCGATCGCGACGCCGCGCGTGCTGCGACTGCGCCGCCCGAGCAGGCCGAAGGAGATCCAGCTCACCGCGCCCAGCACGGGAACGAGATACCACAACACTGTGAGACGACCGGCCGAGAGCGCGGGCACGTGCTTGCCCAGTGCGGCGAGCGCGTCAACGAGCGCGTGCCCGCGCAGACCGCTCCCGGCGCCGCGCGCGATCCAGTGCACGAACGCGGACGCGACGAGTGCCGCGCCACCGGCGAGGTAACAACCGTCAGCGATCAGCGCCCGGCGCCGTGCGCCCTCACCCATGCGGTACGGAGCTCGTCGCCGTGGAGCTCCCCGAGTTTCCACCCCTGCCGTGCGCAACCGTGCTCGGCGTGACCGCGACGCTGGTGCCAGTCCCGTTGCCCGTGGCGCCGATACCGCCGCCGATGCTCGTGCCGCTGACGGCCGTCGGGGGTGGGCCCGCCATGACGGTCGGAATCGTCATTGAACACGGCGCGTCCGTGGGAACCGTCGTACAGATCTCGACCCTCCCGACGCTCGACGTCGGCGACGGACCGACCAGCGTCCCGCTCGATGACGAGTACGCCGAGCTGCAACTGGATCCGAAGAACGTGTAGTCGCACGACGAGCTGCCACGGTCCTTCTTCGCCTCGGCGGGCGCGTTCGCGACATCCCAGATGGTCACGGTCACGTCGCCCAGGTCCTGGAGGCTGAAGACGTGCATCTGCAGCACGAACTTGTAGGTGCCGTCCGCGGGCAATGTCAGTGCATGCCCCGAGAGCAGATTTCCGGCGTCCGCGATCTCGGAGCCGTCGGGCGCGAATACCCGTGCGTTCGCAGGAATCTCCGCGTAGCTACCGCTCGTCGGCTTCGTTGCCGAGGTCGCCTTCGACGTCGCGAGCCCGAGGAGCTGTTCGCCCCGGTGGCCGTCGAACGACAGCACCTGCAGACCGTGCGTCGCCGGCGACACACTCAACACGACCGGTCGGCCCAGCGTGAGCGCGCCGTCGAAGGGAATCCGACCGGGGACGTTCAGGATCGAGTACACCGACCGTCGATCGAGTTGGGCGATGGTGCGGTCGATGAGGTCGAGGGCGGTGCCGACCGGACTGACGAACCAGCGGCCATCCTGGCGCACGGCGGTGAATTGCGAGCTCGGGTCGGCCCCCATGAAAGGAAAGGCGAGAACCGAGAAGTACGGCAACGAGCTGCCCGCGCCGCAAGTGACGGGGTACTGGAACTGGGGATTGGTCGCGTCGTTGCTGGTCGCCTTGAAGCAGCCGCCGTCGAGGGACCAGGTGCCGTTGTTCGTCGTGCCCGACGCCGTCAGTGTCACCTTCGCCGCCTCGCCACTGACCTGAGATGTGGTCTTCATCGAACCGATCGTGAAGGCCGGCCTCGGCGGCGTCGTTTCGTCGGCCCGGCTCTGGCGGATCAGCTCGGTGAACGCGGCTCGGTAGTCGTAGAACGGAATCTCGCGCGGGTTCACCATCTCATCAACTTCGACCAGTCTTCGGCCTGCAACGCGCGCATCGAATCCTGCACCGCGGCATCGGGCGAGTCGGCGCCGAGTGTCGACACGTTGTGCACGCCGGAGCCGAAGTCGGCGGCCGGGAGTTGGTTGATCTCGCGCACGTATTCGAGAACCGTGTACGCGGTGCTCACGTACCAACGGCCTTCTTCACGAACGGCGACGACGAACGTCGGCAGGTTCTCCTTCGATGCGAGCTGAGCCAGGTCGGACTGCGTGGAGCTGTCGTCGGACGTACGCAGGACCTGCTGCATCAACGGCGAGAACTGTGCCTTGTGGGTGCTCGCCGAGAACGAGCCGCTGTCGACCGTCACCTTCTCGTAGCCGTTGCCGAGTGACTGCGTCGAGAGCTTCAATCCGGAGACGTCGAAGTCGACTCCGGCGAGCGGCGCGCCCGCGGTCCGAACGAGTTCGAGCTCCTTCGCCTTCCGGGCCGCCGCGTCGAGCGTCCCGTGCAGCGAACGCACCTCGCTCGGCGCGAGCACGTCGGCGGCCGCGAGCGGGTCCTCGTGCGACAGCGCGTCGGCAAGCCGCCGCACGGCGCCTTCCGGCGAGCCCGAGCCGCCGCCGCTGCCGACGAGCGCGCTCACTGCGAACGTGCCGACGAGCAGCAACGCCGCGACACCGGCTGCCGCGACCATCGAGCCCAAGGGTCGGCGCCGGCGCCGGACCGGTTCGGTCGTGACGAACGGAATCGTGTCGAGATCGCCGTCGTCGCGGGCGTCGGCGAGGTCGGGCACCGCGGCGATGCGGTCGGCCGACGCGCGCCCGGCCTCCTCCGCCGCCGCGTCGAGCACCGCGTCGAACCCGCGCGGCGTCCCGCGCTGCGCAAGCTCGTTCAGCCGATCGTGCAGCTCACTCACCGTTGGCCTCCATGGTCAACTCCGCGCGCAGACGGCGCCGCGCTCGCATCAACGCGACAGGCGCGCCGCTGTTCGACATTCCGACCAGCTCGGCTGCGTCGGCCACCGGTTGCCCCTCGATCTCGACGAGATACAAGAGGGCGCGCACCTTCGGTTGGATGCGCATCAGATCTTCGAGGTCACTCGGATAACAGTCGGTCTCGGGCGCGGGCGCACCGATCTTTTGCACGAGACCGTTCGTGCGCGTGGACCGGCGGCGTTCGTCGGTCGCGAGATTCACGATCATGCGGCGCAGGTACGGTCCGAGCTCGCGGATCTCGCCGGGATTCCTCGCCAGCATCTTCGCGTAGGCGTTCTGCACGAGATCGTCGGGATCGACGTCGAAGCGGCCGATCACCGCCGCGAACCGCCGGAGGGGTTCGTACAGCTCCCGCAGGCTCTGGGTCTCGGACGGAGACCAACGTTCCTTCAGTCCCACCCGCGCCCCGCTCCCGCCGGCGCCGAAGCGCTCTGCATTTGCCGCCACAGTAGATGGACGGCCGGATTCGTCCGTATGTGACACGTCGGCCGGAAAAGAGGTCAGGAAAGGGCGCCGGTGAAGGGGCGGGGCAGAAAAAGAAGCCCACAACCGGGGCGGGGGAGAAAGTGTGGCTCCGGGGGAGAGGCTCGAACTCTCAACCTACGGATTAACAGTCCGCCGCTCTGCCAATTGAGCTACCCCGGAATGGCGCTTGAGAATAGCAGCGGCTCTCGGTACCTCAGGACTCTTCGAGGTAGTCGCGCAGCCGTTGCGAGCGGGTCGGATGCCGCAACTTCGCAAGTGTCTTCGACTCGATCTGGCGGATGCGCTCGCGCGTCACACCAAATTCCTTGCCGACCTCTTCGAGCGTGCGAATCTGGCCGTCGTCGAGACCGAACCGCAGACGCACGACCGCGCGCTCGCGGTCGTTCAACTCCTGCAATGCCTCTTCGATCGCCTCGCTCAGCAACGCGCGCGCGGCTGCGGTTGCCGGTGCGATGACGTTGGGGTCTTCGACGAAGTCACCGAGGAGACTGTCGTCCTCCTCCCCCACCGGCGTCTCGAGTGAGACCGGCTCCTGCGCGATGCGTTGGATCTCGCGCACCTTGTCGGGAGTCATCTCGACTTTTGTCGCGATCTCTTCGACCGTCGGTTCGCGCCCGAGCTCCTGCAACATCTGACGCGAGATGCGCAGGACCTTGTTCATCGTCTCGACCATGTGCACCGGGATGCGGATCGTGCGCGCCTGGTCGGCGATGGCGCGGGTGATCGCCTGCCGGATCCACCATGTGGCGTACGTCGAGAACTTGAAGCCCTTCGTGTAGTCGAACTTCTCGACTGCGCGAATGAGACCGAGGTTGCCTTCTTGGATGAGGTCGAGCAGCGCCATGCCTCGCCCGACATAACGCTTCGCGATCGACACGACGAGGCGCAGGTTCGCCTCCGTCAACTGCCGGCGCGCCAACTCTCCGTCCCGCTTCACCGCGTGCAGGCTCGACCGCTGGTTCTCGCTGATCTCGACCGGCTCGCCGTCGGCATCGACTCCACTCAACTTCTCGCGGGCGAGGAGTCCGGCCTCGATCCGCTTGGCGAGCGTCACCTCCTGCTCGGCCGTGAGCAGCGGGACCTTGCCGATCTCCTTCAGGTACATCCGGACGGGATCGAAGCTGCCGCCGCTCTCGCTGTGCGTCGGACGGGCAGCGGCGCGCACCGATGCGAGATCCGGATCGGGTTCGTCGTACGAGACGCCGCGCGAAGCCGCGCCCGGTCGCGAAGTGGGATTCGGGCGGTGCTCGGCGCGACGCGCGGGAGGCGTCGGCGCGGGAGCTACTACCGGCGACGAGCCGCGCCGTTCATCTTCGAGCTTGAGCTCCTCGGCGATCTCGTCGAGCACCTTGATGCCGCGCGACTCGAACATCTCCCACAACTCGCGCAGCTCGTCGGCGTCGGGTTCGAGGTCGGGGAACGCCGCGAAGATCTCACCCGTGGTGATGAAGCCCCGCTCACGAACCTGCGCGAGCACATCGTCAACGGCCGACGGCCCGCTCTCGGCGGTGGCGCCGGCCGGGACCCCACTCTCGGTCGTCGTCCCGGACGGCGCGCTGTTCGTCGACGCCGCGTCGGAGGAAGACTCCGCAACGGGAAGTACGGGTCCGTCTGTCGACGGTTCGGTATCAGACTCCGGCGTCTGCGTCATCGGTGATCCACGTTACCAACTGCTCAGCCAGCGTTTCGGCGGCATCCCAGTGTTCGGACGCACGCGCGTTCGTGAGCGCGTCGAGTTGCGCCTTGATCTCGGAAGTACGCGGATCTTCACGCCTCAACATCGACGTGAGGAGACGCTGACTTGAAGCCTCGACCAGGTTGACCACTACATGGGTTGCGAGCTCCTCGGTGGGTCCGCGATCGTCGAGATCCTCGACCGCGAGGCGCTGGAGCAGGGCTGCAACCTCGGGTGACGAGCGTTCGAGGCACTCGTGCCAGGGCAGTTCGGTGAGTCCGGCGAACGCACTCCGCGCGAGTGGATCGACGAACAACGTGACGTCGAGGCGTCCGCTCATCAACTCGGGTGCCTGTACCGCCCACCGCAACGCGTCGAGCTCGCGGCGATCGACAATCTGCGCGACCGGGGGTGCCGGCTCGGATTGCGCCGCGGATCGGACGTGCGGGCGCGTGCGAACGTCGCCGACTGCAGCACGCACGCGATCGGGCTCGATCTCGAGCCGGCCCGCGAGCTTCATGACGTACTGGTCGCGCACGAGGTCGTTGGGGTGCTCGGCGATGAGGACGGCGCCTTCCTGCGCGGCGCGCGCCCGTCCTTCGAGCGTCGACGTGTCGGCCGCGCGCAACAAGCGCTCGAGGCGGAACTCGAGGAACGGCATCGCGCCCTTCACCGCGGCTTCGAGTTGTTGCGGATCGTCCTTCCACACGTCGGCGGGATCGCGTCCGGCCGGAAGGTCGGCGACCTGGAACTGCACCTCGAAGCGCTGCTCCCACTGGTAGCAGCGTTCGGCGGCGGCCTGGCCGGCCGCGTCGGCGTCGTACGCGAGCGTGACCTTGCGCGCGAGGTTCTTCAGTGTGAGGAAGTGGTCGTCGGCGAGTGCCGTGCCGCAGGTGGCAACCGCGACGGGAACCCCCGAGAGCACGAACGCCATGACGTCGGTGTAGCCCTCGCAGATCACCACTTCACCCCGGGCGACGATCTCGCCCTTCGCGAAGTTCAGGCCGTAGAGCAATCGCGACTTGTGGTAAATCGCCGTCTCCGAGGTGTTCTTGTACTTGGGCCCGTCGTCGGTGAGCGTGCGGCCGCCGAAGCCGACCGGATCGCCGCGCGTGTCCCAGATCGGGAACATCAACCGGCCGCGGATCGCGTCCTGCAGCTTGTTCGCGCGATTCACGAACGCGAGCCCGGCATCGACCACATCCTGGCGCGAGAACTTCGCCTTCTGCAGGTGTGAGCTCAGCGGGTCGTAACCCTCCGGCGCCCAACCGAGCGAAAACTTGCGGACGGCGTCGCCGTCGAAGCCACGGCTGCGGAGGTAGCGGCGCCCGAGCCCGCCGTCGGGTGCTTCGAGCAGACGCTGGTGATAGAAGTCGATCGCGGCCTGGACCGCCGCGTGCAGCCGTTGCTTGCGCTTGCGCTCCTCCGAGAACGACGCGTCGTCGTAGCGGAGCGTGATGTTGGCGCGCCCGGCGAGACGCTCGATCGTCTCGACGAAATCCAGATGCTCGACCTCGCGCACGAAGGTGATCGCGTCGCCGCTCTTCTGGCAGCCGAAGCAGTGCCATACGCCCTTGTCCGGGCTCACCGAGAACGACGGCGTCTTCTCCTGATGAAACGGGCAGAGTCCCTGGAAGCGTCGACCGACGCGTTTCAACGCGACGTGCTCACTCACCAACGCGACGAGATCGGTCGCCTCCCGCACCCGCGCGACGTCGTCGTCGAGAATGCCCATACGCGTTGCAGGCTAGGGGCTCGCGAAGCGGCTCACACGCCTCGCGGCAAGTCTTCCGGGCGCCAACCGAGCAGCTCCACGCCCAGACCGAGCGCGTAACGATCGGTCATCCCGCTCACGTAGCGCACCGCAACCGCGGCCGCCTCGAGCGAGCCCGCCGCCAGCGCGGAGTGCATGCCGGTGGCGGCCTGCGGCATGCGCGTGGGCGCGTCGACGAAGAAATCGACGAGACCACTCAGGAGACCGACGACCTTTTCGGCCTGCTTCCGGGCCGCAGGCCGCAGGTAGATCCGATCGAAATTGAACCCCCGGAAGGCCGCGAGCGCCCCGGCCGCGGGCTCGGTCATGCCGACTCTCCCGGTCCGGTC
>JAODBI010000005.1 GCA_025463875.1 Actinomycetes bacterium
TCGCTCGTATGCTAGCGACCGTGGACGCGGTGTATCCCGCCGCGAAGGCGGTGTTCTGGCCCTGGCTCCGCTACGGGTTGCACTGGACGATCGAGGGTGCGTCGAACATTCCGGCGCACGGACCGACGATCCTCGCGAGCAATCACGTCTCCTATCTCGACCCGCTGACCCTTGCCTGGGTGGCCGATCAACGTGATCGTCGCATCCGCTTTCTCGCGAAGGCGGAGCTGTTCAAGAACCCCGTCCTCGGCGCACTGCTGCGCGCCGGGCACCAGATTCCGGTGTACCGCGGCACGGCCGATTCCTCGGGCGCGCTGTCGGCCGCGGTCGACGCTTTGCGCGAGGGCGAGTGCGTCACGGTGTTCCCGGAAGGGACGATCTCCGAGGACTTCGAACCGATGCGCGGCAAGTCGGGCACGGCGCGGCTCGCGCAGGCGTCCGGTGTCCCGATCGTGCCCATCGGATTGTGGGGGACCCACCGGCTGTTGACGAAGGGCCGCAAGCCCCATTTGCAGTGGGGCATCGCGCAGGTCGCGGTCGTCGGCGCCCCGGTGCACATCGCCGAGGATGACCGCCCGCGTGAGGCGACGCTGCGGATCATGGACGCAATCACCGACTGTGTGGCGCGGGCGCGCGCGATCTATCCCGAGCATCCGGAGTCGGACGACGACACGTGGTGGTGGCGCGATCCGGAGACCGCCGGCGCACATCGGAGACCGGCGTGACGCGGGTCGCCGTCGTCGGCGCCGGTTCGTGGGGGACCGCCGTCGCCGCGGTCTCGGCCGGAAACGTCGATACGACGCTGTGGGCGCGCCGGCCCGAGCTCGCCGCGCGGATCCGTGACGCGCACGAGAACCCGACGTACCTTCCCGGTGTTACGTTGCCGAGCCGCCTGCACGGCACCGCGTCGCTCGAGGAAGCCTGCACCGACGCCGACGTGCTGGTGCTCGGCGTGCCGTCGCACGGTCTGCGCACGGTGCTCGCCGAGGCCCGCCCGTTCATCGGACCGAAGGTCCCCGTGGTGAGTCTCGCCAAGGGCATCGAACAAGGCACGCTCGCGCGGATGACCGAGGTCGCGTGCGAGGTGCTCGAAGGTCACGAATCGGAATGCGTCGGTGTGCTCACGGGCCCCAACCTGGCCCGCGAGGTCGCGGCCGGGCAGCCGACCGCATCGGTCGTCGCGATGACCGACCCGGCCGTCGCCGAGGAGATGCAGCAGCTGTTCTTCGCGGCGACATTGCGCGTCTACACGAATCCCGACGTCGTGGGATGCGAGATGGCGGGCGCGCTCAAGAACGTCATCGCGATCGGCGCCGGCATCGCCGACGGTCTCGGCTACGGCGACAACACGAAGGCCGCGCTCATGACACGCGGGCTGGCCGAGCTCGCCCGGCTCGGTGTGGCGATGGGCGGCGATCCCCTGACGTTCGCGGGGCTCGCGGGCATGGGTGACCTGATCGCGACCTGCAGTAGTCCGCAGAGCCGTAACCGGCACGTCGGCGTCGAGCTCGGCAAGGGGCGCGCGCTCGACGACATCATCAACGAGATGAACATGGTCGCCGAGGGCGTGAAGTCGACGACGGCCGTCCTCGAGCTCGCCGCGCAGCGTGGCGTCGAGATGCCCCTGGCATCGTTCGTGAAGTGCGTCCTCTACGACGGCGCGCGCCCGGCCGATCTCGTTCCCGAACTGATGCTGCGCAAGGCGAAACCCGAGCTCCACGGCATGCGGTGACCGGTCCCGCGATGGTCGGCGTCGGCACGTTGACGACCGGCGTCACCGCCGAGGTCGACGCGTACGGGACGGTCCGGAGCGCAGCCGTCCGCCTCGCGTGGCGTGTCCGCCGCGGGAACGAGTGGTTGGAACCGGGTACCGACTCGACAACTCGGCAGTCCCGACCCACGGCGGCACCGGTCGTGCACACCGCGTTGCGGATCCCGGGTGGCGACGCGATCCAGCGTGTCTACGCGGTCGGCGACGGCGGGGGCGCTCTCGTCGTCGTCGAGATCGAGAACGACTCGCCGGAAGCGATTGCGGTGGCGTTCGTGGTCGACACGCCCGGTGTCGTGTCCGCGACCGATGACGGGGTGGTCGTCGACGGGAAGCGGGTGCTCGCGTGGTCGCGCCGTCCGGGCGCGGTCGAGGACGGCGACCGATTCGTGTATCCGGTTCCGCACCGCACGACGGTGCGCGTCGTGCTCGTCGGTTCAGACCTTGGATTCGCGGGCGACGTGCGCTCTCTGCCCGACGCCGACGCGGTGGTCCGCGCGTGGGATCGGCTGCTCGATCGTGGACTCCGTACCGAGTTGCCCGAGCCGCTGCAGTCCGAGGTCGAAGCTGCGCGCGCCGACCTCTTGCTCGCGCCGCCGACGGCGGAGGCGTTCGTCGCGCTCGAGGCCTGGGGCTTCGACGAGGACGCGGTCGAGATGTGGGCCCGTCTCGGGATGCGCGCCCGCCGGGCGGCGCGTCGGGGTTCCGCACCCGGGCTGCTGGCCGAGACGCTGGCCGCGCTCGTGCGCGAGGACGGCGACATCCTCGAGCTGCTGCCCGGTTTTCGGGTGGCGTGGTTGGGACAACGTGTCGCGGCCCACGACATCCCACTGCGGCGCGGCCTGTGCTCGTTCGCCGTGCGCTGGCACGGGTCGCGCCCCGCGTTGCTCTGGGACGTCCCGGCGGGCACGACCGTGCGCATCCCGGCCCTCGACCCCGGTTGGTCGTCGAACGAAGCGGTTGGTGAGACGCTGCTCGCCGAACCGCCGACGTCACTTCTGTCGATGGGCCAAGGTGTGCCCGTCACGGGGACCCGCGTCGACGCGCCGGAGCAGTTCTCGTGAGCGAGTACGTCGACGACCTCACAGCGGCTGGTCTCTACGACCCGGCGGCGGCGGACAGCGTGGAACGGCTCGATCTGTTCGTGTTCCTGCTCGATGAGGTCGGCGCGTCCATACCCGAGCTCGTGCAGGCCGACGAACAAGGCGGCCTCCTCAGCTTCGCCGCGTTCCGCACGCTGCGAACCGGACGAGACGGGCTCACGTTCGCGGAGGCGGCGCGTCAGGCCGAGATCGATCCCAGGGTCGCGCTCAACCTCTGGCGCGGCGCCGGCTTCGCCGACCCGCGGCCCTTCGAACGTCGGTTCGGCAGCCACGACGTGGAGATGTTCCGGCTGTTCGGCCTGCTCGCCGGGTTCGTCGCCCACGAACAGGTGCTGCAGCTGATGCGCACGATGGGAGAAGCCGTCCGGCGCGTCGCCGAGGCCGAGGTGGCGATGCTCCGCTCGAACGTCGAAGCGCCCCTCGCGGAAAAGCGCGAGTACGTCGAGGTCGCGCGGACGTATCGAGCAGTCGCCGACGCGATGCTGCCCCGGATCTCGGACGCGATGGACGCGATCCACCGGCACCACCTCCAGGCGATCGGCCGGCGCTACAGCGAGGTCAACGCGCCGACGTCGGCGTTGAACGTCGTGCAACTCGCCGTGGGCTTCGCCGATCTCGCCGGCTACACGAGCCTGTGGTACGAGCTCGAGCCGCAGTATCTCGCGGTGATGCTCGACCGGTTCGAGGCGACCACCGGCGACGTCATCGCGGCCACGGGCGCCGACGTCGTCAAGCGCATCGGTGATGCCGTGATGTTCGTGAGCAACGCGCCGGGCGTCGCGTGCTCCCTGGCGCTCGACCTGCTCGAGGCGTGCGCGGCGGCGCACCTGCCGAAGCTACGCGTCGGTGTCGCGTTCGGCGAGGTGATGGTCCGCCAAGGCGATTTCTACGGTCCGACCGTCAATCTCGCGGCGCGGCTCGTCGCCTCGGCCGAAGCCGGCACCGCGCTCACCGACGCCGGATTGCAGCAGCGGCTGGAGCGGGTCCGGGGCGGGTATGCGTTCGTCGCGGCCGGCAAGTACAACCTCGCCGGGTTCTCCGAACCCGTCGAAGCGTTCCAACTCCTACGCCCCTGACCGCAGGTTCCCTGCCAACAGTGGGCAGGAATTCAGGCGCGTGGCGCCGGTTTCACTGCCAACTGTGGGCAGGGTTTTGGGCGGTGAAGGCTTCGTAGTCGTCTTCTTCGTCGAAGAACACGAGCACCCAGGTCGCGTGTTCCTCGGCGCGTACCAGCGCTTCGTAGCGATGGTTGCCGTCCTGCAGGAGCAACCGGCCGTCCTGGTACTCCGCCAGCAACGGCGGTGGTTCCCAACCCTGATCGATGCTCTCCTGCATCTCCTCGACGTCGTCCTCCCACTCGTCCATCTCGATGGGAACGAGCGCGTCGTCCTCGGGTCCGGCGAGCCGGACGAGATCCTCGAGGGGAACGAGGATCGGCCCGACCCACCAGTGCGGCTTCTGCGCGAGCGCGGCCGCGAGGATCTGGTTGTCGCTCCCACGGCTGGCGAG
>JAODBI010000017.1 GCA_025463875.1 Actinomycetes bacterium
GTGTACGCATTCGGCAAGTGTCCATTAGGGTCACCGGCGTGGGCAACCCGCGCGTTGGGGTGATCATGGGCAGCGACTCCGATCTGCCCACCATGCAAGGCGCGATCGACGTCCTCGCGGAATTCGATGTGCCGTACGAAGCCCGTGTGATCTCCGCCCACCGCACGCCCGAAGCAATGCTCGACTACGCGCGCGGCGCGGTCGATCGTGGCCTCGAGGTGATCATCGCCGGGGCGGGCGGCGCCGCCCATCTGCCGGGGATGACCGCTTCGATGACGCCCCTGCCGGTGATCGGCGTTCCGGTCGCGCTCAAACAGCTCGACGGGCTCGACTCACTCCTCTCGATCGTGCAGATGCCCGCCGGCATCCCCGTCGCCACGGTTGCGATCGGCAACGCCCGCAACGCCGGCCTGCTCGCGGTGCGCATCCTGGCCGTCGCCGACGAGAAGCTGCGCGCCGCGATGGTGCGCTTCCAGTCCGACCTCGCGCAGCAGGTGCGCGACAAGGACGCCAAGCTGCGCGACGAGCTCGACGTCCCCTGACCCGCTACCGCACGCGGCGGCGCGCCCTTAGTTCTGATCGATGGCTTTCAACACGTCGAGCCGGGAGGCGCGACGCGCGGGCAGGCTCGCCCAGACGAGCGTCGCCAATCCCGTGATGACGACGATGAAGACGAGCGAAAAGGGCGCCGCGGAGAACTTCGTGAAGCCCTGGTCGTGCAGCGCGCGCACGACCGCCCAACCGAAGAACAGGGCCATCGCGATACCGAGCAGCGTGCCGAACAACGCGATGATCGCCGCCTCCCACCGCACCATCGACCGCACCTGACGCCGGCTGCTGCCGACCGCGCGGAGCAAGCCGATCTCCTGCGTGCGTTCGTAGATGGAGAGCGTCATGGTGTTGACGATGCCGATGAACGCGATGATCACAGCCAGGAACAGCAGCACGTACACCAGGACGAGCACCTGGTTGACCTGCTTCTTCTGGTCGGCTTTGTACTGCGCGTTGTCCTTCAGCGCCGAGTTCGGATATTGGGCCACCAGCGGTTCGATCGCGGCGCGTCCCTGGACGGGGCTCACACCGGGCTTCAACTTGACGAAGATCTGCGTATCGAGCTGATCCTGCGGAGGGAAGTTCCGCTCGAACGACGCCAGCGAGATGATGTAGTCGCCGGCCAAGGTGTTGTTCCGGTAGATGAACCCGACCTGGAGCGGGACCAGACCGGTCTGCACGAAGCGCGCCGAGACGACGTCGTCGAGCTTCAGGTGCTTGCTGGAGGCCTTGCGCGTCGAGATCGCGATCTCGTTCGGGGCGAGGTTGGCGATCGAACCGGCTACCCCGTTGAAGTCGTAGAGCTGGGGGATCGCCTCGGGGTCGGCAGCCGCGAGGAAGGTCTTGCTGCCGCCGATCTCGGCGGCGCCGAGCCGGATCGGCGTCGACGCCGCTACCTGCGGGAGCCCGGAGATCTTCTTGGCGAGCTCCGGACTGAGCCCACCGCCGCCGGGTCCGCCGCCGCCTTTGAGGGTGACGATGTAGTCGGTCTTGAGTTGCTGGTCGATCGCGGATCCGATCGAAGCGTTCGCGGACGCCGCGAAGATCGTGATGAAGCCCACGAGCGAAACCGCGATCATCACCGCGGCTCCGGTCGTGGCGGTGCGCCGCGGGTTCCGCGCCGCGTTCTCCCGCGACAGGCTGCCGACGATCCCGCGGAACTTGGTGAGTGGCACGCCGATCACGCGCGCGAGTTGTCGCGCGAACAGGGGCGACACGACGAAGACGCCGACGAGCATGAGTAACGCGCCGAGCCCGACGAACGAGATACCGCTGCTACCGAACAGCCCGAGGAACAAGGTCAGGAGCCCGAGCGCAAGGATCACGCCACCGATCGCGAGCCGGCGGAAGCGGTTGATCGGTCGCTCGAGGGCGACTGCGCGCATCGCCGCGATGGGGGGAACACGTGCCGCCTGACGGGCAGGAACGACGGCCGAGATGATCGTCACGATCGTGCCGACCAACAGGCCGATGATGACCGCGTTCGGGCGCAGCACCACCCCGCTCCCGGGGATCTGGAAGCCGACGGCATTCATGACCGCCTTGAGACCGATCGACAAACCGATACCCGCGGCGACGCCGATCGCGCTGGCGAGCACACCGACGACGACGGCCTCACCGATCACCGAACCGAGTACCTGCCGCTTCGACGCGCCAATTGCGCGCAACAGCGCCATCTCACGCATGCGCTGCGCGACGACGATCGAGAACGTGTTGTAGATGATGAACATCCCGACGATGAGCGCGACGAACGCGAACACCAACAGGGCCGTGCTGATGAAGCCCAAGGCCTTGTGGACGGCGTCCTGGTTCTCCTTCGTGAGCGCCTTGCCGGTGATCACCTGGTATTGCGTCTGACCGTCTGCGACCAGGGTTTTCCGGATGTCTTCCGCGACCTGGGTCTGCGACACGCCCGGCTTCGCAACGACCGATATCTGCGAGAACTCGTTGTTCACGCCCGCGATGCGCTGCACCTCGTGCGGAGTGAACAAGACGATCGAGGCGCCCGCGAGGCTGTCGACGGTTCCGAACTTCGCGATCCCGACGAGCTTGTACTTCTTCGGCACCTTCGTCGTCAGGATGGTGACTTCGTCGCCGACCGTGAAGTGCCCTTTGTCGGCCGTTCCCTTGTCGACGACGATCTCGTCGTCGGCCTGTGGCGGGCGGCCGACCACGAGGTGGAACTGGTTCAACTTCGGGTTGGGGTCCCAACCGAGACCGAACGTCGGTGGACCGTTGCCCCCGATGGCCTTGCCGTTCTTGTCGACCGCCTGGGCATAGGGCTGGATGTTCCCGACCGCGGCCTCGACAGTCGGCGTCTTGAGGACTTCGGTGACGAGGGAAGCCGGCACGTTGGCACGCTGGTCGTTGCCGAAGTCGCCCTTGATGACGTTCGCCGACCGGACGGCTGCGTCGGTGCCGCGGTTGATGTCGGCGAAGAGATCATCGAACGTCTTCTGGATCGTCGCGGTGAGCACGAGCGTTCCGCAGATGAACGAGACTCCAAGTACCACCGCGAGCGCGGTCAGCACGAAGCGCAGCTTGTGGGCCGCGAGACCCTTGCGCGTGACCTTCCACATCGGTTACTCGCCCCCGAGATTGCGCATCTTGCCGAGCACCGCGTCGGCGGTGGGGTCGAGCAGCTCGTCGACGATGTGGCCGTCGGCGAGGAACACGACACGGTTCGAGTACGACGCGGAGATCGGGTCGTGGGTCACCATGACGATGGTCTGACCGAACTCCTCGACGGCGCGCTGCAGGAACCCGAGGATCTCGGCGCTCGAGCGGGAGTCGAGGTTGCCGGTCGGTTCGTCGGCGAAGATGATCTCGGGCTTGGTGACGAGGGCGCGGGCGACGGCGACTCGCTGTTGCTGACCACCCGACAGCTCCGACGGTCGGTGCTCGAGCCGATCGCGCAGTGAAACCGTGTCGATGATGCGGTCGAGCCACGCCTGATCGGGCTTGTGGCCCGCGAGCGCCAACGGCAACGTGATGTTCTCGATCGCGGTGAGCGTGGGAAGCAGGTTGAACGTCTGGAAGACGAATCCCACCCGGTCACGGCGTATGCGCGTGACCTCTTTGTCGGAGAGCGTGCTCAGGTCGATGTCGCCGAGGTACACGTGACCACTCGTCAGTGTGTCGAGCCCGGCGAGGCAGTGCAGGAGCGTCGACTTGCCGGAACCGGACGGTCCCATGATCGCCGTGTACTGGGCGCGGGGAAACTCGACGTTGATCGCATCGAGTGCACGAACCGCGGTATCGCCCGTGCCATAGATCTTCGACGCTCCGACGGCGCGCGCGGCAAGTGTTGTCGTGGGGGGAATTGTCGTCGTCACGCCGACACCTTAGGGGGCGACGGTAGTCCGCTGTATGGGGGATTACCCCGAGTCGCGGTCGGGAACCGGCTCGTCAACTTGCGTCATCAAGGGATCCCCCACGCCGCGCGCAGCGGGTGACGCGGGTTGCGGTCGACGTCCGAGCCAGACGAACCACACCGCGCCGAACACACTCAACACGATCGACAAGAGCAGGTTGAAGCGCACTCCGAAGATGCGCGTCGCGTCGTCGATTCTCAGTGCCTCGAACCAGATGCGACCGAACGTGTACATCGCGACGTACAGCGCGAATGCCTGACCGCGCTTCAGAGTGAACCGGCGTTCGACGAACACGATGGTGGCGAACACCAACAAGCACCACAACGACTCGTAGAGGAACGTGGGATGGAACGTCGCGTACTGCGTGAATCCGGGTGGACGATGCGCGACGTCGATCTCGAGTCCCCACGGGAGCTTCGTCGGCCGGCCGAACAACTCTTGGTTGAAGTAGTTGCCCCAACGGCCGATCGCCTGCGCGAGCACGACGCCCGGCGCGATCGCGTCCATGAGCGCGAGCGTGTCGAGATGTCGACGGCGAGCGAGCACGAGTACCGCAATGAGTCCGCCGCCGACCGCGCCCCAGATCGAAAGGCCACCTTTCCAGATCTCGAAGATCCCGACGAAACCGCCGTTGCTCCACGAGTAGCCGGTGAACAGGTGGTACACGCGCGCGCCGACGACGCCCGCGATCACGACGGGGACGACGATGGCTCCGAATTCCTTGGAGCTGCGCCCGCCACGCGTCCAACGCTTCTCCGCCACCTGGGTCGCGACCAGCACGCCCAGGGCGAGCATCAGCCCGTAGGCGTGCAGGGGAAGGGGCCCGATGTGCACGATGCCGTGCTTCGGGCTCGGGATGAACGCCACCGTCACGGCGCAATCGTATGACGGTTCAAGTCGAAGACGGCAGGAGGCCGATGCAGTGCTCGTGAGCGGACGTATCTTCGCCGCCATCGCGGTCGCTTCTGTGGGAGGTCTGCTGGCGGGCTGCCAGCCGACTGTGCCGATCGGTGCTCCCGGTGGTTCGGGCTCGGGCGGCTCGGGTGGAACCGCGACGGCTCCTGGGCCGAGCCTCGGGGGCTGCCCGATGTTCCCGAAGACGAATGCCTGGAACCAGAACGTGTCCGCCCTGCCGGTGCGCTCGGACTCCGCGACGCTCGTGCGGAACATCAGTTCGCCGGGCAAGACGAACCTCCACCCCGACTTCGGCGGAGCCGGCGCGTACGGCATCCCGTTCAAGATCGTGCCCGCGACTCAACCGAAGGTGCCGATCGCGTTCACCGCGTACGGCGACGAGAGTGATCCCGGCCCGTACCCGATCCCCGGCAACGCACCGATCGAGGGGGGCGCGGCGAGCGCCGGCGACCGGCACGTCCTCGTCGTGCAACAAGGCACGTGTCATCTCTACGAGCTCGGACGCGCGTTCTGGAAGACCAATCACTGGAACGCCGACGTCGGGGTCAACTGGAACCTGAAGTCGAACGCACTGCGGCCCGCGGGATGGACGTCCGCCGATGCGGCGGGACTCTCGATCCTGCCCGGGCTCGTGCGCTACGACGAGGTCGCGGCGGGCGCGATCAATCACGCGGTGCGGTTCACCGCGCCGGTCACCCAGCGCGGATACATCCTTCCGGCGACGCACTGGGCGTCGTCGTCGACGAATCCGGCCCTGCCGCCGATGGGTCTGCGACTGCGGCTCAAGGCCAACTTCTCGCTCGCCGGGTTTCACGGGCAGTCGCTCGTGATCCTGCGGGCGCTGAAGAACTACGGGATGATCGTCGCCGACAACGGCTCGTCGTGGTACATCACGGGCTCGGCCGACAAGCGCTGGAACGACAACGACTTGAACCAGCTGAAGACGGTTCCGGGTTCGGCGTTCGAAGCGGTCAACACGGGCATCACGCATCACTGATCCTCTCGACGCCAGGCTGCGGCTCGTTCGAGGGACGTGGCCGCGCCCTGATGCGAGCGTTCTGCGAACCAGAGCGCCTCGGCGAGCCACCGGAGGACGCGATACAGGTTGAGACGGGTGCGGACGCGGCCGTGCTCGTCGTGGGTGTATGACGCGTAGCCGTCGAGGAGCGCGTCGAGATGCCGAGTGTCGTCGAGCGCGAGTACGGCGAGATCCCAGGCCGGATCGGCGCGACCGTGATCGGCCCAGTCGATGATGGCGACAACGTCGTTGTTGCCGGGATCGAGCAGGACGTGTTCGGGTTGGAGATCGCCGTGGCTCCAGACGGTCGGCGCGTGCTCGAGCGGCGGGAGATCGTCGTCGAACGCCCGGCGAATCCGGGTTGCGGATTCGGGATCGAAGGCGAGGTCGCGGACGCAACGATCGAGGGAGTCCTCGACCAGCATGCGGACGAATGCCGGCCAGGTCTCGGCTGCGAGTCCGAAGCCGCCGCCGATGAGGTGGTCGTCTTGGGGCTTCGCGCCGTGCACGGTCCGGAGCACGTGGCCGGCAGCGCGCCACGTGGCCTGGGTCGAGCACTTGTCGAGCGAGGTGCCGGCGACGAATCGCATCGCGAAGCAATCGTCGTCGTGGGCGACGATCGGCGGCACGGGAACGCCGGCGGCTTCGGCTCGAAGCTGACCGGCGATCTCGCGTGTCAATCGGCCGCCGTCGGCATCGATCTTGACGACGAAGAATTGGCCAGCGACGGCGACGCGGTACGCGCCGTGATCAGGCCATTCGACAAGCGGTTCGATCTCGTCGGGCGGCCGCCCGAGCAACCGGCGGACGGCGCCCGCCGCCGCAGGAAGAATCACGACCTGTCCCCGAACCGCACCGCCGCATTCTGCGTCACGGCGATTCTTCGGAAGATTCGTCGGAACGAGCTGACCCGGGTGCTCGAGACGTCGTCGCGAAGATTCTTCGGAAGATTCGTCGGAACGGCGTCACCGGGACGAACGCCTTCGGATCGCGAAGATTCTTCGGAAGACTCGTCGGAACGGCCTATCGTCGCCGGGGTGCCTGATCCCCGCCCTCCCGAGAAGCCCGACGAGCGCCGCGAGAGCGACGAGACCGAGCTCGAGGAGGCAGCTCGCCAGGAGAGCGAGTACCCCGCCGACGAGACGAACGAGGGATAGCACCACAGCGAAGATTCCTCGGAAGATTCTTCGCAACGGCTCTGGTCCGACCCGCGGACCTCCCGCAATCGCCTCTTGACTTCGGACGTAGCGTGAGGTTGGACTGCGCGGCCGCGGTCCCCTCAAGGCCCAGCAACGACGCGGCACGCGCAGTCCACTGCGCGCCGACGCCCGGCGAGACGACCGATCAGTTCTGCGACGCAGTGAGCTTGTCGACCCGAGCGGCGATCAGCTCGGACGCCGCCCACTGGGCCGCGACATTGCGGCTGAGCTTGCCCACGATGTCGAACGCGTATTCGACGATCCGCATCAGGTCGGCCGAGTTCTCGCCCGTCAGGGTCAGCGCCGCGATTGCCTCGTCGACCGAGATCTTGGGGAGGGTCTCCTTCAGGGCCACGACTTCGTCCTGCAAACTATCCATGCCCGAGGGTAGGACCGGATCGGGAAATCTGCACGCGTCGACCCGAGCCAGGATTTCTCACTGAGAAATCGGGATTATCCTCGACCCATGCTGACCGGTGAGGGCACGTAGCGATGGCACGGAACGATGCGAATCCGCCGATGCCGGAGTTCTCGACTTCGTACGTCCTGCAAGAAGTCGACCCCAAATGGCTCACCCAAGCCGTCAAGCCCAAGCAATTCCTCCACATCGACCA
>JAODBI010000019.1 GCA_025463875.1 Actinomycetes bacterium
GAGGGTCCTTCGGCGTTGGCGAGGTTCGATCCGTCGCTGTCCGGTTGGTTGGAGTGGGGCTGCGTGGCCTCAAACGGCGGTACGTCCGCCGCCGACGGGGATCACCGCGCCAGTGACGTAGCTCGCCTTGTCCGACGCGATGAAGGCGATGACGTCGGCGATCTCTTCGACCTGGGCGGCGCGCCCCATCAACGTGGTCTTGCCCAGCTGCTCGATCCGGTCCGCGCTGGCGCCGTTGGTGTAGACGGGCCCGGGGGCGACAGTGTTGACGCGAACGCCCGCCGGGCTGAACTCAGCAGCCCAGGCGCGGGAGAGGGCGCTGAGGGCGGCCTTGGTTGCCCCGTACGCGGCGCCACCGGCCAGGCCGACGTGTCCCGCCATCGAGTCGAGGCTCACGATGCTTCCATGTCCCCGGGATGCCATCCCGGGAGCGATCGCGGCCACGAGTTGGTAGGCCGAACGGACGTTGCTCGCGAAGAGCGCGTCGAAGGTGGCGGCGTCGAGTTCGGCCGTGGGGCCGAACCACGACAACCCTCCGTTGTTGACGAGGACGTCCACGTCACCGGCCTCTTTGGCGAGTTGGGTGACGTCGTCGGCGTCGGCGAGGTCGGCCGCCACGAAGCGGGCGTGCCCGCCTGCCTCTTCGATGGCTCGGACGGTTGCCGCACCGCGCTCTGCGCTGCGGCCGTGCACGATCACTCCGAAGCCGTCACTCGCCAGCTTCAGGGCCACCGCCCGTCCGATCCCCGACGTTGCTCCCGTGACGAGAGCGACCGGGGATGCTGTTTGTGTCTGCGCGTCCATGACCACTCCTTACGTGTAGTGAGACCTCACGGGGCTGTCAGGAAATCCACGGAGGTGTGTATGCCCCGAGCTGGTAGAGAATATTTGTCATGTCGGGCGAGGACCACTCCTCGGTGATCTGTCCGTTGGCGACGCGATACGTGTCGATCTCGTCCCACCTGACCGTCTTACCGGTGGCGGGGAAACCGAAGAGGCTTCCCTCACTCGTACCTTCGACAACGAAACGGCACCAGACCGTGTCCTCGTCGGCGACGACGTCGACGGTGGTGGCGTGCAGGTCCGGCAGCGCGGCGAACAAGTCCTTGTAGAAGCTGGTCATCGCATCGGATCCGCCGAGCGTTCCCAGCGTCCCTCCGTGCCACTGCACATCAGAGCTGAAGTAGTCCCCGGTGGCTTCCGCGTTGTGCTCGTTGAATACGCGGCGGATGAAATCTTCTACGAGCTCCCTATTCGCTGCAGCCATGGTTTGATTTGCCATCGTGGAGCCTCCGTTCTTTCCTTCTAGCGATCGACGAAGTCGGTCACGTACCGGTTGAACAATTCGGTGAACTGGAAATGCGACCCGTGGTTGGAGTCCGGGAAAAGGACCAGCTCGGCGTTCGGCAGGTTCTGCTGCAGGATGTAGGAGTTGATGGTGGGGACGACGACGTCGTTGCTGCCGTTGACCAGGAGCGTCGGGTGAGGGATTCCCTTGAGGTAGTCGAAGCTGTCCGGGGCTGCCGCGCCCCACCCGCGCGCCGCCGCCAGATGCGCGGCGACGGTGGCTGCCGAGACCGGGACGTCGCGGTCCTCGGTGCGCGCGCGGATGCGCTCGAGGAAGCGTCGACCCGCGGCCTGGCTTGCTTCGGACGGCGAGAAGAAGATCGGAAGCCACATCAGATCCTGCGGCTCATACGCCGTCACGAACAGCGGCACGACGTCGGGCGCGAGCTGGTCCATGCCGTCGCCACCGCGTGGGCCCGTACCCACCAGCACCAGTCGGCGTACGAGCTCGGGCCGGTCAACGGCGATCTGCTGGGCAACGAATCCCCCCATCGAGAAGCCGAAGAGATCGACGTGCTCGAGCCCGAGACCATCGATGAGCGAGGAGGCGTCCCGCGCCATCCCGGCGATGCTCTGCGGCGCCGCACCGGTGCTGAGTCCGACGCCGGCGTTGTCGGTGAGGATCACCTCCCGGCCCATGGCGAGGACGTCGGTGACCGCCGGGTCGTAGTTGTCGAGGTTGCCCATGAAGTGCTGCAGCAGCACCATCGGCGTACCGGTCGGTTCGCCGAAGCGGCGGTAGGCGAAGCGGGCTCCGTCCGCTTCGACGAATCGTGTCGGCGCCGTGTTCGACTCGCTGGTCATCGCTGGCTCCTAGCGGCCGTGTCTGGAAGGGATCAGTTGGCGGAGTGACCGCCGTCGACGTTGAGGATGTGACCGGTAATGAACGCGGCCTCGTCCGACGAGATGAAGACGACGCCGTCGGCGACCTCCTCCGAGAAGCCGAGGCGACCCATCGGGACGCCCGTGACGAGCGCCGCCTTGTTCTCGGGCGTGCCGGTGAAGCGGGTCAACATGTCCGTGTCCGTGGGGCCCGGCGCCACACCGTTCACGCGGATTCCCGACTCGGCGATCTCGAGAGCCACCGACTTGGTGATGCCTTCCACGGCGTGCTTGCTGCCGACGTAGACGGAGGCCCCGGCCGCGCCCTCGTGCCCGTAGGTCGAGGAGATGTTGACGATGCTCCCGCTTCCCTGTCCCTGCATCGCGCGCACTTCGTGCTTCATGCTCAGGATCACGCCGAGAACATTCGTGTCGAACGTCGCCGCGTAGCTCTCCGCGGTCTGGTCCGTGATCGGGCCGACCTGGCCCTCGGTGCCTGCGTTGTTCACCGCGACGTCGAGACGCCCGAACCGCGCGACGGTCTCGTTGACCAAGGCGCGGACCTCGTCCTCCTTGCGGACGTCGACGTGGATGAACTCAGCCTCCGAACCGAGCGAGCGCAACTCGTCGGCGAGAGCCTTGCCGGCCTCGTCTCGCCGACCGGCGACGACAATGGCTTTCGCGCCCTTTTTGGCGAAGGCGACCGCGGTCGCGCGGCCGATGCCGGTGAGCGCTCCGGTGATCAGAACGACGGGCTTGTCCATTGTCGGCTCCTGTAAGTATGTCTCCGAGGTATGACTAGTCGCACCGTAGAGGCCTCTTCCCACTTTGAAAAAGACCTTCTAGGTTGCGTGTCATATCCCGTAGGCATGGGAGCGAACGAACTTGTTCTACGCCGAGGGTCCAGAGCTTCGCTCAGTGAGCGAACGCGAGGTACTCGTGGACGGAGCTCACGGCCGCCGATCCCTCTCCGACGGCTGCGGCGACTCGCTTGGTCGAGCCGGCGCGGACGTCGCCGATAGCGAAGAGCCCAGGATGGCTCGTCTCGAACGGAAG
>JAODBI010000068.1 GCA_025463875.1 Actinomycetes bacterium
GAGATCTGCGGCTGGGGCCAGCACGGCGACGTCACGCGCCAGCTCATCTCGCTCGTCGAGCTGCGGCACGGGTTCGAGCACAAGCGGTTGCAGCCACGGTTCGAGGTCACCCGCGACATCATCGGCGAGTGCGTGCACCAGGTTCTCGAGGTGCAGGCCGAGGGCGACGGCCGGCTCGCGCAGCTGCTCGACCTCATGTACGTCGGCGACTGGGTCAGCTGCTATCTCGCGATGCTGAACGACGTCGATCCCGGTCCGATCGACGCGATCTTCGAGCTGAAGGCCCGTCTCGCCGAAGCCGACTAGGCCGATTGCCCCGTCGCGCTTCCGAGCTCCATCCGAGGAGTCGAACATGCCCGCAGTCCTCGTCCACGGCGTCCCCGACACCACGAAGTTGTGGAACGGAGTGCGCGCCCACCTGAAGCGCACCGACATCGTCACGCCCGCGCTTCCAGGATTCGCGGCGCCGGTCCCCAACGGGTTCGACGCGACCAAAGAGGCGTACCTCGCGTGGCTCGTGCAGCAGGTGGAAGCGCTCGGCGAGCCCGTCGACATCGTCGGCCACGATTGGGGATCGCTGCTCGTGCAGCGACTCGTGTCGACCCGGCCCGATCTGGTCCGCACGTGGGCCGCGGGCTCCGGCACCGTCGACCGCGACTACGTCTGGCACGACCTCGCGCAGATGTGGCAGACGCCCGACGTGGGGGAGCAGATCATGGACGCGATGGTCGGCGACGCGCTCGTCGACGCCTTGGCGGACCAACTCGGTCGCGAGTACGCGACCGAGGTCGCGGCGAACGTCGACGACACCATGAAGAACAGCATCTTGAAGCTGTACCGCTCGGCCGCGTCGGGCTTCGGCGACTGGCACGACGCCGTCGACGCGATCTCGCGTCCGGGACTCGTGCTCTGGGGCGCCGACGACCCCTACGTCACCGCCGACTTCGGCGGGCGTCTCGCCGAGCGCACGGGCGCGACCCTCGAGATGTTCCCCGACAGCGGCCACTGGTGGCCCGTCACCAAACCCGCCGAGACCGCGGCCGCCCTCGAAAAACTCTGGTCCTGACCCGCGTCCCCGTTGCAAACAGATTGCAACATTTCGGACGCCGGGCGGTCGCTTTCTCACCAAACTGTTTGCAACATTTCGGACGTCGGGCGGTCGCTTTCTCACCAAACTGTTTGCAACATTTCGGACGTCGGGCGGTCGCTTTCTCACCAAACTGTTTGCAACATTTGGCGCGGTGGGCGTCACGTGGCGCCGCGTGCGGGCTGCGGGGATTCCGCAGCATGAAACCTGCGGGGGTCACCGGACGTCCAGTAAGCAGACACGGACGAAGCGGGGTGGATGGTGCGGGACGACGAGCGGGCATCCAGCAGTGGCGACCGACTCGGCGACATCCCTGACATCGCCGAGATTCCCGTTGCGGAGCTGAGCGACGAACGCAGAATCGAGCCCCGGGTGCGCGGCCCCAAGTCACGTCGGGTTGCCGCGGCCTTTCTGGCGGTCGCAGTCGGGATCGGCGGCGCAGTCGTCGCGACCCGGTCGACTGGTCGGCACCGACCCGGCTCACCGAAACCGGGCGTCGCGGTGAGCAATGTCGACGACGCACATGCCCGCGTCGACGTGTACTCGGCCTTGAAGGTCACGACCGGGTCGGGGAGCTTCCACATCCGCTACCGGCTGAGCGAGACGCCCGCTCCGGCGTCGAGCACGACGACGTCGGTCGACGCATGCGGGGGCGCCTCGAACGGATCCAAGATCCCGGTCGGGCGCGGCATCGCGACCGCGTGCGGTTACGGGATGACCAGTCCGAACAACGTCACGATCTCGGGCGACGGTGTCGTCACCGTGAGCCCGACCGCGATGGTCACGAGCGCGAACGTCCCGGGCTTCGGCGTGATCACGACGCGCGTGAACGGCACCGACGTCTGGGAGGAGGGCGGCGGGTACTACGGGATGACCTCCGGCTCCGGTACCGGTGCGGGCGCCCCTCTCTCGCAATTCGCGCCCCTCGTGCTCGGAACGCTCGGACAACGCGAAGGTGCCATAGCCATGGCCAACATGGCGAGCCCGACCGGGTATCTCGACCTCGCCCAACAGTCGATCACCGCCTCGTCGAGTCTCGGCGACTCCGAGGTCGACGGGGTACCGACCCGCGACTACAAGGTCACCCTCGACTCGAACCGCGACGATCGACCCGGCCTCACCGCGGAGGAGGCGAAGACCGCGGCCGCGACCCGTACGGTGCTCGAGCGCGAGGGATTCACGACGACGGTCGTCGTGCTCTCCATCGACGGACTCGGATTCATACGGCGCGCACAGACCACGGTCATGTTCTCCGACGGCGGAACGGTCGACGCCGACACGACGTTCTCCGACTTCGGTTGCGCGCGGACCGTCATCGGTCCGGCCGGCCCGGAGATCGTGCCCGATCCCGCCGGCTGTGCGTCACCCGCGTCGGTGACGACGACCGCGCCTGGCACCGCACCACCTGTCACCGTCGCGCCGACGGCGACGACCGCGCCCACCACGCCGACTGTCTCACCG
Organism: Actinomycetes bacterium; assembly: GCA_025463875.1. GTDB lineage: Bacteria > Actinomycetota > Acidimicrobiia > IMCC26256 > PALSA-610 > PALSA-610. Next base: position 2,549 of record JAODBI010000068.1, read on the forward strand.
CCCGCCACCACCGGCACTGCGCCGACGGCGCCTCCGGCGCCGGACACGACGGTTTCGTCGGTCCCGCCTCCGACCGCGGTTGCAACGACGACGGCCCCGATCGGCACAGGTCCGGCCGCTCCGGCTCCCTGAGTCCGGCCTGAGACCGGGCTCAGAATGCCCTTGCGGGGAGGATCCACCCCTTTCGCCCCGCGGACGGGTGATACTGACGGCGCTCCCACCCGTGCCTGGCCCGGGAGGCCCCATGATCGAAGGCTCGGCCGCGTATCCGGCGACGTTCACGTTCGACCCGCCGGAGAAGGTCGCGAACTGGCGACCACTCGTCAACTGGCTCCTCGCGATCCCGCACTACGTCATCCTCTACGTGCTGCGGCTCGTGTCCAACGTGGTCGCCGTCATCTCCTGGTTCGTGATCCTGTTCACGGGCGCGCTGCCCGAGGGACTGGCGAACGTACAGGTGATGTACTTCCGATACTCCGTCCGCGTCTCGACCTACGTCGCGTTCATGCGGGAGGAATATCCTCCGTTCGGCTTCCAGACGACAGCGAGCGATCCTGGCGACGACCCACGCGTACGAGTGGATATTCAGCCGCAGCTCACCGATCGGAATCGGCTCACGGCGTTCTTCCGGATCATCCTCGCGATTCCACAGATCATCGTTCTGGCCGTCCTGCTCCTAGCGGCCGGCGTCGTGACGTTCGTCGCCCTGTTCGCGGTGTTGTTCACCGGCCGCTGGCCCGTGGGCATGCGCGATTTCGTCATCAAGGTGCAACGCTGGTCGCTGCGCGTTCAGGCGTACACCGCGCTGCTGACCGACGTGTACCCGCCGTTCGCGCTCGACTGAAACGCGCGCGATCACAGATCAGTCGCGACGGACGGAGAAGTTGAAGACGTCGGGACGCGAGTAGTGGCCGACCGCGTCGAACTGGCGGCGCGACTGGCGTACCGTCGCGACGTCGACCTCCGCATAGAGAGTGCCTTCGGTCTCGCTGATCGGGCCCGCGAGGATCTCGCCATACGGATCGACGATCACGGTGTTGCCGCGCGACATCCAGTCGTCGTCACCGCCGTAGATCTCGTCGCGTCCGGGTATGTCGGCGGGGACGTCGGACGCGCGTAGGCACGACGTGACGCCGAGCACGTAGCAGCGTCCTTCCTTCGCGATGTGGCGCATCGACGACACCCACACGTCGGAGTTGTCCCACGTCGGCGCGAGCAGGATGTCGACGTTCTGTTCGTACATCGCGGCGCGCGCGAGGGGCATGTAGTTCTCCCAGCAGATGAGCCCTCCGACGCGCCCGAACGGCGTGTCGAAGGTCGTGAGGGTCGAGCCGTCGCCCATGCCCCACGCGAGACGTTCGCCGCCGGTCGCGACGAGCTTGCGGTGCTTGCCGAGCGCCGTCCCGTCGGGCCCGAAGTAGAGGAGCGTGTTGTAGACCGTCCCGCCGTCTCGCTCGTTGACCGGGACCGCGAGGAACACCTGGTTCTCGAGCGCGATGGCGCCGAGCGCGTCGCAGGCCGGGCCCGGCACGTCGACGCACTGGTCGATCCAGCGGGCGTACCACGCGCCGTCGGCCCATGGCGTCGTCCGCCAGACCCAGTCGGGGTAGGTGGGGACGAATCCCTCGGGGAATGCAACGAGCCGCGCACCGGCCCCGGCCGCCTCCTTCGCGAGGATCCCCACCTTGTCGATCGTGGCCTCCCGATCGAGGAAGACCGGCGCGGCCTGCACGGCCGCGACCAGGGTGGTGGGGCCCGAGGTCGTCATGGGTTCACTATCTCTCAAGTCCCGCAGCTGCGCTAACATCAAATTTCGGTCGGGCCCAGGAGGGCTGTCACCCGGTGATCCGGGCCGGCCTCCGTAAAAAGGTGGCGCGCCCGCCGCGTCCGCAACCGGAGGACCAAGACATGACCA
>JAODBI010000094.1 GCA_025463875.1 Actinomycetes bacterium
GCGTACTGCGATTCGGGCATGCCGACCCAGCAGTCGAACGCGCCCACCGGTTCGAAGATCCGCTCGCGCACGTACCGCTCGTACGGCACCCCGCCGACCCGCTCGACGACCTCTCCCAGCACGGTCATCCCCGCGGCCGCGTGGTATCCGGCCCGGGTGCCGGCGGGATACTCCGGCCGGGCGTCGAACAGCCGCGCCAGGTTCGCCGCGTGCGACTCCCCCCACGGCTCGCCCTGCAACATCCCGTCGCCGTTGGGGATGCCCGCGGTATGCGTCAGCAGGTGCCGGATCGTGATCTCGCCCTTGCCGTGCGCGGCGAACTCGGGCACGTAACGCGCCGCGGGCTCGTCGATGTCGAGCGCTCCCGCCTCCCACTGCTGCGCAACCGCGATCGCGGTCACCGGCTTGGTCATCGAGAACCAGTTCATGAGTGTGTCGGTCGTCATGGGAACGCCGGCTCGCGCGTCGCCCAGCGCGCGGTCGACGACGACCGCGCCCCGATGCGAGACATACAACTGGGTACCGATGTGCGTGCCCTCGTCGATGCCCCGTTCCAACACGTCGATGACCTGCATGTGAATCCCCGCACGATTCGGCGCTGTTTCCCGGGTGCAGCGTAGAGTCCGATTCACAAGCTCACGAGTCGAGTTGGAGACAATGGCGACCACTGCAACCCCGCCGACCAAACCGGCGCACAAGCCGCCGGTCAGCCCGGCCCGGCCCATTCGCAAGCTGGTCCCGAACGCGCCGCCGATCGTGCGCTTCTACCGGTCGTCGGTCGGCAAGAAGTGGGTGATGGCCGTCACCGGCGTCATCCTCATGGGCTTCGTCGTCACCCACTTGCTCGGCAACCTGAAGTTCTATCTCTCCAAGGAGGAGATCAACCTCTACGGCGAAGCATTGCGCGACATGCCGGGCCATCTCCTCCCCCGGACGTTCTTGTTGTGGACGATCAGAACGGTCCTCATTCTCGCGTTCGTCCTGCAACTCCACGCCGCGTACAGCCTCACGGTCACCAACAGGAAGGCGCGTCCGCAGGGCTATCAGTCGTAGCGTGACTATGTCGCCGCCGATTTCGCCTCCCGCACGATGCGCTGGACCGGCATCATCGTGCTGCTGTTTCTCATCTTCCACCTCATGGATCTCACGTGGGGCAACGCCAACGCGCAGTTCGTGCGCGGCGACCCGTACAACAACCTGGTGTACAGCCTGCAGAGACCGGCGGTCGCGCTTGCGTACGCAGCCGCCAACATCGCGCTCGCGTTCCACCTGTATCACGGCGCCTGGTCGCTGTTCCAGAGCATGGGCATCAACAATCCGCGCATCAACAGGTTGCGGCGTTCGTTCGCGATCTCGTTCGCCGGGCTCATCCTGGTGGGCAACCTCAGCTTCCCGATACTGGTGCAGGCGCACGTCATGAAACTCAAGTGTCCGCACACTGAGCCGACGACCGCACCGTGCAAGGCGGCGTGACGATGGCATTCGAGTCGAGAATCCCCGAGGGTCCCCTCGAAGACAAGTGGGACAACCACAAGTTCGAGGTCAAGCTCGTCAACCCCGCGAACAAACGCCGCTTCGACATCATCGTCGTCGGGACCGGTCTGGCGGGCGCAAGTGCCGCGGCAAGCCTCGCCGAGCTCGGTTACAACGTGAAGGTCGTGACGTTCCACGACTCCCCGCGGCGTGCGCACTCGATCGCGGCGCAGGGCGGGATCAACGCCGCCAAGAACTACAAGAACGACGGCGACAGCGTCTATCGCCTCTTCTACGACACGATCAAGGGCGGCGACTACCGCGCCCGCGAGGCCAACGTCTACCGGCTCGCGCAGGTGTCGGTCGACATCATCGACCAGTGCGTCGCGCAGGGCGTGCCGTTCGCACGCGAGTACGGCGGGTTGCTCGACAACCGCTCGTTCGGCGGCGCGCAGGTGTCGCGCACGTTCTACGCGCGCGGCCAGACCGGTCAGCAACTCCTTCTTGGCGCGTACCAGGCGCTGATGCGCGCGGTGCACTCGTACGGCGTGCAGCTCTACCCGCGTACCGAGATGCTCGACGTGGTCGTCAAGGACGGTCGGACGGCCGGCATCGTGTGTCGCGATCTCAACACCGGCGAGGTCTTCTCGATGGCCGGGCACGCGGTCGTGCTCGCGACCGGTGGCTACGGCAACGCGTTCTACCTCTCGACGAACGCGAAGAACTCGAACGTGAGCGCCACGTGGCGCGCCGCGAAGAAGGGCGCGTTCTTCGCCAACCCGTGCTACACGCAGATCCACCCCACGTGCATCCCGGCGAGCGACGAGTTCCAGAGCAAGCTCACGCTCATGTCGGAATCGTTGCGCAACGACGGCCGGGTGTGGGTCCCGAAGAAGATGGACGACAACCGGTCGCCCGACCAGATCCCCGAGGACGACCGCGACTACTTCCTGGAGCGCCGTTACCCGGCGTTCGGAAACCTCGTCCCGCGCGACGTCGCGTCGCGTGCGATCAAGCACGAGGTCGACGCGGGCCGGGGAGTCGGACCGCTGAAGAACGGTGCGTACCTCGACTTCACCGAAGCCACGGCGCGGGTCGGCCACGAAGTGGTCGAGGAGCGCTACGGCAACCTCTTCGAGATGTACGACCGCATCACCGGTGAGGATCCGTACAAGGTGCCGATGCGCATCAACCCCGCGATCCACTACACGATGGGCGGTCTCTGGGTCGACTACAACCTGCAGAGCAACCTGCCCGGCCTGTTCGTGCTCGGTGAGGCGAACTTCTCCGATCACGGCGCGAACCGGCTCGGCGCGTCGGCGTTGATGCAGGGTCTCGCCGACGGCTACTTCGTGTTGCCGTACACGATCGGCGACTACCTCGCTCCGTTGCTCGGCACCAAGCCGGTGTCGATCTCCGACCCTGCGTTCGTGGAGTCGGAGCAGGCGGTCGACGACCAGGTTCGGCGCATGCTCGCGATCAAGGGCACCCGGACGGTCGACGAGATCCACCGGGAGCTCGGTCACGTGCTCTGGGACAACTGCGGCATGGCGCGCAGCGAGCAGAGCCTGTCGAAGGCGCTGGCGGAGATCCCCGCGATCCGCGAGGAGTTCTGGAAGAACGTCTGTGTGCTCGGCGAGAACGAGAGCCGCAACCAGTCACTCGAGAAGGCCGGCCGCGTCGCCGACTTCCTCGAGTTCGGCGAGTTGATGGTGTTCGACGCGTTGCGACGCAACGAGAGTTGCGGCGGACACTTCCGCGAGGAGTACCAGACCGAGGACGGCGAGGCGCTGCGCGACGACGAGCACTACGCGTACGTCGCGGCTTGGGAGTTCAAGGGTGTCGACAACGAGCCCGAGCTCCACAAGGAACCACTGAACTTCGAGTTCGTGCACCCGTCGACCCGTTCGTACAAGTAGAGGATCAGATGAGCGACGCCACCACGCACACCGCCGCGATGCGCATCACGCTGACCGTCTGGCGCCAACCGTCGCCCGACGTGGCCGGCAAGTTCGAGACCTACGACGTCCCGGGCGTGAGCCCCGACATGTCGTTCCTCGAGATGCTCGACGTCGTCAACGAGCGACTCATGCACGACGGCAAGGAACCGATCGCGTTCGACCACGACTGCCGGGAAGGCATCTGCGGCTCGTGCGGCTTCATGATCAACGGCCAGGCGCACGGACCCGAACGCGCCACTGCGACGTGCCAGCTGCACATGCGCAAGTTCCGCGACGGCGACCACCTCACCATCGAGCCGTGGCGCGCCGCGGGATTCCCACTCGTCAAGGATCTCATCGTCGACCGCTCGTCGTTCGATCGCATCATCGAGTCGGGCGGATACATCGGGGTCGGTACTGGCGGCGCACCCGACGGCAACCTGATCCCGATCCCCAAACCCGTCGCCGACGCGTCGATGGACGCGGCCGCGTGCATCGGCTGCGGCGCATGCGTCGCCGCGTGCCCGAACGGCGCGGCACAACTGTTCACGTCGGCGAAGATGCAGCACCTCAACCTGTTGCCACAGGGCCAGGCCGAGCGTTGGGATCGCACGATCGGCATGGTCGAGACCATGGAGACCTACTTCGGGTCGTGCACCAACCACCGGGAATGCGAGGCCGCGTGCCCGAAGTCGATCTCGATCGACTTCATCGCGCTGATGAACAAGGACTACGCCAAGGCGCAGCTCAAGCAGCGGCGCCTGATCGGCCAGTCATTCCCGTAAGCGCAAACCACTCCGTATTTTCGTTCGCACCCAACCTCCGCGCCGGACACCGTGCTTCGGTGGTCGAGGGCGATCCCGCGTATTACCCGCCGGCCTTCGACGGGCTCGACCAATGACGAAGGAGGACCGGCTTCAGCGCCGCGCCTTCGGACTCGCGTAGCGGATGTCGGGCAACGACCGTCGAAACAATGAGATCGCGTCGACGCTCGCGGGCGTCTTCAACTCGTACATGTGTCCCGCGTGGAACCACGTCGCCGAGGCGATGTACACCCGGGGCGAGGTCGTCGTCGTCGTGACTCCGACATGCGTGCCACCCGTCTGCGCAACATCTCGCGTCGGGCACTTACAGCGGAGGACCACGAACTGCCAGAGGTCGATCTCGGTGTCGTCGACCACGATCGTGCGGTAGTGGCGAAGGTATTTGCCACCTGCGCCTCCCGGCGGCAGCGATTCGACGCCGATACGCCCGTAGGACTCCTCCGCCTTCGGAGCACGATCGTCGATCGACACCGCGAGATAGCCGTTCGCTGATTCGATATAGGCGACGTCGACGCCGGCCGCGTCGGCGGCTCGCTGCGCGCACTTCGCGTCGACCTTGCCCACACACACGGACCGCAGACCCTGGTCCGCCAGGTACTCGACCGTCGGATCGCGTCGATGGTGGCGGTCCCAGACCCCTTGGACGATTCCGGCCGCGGTCAGGCCACCGACGAGGACGGCCGCGGCGATCGCGAAGGACGCCGCGCCGCGCAATGCCTGCACCCACGCCGGCCGTTCCGAGTGCAGCTGGAACGACGGGCGGAACTTCAGCACCGCTCGGACGCCGGGTGAGCGGCGACCGAACGAACACGAGCCATATCGCCGATCTTCGACGCAATCCCACCCCTCCTTGATGCGAGCGGCTTCACCCGAGCGGCTGGTCGCCGCCGCGGCGAGGCCCGGAGCCCACCTGAGCCGTACGGGGCGACCGGCTTCCCTACACCGCACCCGCTCACGAGCCGACATAAAGGCGTGACCGAAATAGGCTCGCGACGCGGCGCGCAGGAATCGCCATGATCCTCGTCAACGAGGGCACGCGCGGCTTCGTCCTGAGCCGGGACTCGGTGGGCGAACCCTGTCCGCACTGCGGTTCGGAAGAACGCGACGTCGTGGTGCAGTACCAAGTGTTCGGCGTCTTTCGGGCGTTCTGTGCGAGCTGGGGTCGGCGCTATGTCGTCGAATGCCGCCGGTGCCGCGCCGAGCTCGCGCCACTTGCGATCGCGGGGTTCGAAGAGGAGCACGGGAACCCGATTCCGTACGGCCACCGGTTCGGCCTCGCCGCCCTGCTCTCGCTCGTCGCAGTCAGCGTGACGATCCTCTCGATCGGCGTGCGGAATCGGGCCGTCACGATCGTGCTGCTCGCGGTATGGACGGTCGTCGGTGTGGTCGCCGGGCGGAACCGGCGCAGATCGACCTTCCTGCGTCGCCGGGCTCAGACCACCCCGCGTCCGACCACCGAAGCGAGCTGACGCGCGAAGGCTTCGGGATCCGTCACCGCGGGAACGTGACCGGTAGCGAGGCGCACCACGCGCGGTGCGCGTGGCAGCTGGGTGACCATCTGCTCCTGCGTCGGCGACGGGATCGGGCGGTCGCGCGTGTTCAACAGATACGTGACCGGAACGTGCGCGGCGGTCGACCAGTGGACCGGCTGAAAGTAGTGGTGCACCGTGTCGGCCACGCAGCGGACGGGATCGACGACGTACGCGAGCGTGTCGTCGTCGAGCGGCTCGCCGCCGTACGCGGTACGGAACGGCTCGGGATCGGCGGGCGCTCCGGGCAAGGTGATCACGGTTCCGTCGCGGCGCGCCTGCTCGACCGACGCGACCAGTCCCTCACGATGCCTCGGCTTCATGCAATCGATGCCGCAGCCGCCTTCGGCCGGGACGAGCGCGGCGCTGAGCACGACGTGCTCGACCCGCGCACCGAGGCCGCTGACGACCCCGGGAACGACGAGGCCGCCCGACGAATGGGCGACGACCACAATCGGATCCGCTACATCGGCCGCGGCGACATCGGCAAGCACCGACGCGACCTCGTCGTCGACTGCCAGCGTCGCGAAATCGGCCGGCTTGCCGTTCCGGCCCGGTAGATCGATCGCGAGCACCGGGCGGTCGAGGTAGGGCAACAGCCGGTCCCAGAAACGCGCGGTCGACCCGCCCCCGTGGATCAGCACATACGTCACGGGCGAGACTCTAGAGGTGGCCGACATCGAGGTTCTCGAAGCCACGGTCGAGGACAAACCCGTGCTGCGACGGCTCCTCGAGCTGTACCTCCACGACTTCTCCGAGCTCACCTACGCCGATGTCGACGCACACGGTCGCTTCGGATATCCGTATCTCGACCTCTACTGGACCGAACCGGAACGCCGGCCGTTCCTGTTCCGGGTCGCCGGGCGCTGGGCCGGCTTCGCACTCGTTCGCACCGGCGTCCCGCACGACATGGCCGAGTTCTTCGTGTTGCGCAAGCACCGGCGCACCGGAGTCGGCGTCGAAGCGGCCAGCGATCTCTTCGCGCGATTTCCCGGCGACTGGCAGGTGCGCCAGATGACGGCGAACGCGGGCGCGACCGCATTCTGGCACCGCGCGATCCCGTTCGAGTTCACCGAGGAGGTCACCGCCAACGGTCGGGTGCAACACTTCTCGAGCGTTGCCGTCAGCGGGCAATGACCGCGTCGAGCGCCTGGCGGAGGTCGGCGACGAGGTCGGCTTGCGACTCGATGCCGACCGACAGCCGAACGAGGCGGGGATCGACCTCGAGCGGCGAACCGGCGACCGACGCGTGGGTCATCCGCGCGGGATGCTCGATCAGCGACTCCACCGCGCCGAGCGACTCGGCGAGCGTGAAGAGCCGGGTGCGCGCCACGAGATCGAGCGCGGCATCCTCGTCGCTCGCGAGGAACGAGACCATCCCGCCGAAGTCGCGCATCTGGCGGCGGGCAACCTCGGACTCGTCGGGATACATCACCTTCGCAACCGCGTCGTGCTCGCGCAGCATGCGCACGATCGCCTGCGCGTTGGTGCAGTGCTCCCGCATCCGCAGCGCGAGCGTCTTCACACCCCGAAGCACCAGGTAGCAGTCGAAGGGCGACGGGACCGCGCCCATCGCGTTCTGCAGGAACCGCAGCTCGTCCTCGAACTCGGCGTCGTTCACCGCGATGAAGCCACCGACGACATCGGAGTGACCGCCGAGATACTTGGTCGACGAGTGCACCGACGCGTCGGCGTCGAGCGCCAGCGGCTGTTGCAGGTACGGCGTGGCGAAGGTGTTGTCGACGACCACACGCGCCTCACGTTCGTGCGCGAACTTCGCGACCGCGGCGATGTCGACGATCGAGAGCAGCGGGTTCGTGGGCGTCTCGATCCAGACCATGCGGGTCTCGGGCAGCCACGACGCGTCGAGCGCCGGCGCGTCGCGCAGGTCGCATGCCGACCACGCGATCCCGTGGCGTTCGTGCACGCGCGCGACGAGCCGGTAGGTACCGCCGTAGGCGTCGTCGGGGATGATGACATGGTCGCCCGGATCGAGCGTGCGCAGCAGCGCGTCCTCGGCGGCCAGACCACTCGCGAACGCGAGCCCGTGGCGCGCGCCCTCGAGGGACGCGAGACACGTCTCCAGCGCGGTGCGGGTGGGGTTGCCGCTGCGGGAGTACTCGTAGCCCCGGTGCTCGCCGACGGCCTCCTGCACGAACGTGGTCGCGAGGCTGATCGGCGTGATGATCGCGCCCGTGTGCGGGTCGGGTTCCTGGCCCGTGTGAATCGCCCGGGTCTCGAAGCCGTCGTCGCGAAACGAGCTCATGCCGGCGAACGGGTCGCGAGGAAGCCGAGGACGTCGGACCGGGTCAACACGCCGATCGGGTGACCGCCGTCGAGCACGAGCACCGACGGGCCCGCGTCGAGGCACTCCACGACGCGGCCGACGTGTTCGCCGATACCGATCATCGGCATGGGAGGATCCATGACGTCGGCGATCGGGCGGTCGAGCACGTCGTGGTCACGGAACGCCAGATCCATGAGCTCGAGCTCGCGCAACGTGCCGGTGACCTCCTTGGCGGCGAGCGGCAGCTCCGTGGTGACCGACACGACGAGTTGGGACACGCCGGTCTCGTGCATCATCGTGATCGCGTCGCGCACGGGCCGGTCGGGAGTGATCAGCACGAGCGGCGACATCACGTCGCCCTTGGCGGCGAGCACATCACCCGCGACCGGACCCTCGGCTCGCAGGAACCCCATGTGGTACATCCACGCGTCGGTGTAGATCTTCGACAGGTAGCCGCGGCCGGAGTCCGGGATCAGGACGACCACGATGTCGTCGGGCTCGGCCTCGCGCGCGACCGTGAGCGCCGCGTGCACCGCGGTACCGCCGGAACCCCCGATCAGGAGGCCTTCGTCGCGCGTGACGCGGCGCGCCGTGAGGAACGCGTCCGCGTCGCTGACCTCGATGACCCGATCGACCAGGCTGGGATCGAACGTGGTCGGCCAGAAGTCCTCACCGACTCCCTCGGTGAGGTACGGGCGCCCGGTGCCCCCGGAGTAGACCGAACCCGACGGATCCGCGCCGATGATCCGCACGTTCGGGTTCTGCGCCTTGAGGAAACGGCCGACGCCCGTGATCGTTCCGCCGGTACCGATGCCGGCGACGAAATGCGTCACCCGCCCGCGCGTCTGCTCCCAGATCTCCGGGCCCGTGGTGCGTTCGTGGGCGAGGGGATTGGCGGCGTTGGAGTACTGGTCGGGACGGAACGCCCCGGGCGTCTCCCGAACGAGTCGTTCGGCCGTGGAGTAGTACGAACGTGGATCCTCCGGAGGAACCGCGGTCGGGCACACGACGACTTCCGCACCGTACGCACGGAGCAGCGCGACCTTCTCGTCGCTCATCTTGTCGCTCATCACGAAGATGCACCGATAGCCGCGCTGCGCGGCGACGATCGCGAGTCCGGAACCCGTGTTGCCCGACGTCGGCTCGACGATCGTGCCGCCGGGCTTCAAGAGCCCGTCTCGCTCCGCGGCGTCGATCATGGCGACCGCGACCCGGTCCTTGACGCTCCCGCCCGGGTTCGTCGTCTCGAGCTTGGCGACGAGTGTGGACCGCACACCTTCCGCGCCGGAGATGCGCGGCAGGCGAACGAGCGGCGTGTGACCGACGAGGTCGAGAATCGAATCGGCCGCGTCGATCAGGGGAAGCGCGTCGGCCATTCGCCGACGCTACCCCCGCTTGCTCGTGCCGGCGTTGCGAACTCTTCCGTACACTTCCGCCGTGACCAACCCTCCGCCGCCTCCGTTGCCCGGCCCGTCGCCGGAGCCGGTGGGCTGGTACCCGGCGCCCCCGCGCTCGGCGTCCGATCGGGTGCGCGCCGCCTGGCAGGCGCGGGCCGAGTCGGACTACATCTTCGACTTCCCGACCGCGTTGGGGTGGACGATCCTCACGTGCGGTTTCTACGGCATCTACGTCGTGTATCAACTCGTCCGGCGCGCCCGCGACCACAACTTACGGCGCATCGAGCTTCTCGACGCGGCCACCACCTTCGCGTGGGAGCAGGCGAATACGCGCGGGTTGGCCGACGAGCTGCGACCCGCGTTCGAACGCATCGCATCGTCGATGGCGACGTTGCGTGCGATCAGCGGGGAGTTCCGCGACCCGACTCTGTGGGCGGTCATCTCGTTCGTCGCACGCGGCATCGTCGAGATCGTCGTGTTCATCTTGCTCGACGGCGATCTCGTCAAGCACGACTACGCCGAGGGCGCGGTCGAACACGAGCTCGCAGGCATCTACGGCCGGCTCGGAGTGTCGATCGCGCCGCCGGATCCCGGCCGGCTGAAGGGTCGGCACAACTACGGCGGCCGTATCGCCGCGACCATCTTCTCGTTCGGCATCTATTTGCTGTGGTGGGAGCGCGATGTGATGAACGAAGGAAACCGGCACTTCCAACACAACTGGGTCTGGGAGGACAACCTCGCGGGCGCCGTCCAGCGGCTCTCGCTCGCCACGTAGAAGGATCACGAATGGTGCAACGCCACGAGTTTTCGATCGAACTGAGCGCGCCGCCCGAACGGGTCTGGGAAGTCTTCTGGTACCGCGCGCCGGACCGTCCGCAACCGAGAGACGTGAAGACGCGCATCGAGATCCTCCATCCCGGCGACGAGGTGGGCAACGGTCTCGTGCGACACTGCTATTTCCCGGTTCCGAAGTGGTTGTTGTCGCGCGGCGTCGGGCAGTCGTGGGAGTGGCTCACCGAGGTGAAGCCGTTCGAGTCGTGGCGCTACGACGCGATCGGCAAGCCGTTGTGGTCTCGGGCGACGGGGTGGACGCACCTCACCGATCTCGGAGACGGCCGCACGCGGGTGACGTTCATCGAGGAGTACGAGGCGAAGAACCCGATCATGCGGGCGCTCTTCGAGAAACGCGTGCACGAAGGCTTGTCGCGCGACAACGACACGATCCTGGCCGCGCTCGAAGGGGGTATGCGCTGGCACGCGAAACGGCGCGCCCGCGAGGCCGAAGCGGCGGGACGCGTCGCAGAAAGTTGACGGGCGGCAAGCCGACACCCGCAGCGCCGGCGCGCGTCTTCGTCTACGGCACGCTGCTGCCCGGCCACGACGCCTGGCCGGTGCTCGAGCGCTGGGTCGTCGGCGCGCCGGAGCCGGATGCCGTCGCGGGTTGCCTCTACGACACCGGCCGCGGATATCCGGCCGCGACGTTCTCGGGCGATCCCGAAGCCGCGGGGAGCGTCGTGCACGGAATGGTGGTGACCCTCGACCCGCGGCGAGCGGAGGCCGCGCTGGCCGCGCTCGACCGTTACGAAGGCTCCGAGTACCGCCGGATCGCCGTGCGCACCGAGGCCGGGACGGCGTGCCACGCCTACACCTGGATCTCCACCCTGGCCGGGTGCCGGCCGCTGCCCGGCGGCCGATTCGGGGTCTGACGGCACCCCGGCGAGATTCGCATCCGACGCCCGGTCGGGGCAGCCGAAACTCTCCCGGCGACCGGCCGATGGAAAGGTCATGACCCTCGACGGCGTGGCCGCGGTCCAGGCGCGGATCGCGCAGATCCAGCAGCTGGTCTCGGGCAAGGTCGCCGTCGCGGGCGGCAGCAGCGCGTCCACGACGACCTCGACCACCTCGGGCGCGCGATCGCCGGAGTTCGCGTCGCTTCTCGCCGACGCGCTCGCGTCGGGTGCGACCTCGGCCGACCCGCTCTCGAACACGCCGGCCTCCGGTTCCGCGGTCGGGGGCTCGTCGCTGCTCAACCAGTTGATCTCGCAGCTCGGCACGACCGCGGGCGGTACCGGGCTCAGCGCCACGGGGCTCACGGGCACGGGTCTCACCGGCGCCGGTGCGGGCGCGCCGACCGGCGGCAACCCGATCACGCAGTTGTTCCTCGCCAACGCGCTCGCCGAGAAGGGCAAGCCGTACGTCTACGGAGCGACGGCTCCCATCAGCGATCCCGATCCCAAGTCGTTCGACTGCTCCGAGCTGACGTTGTGGGCCGCGGCCCGGGCGGGAGTGAAGATCCCGGACGGCGCCACCGCGCAGTACCTCTACATCCGCGACCACGGCGGCACGATGAGCGTGCAGCAGGCTCTGCACACGCCCGGGGCTTTGCTGTTCCACTTCGGGCACGAGCCCAGGGATCTCGGTGACATCCCGGCCGACGGGCACGTGGCGATCAGCCTCGGCGACGGCGTGCACACGATCGAGGCACGCGGGCACGCGTACGGCACGAACGTCTTCGACAACGCCGGCGGCCGCAGCTTCAACTTCGCCGGCATGATCCCCGGCATGGGCTAGGGAGCGGCAGCGGAGCCGACCGACACCGAGCACGGTCGCGCGGGCACAGCATCGAACGAGCCCGCGCATCGGGGGAGGCGGAGCGCGAGCGACCCATAAACGAGGTTCGCCCTCGGTCGGTCGGCTCCGCCGCCACTCCTCCCCGTAACCTTCGCTCGTGTCCGATCATTCGTTTGCCCGGGCGTGGCAGACCGTCGCCGCGCTTGCACCCGACCGCGTCGCACTCGTCTGCAACGACCGGCGTCTGACCTTTGCCGAGCTCGACGACCGGGCCGAGCACGTCGCGCACGTGTTGCGCGCCGCGGGTGTCGAGCCCGGCGACAAGGTCGCGATCATGTGCGTGAACGCGCCGGCGTACATGGAGGCATTCTTCGGGGCGCAGAAGCTCGGCTGCGTTCCGGTGAACGTGAACTACCGCTACGTCGGGACCGAGCTCGCGTTCCTGCTCGACAACTCCGATTCGGTCGCGCTCGTGTACCACGACGAATTCGCGTCGACGGTCGGCGACGCGATCGCCGCGCTCCCGACCGACCGCCGGCCGCGTGTGCTGTTGCAAGTCGCGCACGCGGGCGGCATCGCGCGGCTGGAAGGCGCGCGCGACTATGACGAAACCGTGAGCGCGATCGACACCCGCGAGCCCGCAACAACTCGCGCGCCGTCGGGTGACGACCTCATCTTCCTCTACACGGGCGGTACCACCGGCTACCCCAAGGCCGTGATGTGGCGCAGCGACGACCTGTACGTCTCGCTGTGGCAGATGGCCCGACCCGGTACCGAACCGCCCGACGTCGCGACCGCGATCAAGGCCGGCAAGAAGGCGGCGACGCTCCTGCCGGCGTGTCCCCTCATGCACGGCACGGGACTCTTCATCGCGCTGTCGACGCTGTCGGGCGGCGGCACGGTGGTGCTGCTCGACACGCCGCGCCTCGATCCCGAAGCCGTGTGGTCGGCGATCGAGCGCGAGGACGTGCAGGTGTGCACGATCGTCGGCGACGCCTTCGCGCGTCCGCTGCTGGGTGCACTCGTTGCCGAACCGCAGCGTTGGGACCTTTCCGCGCTGCGGGCAATCACGTCGTCCGGCGTCACGTGGAGCCCGGAGACCAAGCGCGGTCTCCTCGAGCTCCTGCCGAAGGTGACCCTCATCGATTCGCTCGGCGCGTCCGAAGGAATCATGACGCGCACCGAGACGCGCGCGACCGACGACATCGCGCCCGCGCGTTTCAAGGCGGGGGAAAGGATCGTCGTCGTGACCGACGACGGTGAGGTCGTCCGGCCGGGCGACGAGCGCGTCGGGATGCTCGGCGTCGGCGGCCCGATCCCGCTCGGCTACTACAAGGATCCGGAGAAGACCGCGGCCACGTTCCGGACGGTTGAGGGCCGGCGGTACTCGATCCCGGGCGACTACGCGACGGTCGACCCCGACGGCACGATCCGTTTGCTCGGTCGGGGCTCCGCGTGCATCAACACCGGCGGCGAGAAGGTCTATCCCGAAGAGGTCGAGCTCGCGTTGCGATCACATCCCGACGTGTTCGACTGTGTCGTCGTGGGCGTCGCCGACGATCGCTGGGGCGAGATGGTCGTCGCGCTGGTGGAACCCGCGGTCGACACGACGCTCGCCGAGGACGACCTCGCCGCGCACTGCCGGGCAACACTCGCCGGGTACAAGGTCCCCAAGCGTTTCGTGAGCGTCGGATCGCTCCAGCGGTCGCCGGCCGGCAAGGCCGACTACAAGCTCTTACGCACCGTCGCCGAGGAGGCAATCTCGTGAGAAGCCAGGCGGAGATCCGGGAGGCCCGGTTCGTTGCGAAAAGTCGCACGGACGTTCGAGGGCAGGAGGTCGTAGCCGAATGAGCATGTGGCAGGGTCAGCGCATCCAGGAGGTCGACGTCACCGACGCGAGCGCGGGCCGCGAGGCCACCGTCCTGCTCGACGTACGTGAGGCCGACGAATGGCAGGCCGGGCACGCGCCCGGTGCGAAGTGGGTGCCGCTCGGAGATCTCGAGTCGGCCCGCTTCCAGATCCCGATCAACCGCCGCATCGTCTGCGTGTGCCGCTCCGGTGCGAGGTCGGCGAAGGCGACGGCCCAGCTCGTTCAGTGGGGCTTCGACGCCGTCAACATGGCCGGTGGGATGAAGGCGTGGGCCGCGCAGGGCCTTCCGGTCGTGCGCGACGACGATGCCGCGGGCGAGGTCATCTGAGCTACCCGCAAGTAGCCTGACCGGGTGACGTTCGACCGCGCCGAGGGCATCCGCCGCCTGGCTGACGAGTCCTTCGACGTGCTCGTGGTCGGGGGCGGGATCACCGGTACCGGTGTCGCCCTCGACGCCGCGTCGCGGGGGCTGCGGACCGCGCTCGTCGACAAGGGCGACTTCGCGTCCGGCACGTCGTCCAAGTCGTCGAAGCTCGTCCACGGCGGCATCCGCTACCTGCAGCAGAAAGAGGTCGGCCTCGTCTACGAGGCGCTGGCCGAGCGCCAGATCCTGCGCAAGACCGCGCCCCACCTCGTCCGCGTGCTTCCCTTCCTCCTCCCGGTCTTCACCAAGGACGGCCTCCTCCCCCGGCGCATAGCGCGGCTGCTCGGCGCGACGATGTGGGCGTACGACCTCAGCGGCGGGCTGCGGATCGGCCGGCTCCACAAGCGGGTGAGCAAGGAAGAGGCGCTGCGGTACATGCCGACGCTTCCCGTCGACAACATCGCCGCGTCGTACATCTACTACGACGCCCAGGCCGACGACGCCCGGCTCACGCTCACGGTCGCGAAGACCGCGGCCGACCACGGAGCCACGGTCGTCAACTACGCGACATTGATCGGGCTCACGAAGGACGCGGCGGGAAAGGTGACCGGCGCCCGCGCGCGCATCGACGGCGCCGAGATCGAGATCCGGGCGCGCGCGGTCGTCAATGCGACGGGCGTGTGGTCGGACGACATCCGTACCCTCGACGACCACTCGCACACCACGACCATTCGCCCCGCGAAGGGCATTCACATCACTGTGCCGTGGTCGCTCGTGCGCAACGAGATCGCGGTCGTCGTGCCGGTGCCGAAGGATCGGCGTTCGGTGTTCGTCGTGCCGTGGGGCGGCGACGGTGGTCCGCACAAGTTCACGTACATCGGCACGACCGACACCGACTACGACGGACCCATCGACGACCCGCAGATCACTCCCGCCGATGTCGAGTACCTGCTGCGCGCGATCAACGGTGCGTCGACGACGAAGATCACCGAGAACGACATCCTCGGCACGTGGGCGGGCCTGCGTCCGCTCGTCGCCGCGGCCAAGAGCGAGCGCACCGCCGACCTCTCCCGCCGTCACTCGGTGCACACGTCGCCGGGTGGGGTCGTCAGCGTCACGGGCGGCAAGCTGACGACGTACCGGCGCATGGCGGCCGATGCCGTCGACGAAGCGGTGAAGATCGTGGGTCGCGGCGGCAAGAGCCGGACGAAGCAGATCAAGCTGCACGGTGCCGCGGGCTGGGACGCCGACGACGTCCCGAGACATCTGGCCGAGCGCTACGGCTTCGACGGCCGGGCCGTGGCCGCGCTCGAACGCTCCGACGCGCAGCTGGCGCGCCCGCTCATCGACGATCTTCCCTACTCGCGCGCCGAGGTCGTGTACGCGGCCCGGGCCGAGATGGCGCGCACGGTCGACGATGTGTTGTCGCGCCGCACGCGGGCTCGGCTGTTGGCCCGTGACGCGACGGCGGCCGTCGCCGACGACGTGGCAACGCTCATGGCGGGCGAGCTCGGTTGGTCGGACGAAGAACGCGAGCGCCAGGTCGCGGAGTACTCGGCGTTGGTCGAAGAGGAACGACTCGCCGGCGGGCTCCCGGAAACCGCGCTCGACGCCCTGTCGCACCCGCCCTCGTGATTCCGTAGTCTCCCCGCGTGCAGACCAACCGGGGGGGCCCGACCCCTCCCATCGCGTTCGGCGACGGTGAGATCCGTGACCACCTGCAGACGCCGCGGGTCGAGGTCGACGGCGCGACGCGCGCCGCGCTGCACGCCACCGGTGCCGAGGTGACGGATACGAGCGCGACCGTCGCCGAAGCGAGCCGCGACTGGTGGCCCCTCGCGATGATCTGGGCGCTCGACGCGCAAGTCGCCGCGCGCGCATCCGTCGTCGTCACGCCGCACGACACCGCCGAGGTGCAGGCCGTCGTCCGGCTGTGCAACGACGCGCGCATCCCGGTGACTGCGGCGGCCGGGCGCAGCGGCGTGTGCGGTGCGAGCGTGCCCGTCTTCGGCGGTGTGCTGCTCGACCTGACCGCGATCCGCGGCATCGTCTCGGTCGACCAGACGTCGCTGACGGTCGACGTCCGCGCCGGCACGTTCGGTGACGTGTTCGAGGACGAACTGCGCGCACAACACGGCGTCACGTGCGGGCACTGGCCGCAGTCGATGGCGCTCTCGACCGTCGGAGGCTGGGTCGCCTGCCGGGGCGCAGGTCAGATGTCGACGCGCTACGGGAAGATCGAGGACATCGTCGAGGGGCTCGACGTCGTACTCGCGGACGGAACGCTGATCCACACCGGCGGCGCGCCCCGCGCCGCGGTCGGGCCCGACCTGAACCAGGTCTTCCTCGGATCGGAAGGCACGCTCGGCATCGTCGTCGGTGCCCGGCTGCGTGCGCATCACCTGCCGGGTTCCGAGGTACGCGGCGCGTTCGCCTTCACCGCGTTCGCGGACGCGCTCGACACGATGCGCCGCATCGTGCAGCGCGGCGCGACACCGGCGGTCCTCCGCCTCTACGACGCGACCGAGGCCGATCGCAGCTACAAGACGGGCGCCGCCCATCTCCTGCTCATGCTCGACGAGGGTGACGGCCACATCACCGAGGCGACGCGCCGGATCGTCGACGAGGAGTGCACGGTCGCGGGCGCCGATCTCACCGACGTCGGATTCGTCGAGCAGTGGCTCGGTCACCGCAACGACGTGTCCGCGCTGGAAGCGCTGATCTCGCGCGGGCTCGTCGTCGACACGATGGAGATCTCGGCCCCGTGGGCCGCGCTTGCGCAGATCTACACACGCACCATCGAGGCGATCAAGCGCGTCGAGCACACGATGGTCGTCTCCGCGCACCAGAGTCACTCGTATCTCGACGGCGGCTGCCTCTACTTCACATTCGCGGGCCGGCCTCCCGCCGACGAGCGCGAGTCGTACTACCGCGCCGTGTGGGATACCGGTCAGCGTGCGGTGCTCGCCGCGGGCGGCGCGCTGTCGCATCACCACGGCGTTGGCCTGAACCGGGCCCGCTTCGTCCCCGAGGCACTCGGCGCGGGGTTCGGGGTCCTCCAGGCCGTCAAGGACGCGCTCGATCCGAACGGAATCCTCAATCCGGGCAAGCTCGGCCTGCGCAATCCGTTCGGCGAGCTCACCTGGCCATGAACAGCCAGGCGCAGACCGGAGGCCCGGACGTTGGAGCCCGTCGTACGGGTGATCGAGGGCCGGAGGTCGTAGCCGCATGAGCAAGGCGCAGACCGGAGGCCCGGACGTTGGAGTCCGAAGTACGGGTGGTCCCGGGCCGGAGGTCGTAGCCGCATGAGCGAACGCATCCTCGTCATCGACGTCGGGACGAGCAGTGTGCGAGTCGGCGTCGACGCGGAGAAGCCCGTGTCGCAGTTCGTCGAGCGCGAGCTCCTTCCGGAGTCGCCCGCCGACGGCATCGTCCAGTTCGACGCGCGCGCGATGGCCGACACGTGCCTGGAACTCGCGACGAGGGCGCTGGAGCAGTCGGGCCCGGTCGGCGCCGTCGGGATCTCCAACCAGCGCGGGTCGACCGTCGTGTGGGACCGCACGACGGGCGAGCCGATCGGACCGGGCATCGGTTGGCAAGACCTCCGCACGATCGGCGCGTGCCTGAACCTGCGCGCCCGGGGCGTGCGCTCGAGCCCCAATCAGTCGGCCACCAAGCTGCAGTGGCTGCTCGAACAACTCCCCGACCGCGAGCGCGCATCCGAGCTCTGTTTCGGCACCGTTGACTCGTGGATTGCCTGGACGCTCTCGGGCGGTGCGGTGCACGTCACCGACGCCACCAACGCCGCGGTCACCGGCCTGCAGCTCACGCGCCGACCGTCGGCGTGGGATCCGACCGTGCTCGCCGTGCTCGGCATCCCGCCCGAGATCATGCCGGCCATCGTCGACTCCAGCGGCGTCGTCGGCGAAGCCGCGGCGCTGCCGGGCGCCCCGCCGATCGCCGCGCTCCTCGGAGACCAGCAGGCGTCGCTGGTGGGCCAGGGCTGCGTGCGCCCCGGCGACGCCAAGATCACCTTCGGGACGGGAGGAATGCTCGACGTCGTCCTCGGCGCCGAACCACCGCCGTTCGACCAGCGCGGCGACGCGGGAACGTTCCCGATCGTGGCGTGGCGCCACGAGGGCCGCATCACGTGGGGCATCGAGGCCGTGATGCTCGCGGCCGGAACGAACGTGCAGTGGTTGCGCGACGATCTCGGCTTGATCGCGAACTCCGACGAGTCGGACGAGATCGCGCAGCGCTGCACCGACACCGGCGGCGTCGTGTATGTCCCTGCACTGCTCGGACTGGGAACCCCGGCGTGGGACTACGGCGCGCGTGCCGCGTTCTTCGGGCTCACGCGCGGCACGGGACGCGCGGAGATAGTGCGTGCGGTATTGGAAGGAGTCGCGCACCGCGGCGCCGACCTCGTCGAGTCGGCCGAAGCCGACAGCGGGATCGAGATCCCGGCGCTTCGTGTCGACGGCGGCATGACCGACAACGGCACGTTCGTGCAGGCACTGGCCGACGCGGCGCAGAAGCCGGTCGAGATCTCACCCATGCGCGAAGCAACGTCACGCGGGGCGGCACTGATGGCCGGACTTGCCGTCGGCCATCACGGGTCGGTCGACGACCTCGCGCAGACGTGGAAGCCGAAGCGTCGCGTCGAACCCGCCGGCGTGCTCGACCGCGACCGCTGGCGGTCGGCGGTCGCGCGGGCGCGCAACTGGATCCCCGAGCTGTCAGGAATCGATTTCTGAAGCGCGCGTGCGCTTGCGTTCGTCGGCAAGTTTTCGGGCCGCGAGCAGTCCCGCCCCGGCCGAGCCACCTCCGACGACCGACACCAGCCGCGAGCGGCGCGCGAGGCCGGGCGTCGCGAGGCTCACGAATCCGTCGACCGCATCCGCGACCGCGCCCATGCCCACCCATTCCGCGTCCATCGTCCGCTCCTTGAGCGTGGTGATGGCCCCCACACCGAGCACGAGGTCGCGGACCCCCACGAGGCGCAGCAGCGCCCGGGTGGTCGGCTTGCGGCCCTCGGGGCCGAAGAGGATCCAACCCACGACGCCCGGCAACGCGAGCATCACCAGCCCGTTCACGGCGCGCCCGCGGGCGATGACGAGGGCTACCCGGCGATGATCGAAGTCCATCGGGTCATCCTGGCACGGCCGCGATCTCGTCACCGATACGGAGCAGGCCGCCCCGCACGACCTCGGCCCGGAGTCCGCCGCGATTCATGAGCGCGGCGCGCACTCCCGGCCGGGTGAGCCGCTCGAGGTGCGCGCAGGGCGGACACGACTCGATGCCCCGCAACACGACCTCGCCGATGCGGAACGTACGCCCCTCGAGGTGGAGCAGCGGCACGCCCTCGGTGACCAGGTTGCGGCGGGTCTCGTGCTCGCCGAGCTCGACGCCCGATTCGCCGTTGACGGACGCGATCACCTCACGCTCGATCAACGTCACCTCGCGATGTGGGCCGACCCGGTCCGAGTAGGTGCCGGATCCCGTCGCGTAACGATCGCCTTCGAGTCCGGCGCCTTCGACCGCGCGCACCTCGGTGTGCGGTTCCAACGGCTTCGCGGCCTCACGCGTCGTGTAGATGCCGACGAGTCTTCCGACGAACATGCCCGAACCCTAGCGGTGCTCGCCGGCCGGGTCCTCGTGATCGGGGTGTTCCGGAATCGCGCGTTCCCGACCTCCGTCGCGTTCGAGCGTCCACCGCAGACCGCCGGGCGCACGGACGAGCCGGCGGGAGACGTGCCGGCCGCCGGGCAGGGGCACGTACACGGTCGACACGACGTCGCTATGAACGTTGCTTTCGCCGGGGTCGGGATCGCCGTCGTCGTAGAACCAACCCACTCCGTCGACCGCGACGCTCGCCCGGCCGACGAGCACGTCGCCGTGCACGATTCCGCGCGGTGGCCCGCCCGCGCCGACCTCCCACTCGATGTCGAGACCGACCGCGATCCGTTCGCCGATCTCGCCGTCGGCCCGCAGGAATTCGCCGGCGTCGGTTCCGTCGAGTCGAACACCGAAGGCCTCGAGCCCGAACGTCCAGTGCTCGCGAGGTGTCTCGCAGGTCAGCTCCGCCCACAGGCCGTCGGCGCGGATCTCGAGTCCCTGGCGCGGAAGCAAGACCTCGTGATCGCGCACCACGAGCACGCCGTCGACACCTGGGAAGCCGACGATGTACGTCCAGTACCACGCGATCTCCTCGTGCTCGCGCAACTCGAGCCGTACGAAACCCGCTACCTCTTCACCCGGATCGCCCGCGACGAAGTCGAGCAGCCACCGGCTCACGACATCGTTGCAGCGGGGGGCGTGAGCAGTGGCAGGTAGTACGTGTCGGGGGTCTCGACGGGCGCGTCCGGCGGCGGCTCGAGCGAGCCGTCGATCAGCTCGAGGAAGGGGTACAGATCCAGGCTGTCGCGCGGGACGGTCCAGTCGACGTCGACGCTGGCCAACTCCGCGTACGGACGCAGGAACGTGAAGTACACGTACGCGCCCGCGTTGATCTTCGCCCGTCGTTCCATCCCCGCGATCTTCCGGTAGAGCTGCTTCTGTGCCGACTTCGCGGCGACTGCCAGCGCATCACGCTGCGCGGCGTCGAGCGGGACGAGCGAACCCGACGACACGTCGAAGAACGCGAACTCCTGCACACGCGGCCAGTAGTCGTCGGGCTTGGTCATCGAAGTACCGAAGTCGGTGACGCGCAGCTGCGCGCCGTCGAGCACGAACGCGCCCAGCAACTCGGTGCGAGGCATGTCCGCCGACACCTCGGCGCTCCACGGAAAATGCGAGACACCCAGACGGTTGTACGCGCGCAGCAACAGCACGCGACCGTCGGGAAGCACGTAGGGACCCGTGTCCTGGTACCCGGAACGCGTGTCGAACCAGAGCAGGAACAAGTACGAGGTGAGCAGCGCGTTGAGCCGGCTGATCACGGCGCGTTGCTCGGGACCTGCGATCGGCTCGCACGCGGCCGCGATCTCGTCGACGTAGGCGCGGTACGGGGTGGCGTTGCCCTGCGCGTCGGCGGCCTGGTGCGTGCCGTCGCCGAATCGGTACGCGCCCGAGGCACGCGCCCAGAAGTCGAAGATCGTGCCGAGCCGGCGCGCATCGTCGGCCGCGTCGACGAGACCGGCCGCCGCCAACACTTTGCGCCCGACCAGAGGGAAGTTCGGGACGGCCCACATGTGCACGGGATCGATCTGCGTGGTGAGCCGGTGCCCGGCGCGCCCGAGCTCTTCGGCGGGAAGCGCGGCGTCGATCTGCTCGATGATGTCGGGATAGCGCCGGTAGCTCTCGACGCACGCAATCACGATGTACGCGCTGACGGGAATCAGCGCCGACTCCAGCGCGGTACGTTCCGTCGTCAAGGCGTACGAGATCTCGCTGTGATAGCGGATCCAGCCGTCGACGTCGCGGGGAGAGACGCCGGTCACGACACGATCCGAACGACTGTCACGACACCATCCGAACGACGCCCGGATCGACGGAACAGTCGACCTCCACTGCGTCGCCGTCGGCGGGTTCGGCGGAGAGCACTGCCGCCATCACGCACGGCACCTGATACTCCCGACTCACGATGCCGATGTGCGAGACCGGCGTACCCGACAGGCACACCACCGCCGCGAGCTCGTCGAAGATGGGGGCGAGGAACGTGGCACCCGCGTCGGCGACGCACGCCACGACACCTTCCGCGGAGGTGTCCATCAGCTCGAGCACGTCTTCGGGTGAGGTCAGCTTGCGCCACTCGCCCCGTACCGCACCGATTTCGAACACCCGGGTGCCAGTCCCGATGTCGGTCACGGTGATCGAATGTAGCCGGGTACCCGCCGTTACCATCTCGACCGTGCCCGCGCCCGACGACGCGACCTTCCGGTTGCTGCACGAGGTTCGCTTGCGCGGCGTCGTCGAGGTCGACGAGACCGAGATCGTCGCGCCGCTCATCGACGGTGGCTTCGTCGTGCTCGCAGCTCGTGGAATCCGCATCACGGCCGAGGGCAGGGTCACGCACGCGGCGTGGGCCCGCCTGCCCGAAGGTGGAGACGACGAGCAGGTCGCCCGACGCGCGTACGAGCGATTCCTGCCCTTGAACCGCGAGCTCCTGCGCATCTGCAGCGACTGGCAGGTGCGGCCCGGAGGCATCACGAACGACCACAACGATCCGCGGTACGACTGGTCGGTGATCGATCGGTTGCAGGCGCTCGACGAACGGGTCGGGCCGGTCGTGTCGCGCCTCGGGCGCACCGTCGAACGGTTCGCCGGCTATCGACCCCGACTGCGCGCGGCTCTGAAGCAGGTCGACGACGGCGCCGTCGAGTGGCTGACCTCGCCCCGCTGTGACTCGTACCACACGGTCTGGATGCAGTTGCACGAGGATCTGCTGCTCGCGATCGGCGGCGATCGCGCGAGCGAACCGGCCGCGGAATCCGACGCCGGGCCGGGCGGGAGCGGCTAACCATGCGGCGCCTGCGCACAGCCATCGCGCTGTCGGGAGCGGTCGCGCTGTTGACGAGCGCGTGCGCGTACGACAAGCAGGATCCGACTGTCCTGCGCCTGAACAACCCGGGGACCTGCGTGCCCGTCGACGTCGCGGCCGCACCCGAGACCGCGTCGCTGCTCGCCGACGCGGCATCCCGCTTCAACGGGTCGCCGGCGTCGCGATTGGCGGATGGTGCGTGTGCGTTCGTGCGGGTGCAGACGGTCGATGCCTCCATCGCGCTTCGTGAGCTCCTCGCGAAGTGGCCCGACTCCGCGCGTCTCGGTCCCGCGCCCGCCGCGTGGGTACCCGGCTCGATCATGTGGGGCGAGCTCCTGAACGCGCGCCTGGTCGAGCAGGGTCGCCATGCGATGGCGCCGAACGGCACACCGATCGCGCGCTCCCCACTCGTCGTCGCCATGCCCGCGCCGATGGCCCGCGCCCTCGACTCCGCGCACCGCAATCTCGCCTGGAGCGATCTCGAGCAGCTGGCGCGCAACCCGCGCGGTTGGGCGGCGTACGGGCATCCGGAGTGGGGAAGGTTCCGGCTCGGCAAGGGCAACCCCATGTTCTCCACGACGGGTCTGGATCAGACGATCGCACTCGACGCCACGCCCGGACCCGCGAGCGGCGCGCACGTGCTCGAGCAGTCGGTCATCTACTACGGAGACTCGACTCAGGCGTACTTCGACAACTGGAAACGGCTCGCGACGAAGTCGACGGCGAGCGCGCTCACCTACTTGTCGGCGGTCATCACCGACGAACGATCGGTCGTCGCGTACAACACCGCGGCGGGGCCGGGCGCCACGACCTTCGACTCGAACGCGCCCCGTCCGAGCCTGCCCCTCGTCGCGATCTATCCGAAGGACGCGACCATCGAGAGCGACGAGCCGATCATCGCCCTCGACGCGCCGTGGGCGTCACCCCCGGCGCGCGCCGGCGTGGGCCTCTTCACGAAGTTCGTGCTCCAACGCGCGTCCCAAACCAAGATCGCGGCGGCGGGATTCCGCCCCGCGCTCGGCGCGGTGAACCCCAAGGTGCTGGACACGCGCAACGGTGTCGACCCTGATGCGCGCAGCACGTCGGTCGCGCCGGCGTCGCCCCTCGCGATCGAGCAGGCCCTGGCGCACTGGCAGACGAATCGGCGCCGGGCTCGAGTCCTGGTGCTCTTCGACGTCTCCGATTCGATGGGCGACCCCGCCGATCCCGCCTTCCCCCATGGTCCCACCAAGATGGCGCTGGCGCGGATCGCGATGTCGGATGCGATCGGTCAGCTCGCTCCCGACGACGAGATCGGCCTCCGGATCTTCTCGACGAAGCTCGACGGCAGCCACATCTGGCGCGATGTCGTGTCCACCGGAACGGTCGCGTCTCGCCGGCACACGCTCGACACGACGATCGCATCGTTGAAGCCGCACCAGGGCTCACCGCTCTACGCCGCAACTCGCGACGCGTTCGACGACGTCGCGCGGCACGCCGACCCTCGACGCATCGACGCGGTACTCGTCCTCACCGACGGATACAACGAGGACGACCACGACACGAACCTCACTGCACTGCTCACTCACCTCGCCGCGAACACGCGTGTGCGCGTCTTCACGATCGCCTACAGCAACGATGCCGACCAGACGACCCTGCGCAAGATCGCGGAGGCGACCAACGCCGCGTCGTTCGACGCCCGCGACACCCGCGACCTCGTCGACGTGCTCCCCCGCGCGTTCGCGAGCTTCTAGTCGGCCGGCCGTTCGGTCGCGAGTCGCTCACGCTCCGAGGCCGGGCGGTTCGAAGCGGGCTCGGCCGACTCGCGGTAGACATCGGGCTCGACGAAGATGAGCGTCGCCCGCGGCTCCGCGGTACGGATCTCGGCCTCGAGCGCGTCGATCGTGGTCGCGAGCTCGGTGACGGTGAGCGTGAGGTCGAACTCGACCTTGGTCGCGACGACGATCTCGTCCGGGCCGAGGTGTTCGGTCCGGAGGTGGATACAGCGCCGCACCGTCGGGAAGTTCTCGATCGTGCGCCGGATGCGCTCGACGACCTCGGGCCGCGCCGCCTCGCCCAAGAGCAGGCTGCCCATCTCGATGACCAGGATGACGGCGACCGCGATGAGCAGGACTCCGATCGCGAGGCTGCCCACACCGTCCCACCGCCCGTTGCCCGTGACGTCGGCGATCACCACGCCGAGCAGCGCGATGACGAGGCCCACGAGCGCGGCCGAATCCTCGAGAAGCACGACCGGCAGGTCGGGACTCTTGGTGTGACGGATGAACTGCCACCACGACTCGCCCGCGGGCCGGACCTCGTTCGCCTCCGCGATACCGGTGCGGAACGACAGGCTCTCCAACACCATCGAACCGATCAACACGCCGATCGCCCAGCCCGCGCTCTCGATCTGGTGCGGCTTGGTCAGCTTCTCGACGCCCTCGAAGACCGAGAACACACCACCCAGGCTGAAGAGGACGAACGCGACGATGAACGCGTAGAAGTAGCGGAGCGTGCCGTAGCCGAAGGGATGTTGCGCATCGGCCGGCCGGCGCGACCGCGCCCGCCCGAGGAGCAGCAGACCCTGGTTGCCAGTGTCGGCGAGCGAGTGGATCGACTCCGACAGCATGGAGCTCGAGTGCGTCACGATGAAGGCGACGAACTTGATCACCGCGATGCCGAGGTTCGCGAGGAACGCGGCGACGATCGCGCGCCGCGACTCGTGTTGCGCGGGCCCGGGTGCGCCTTGTTCGTGACCTT
>JAODBI010000110.1 GCA_025463875.1 Actinomycetes bacterium
CGCGCGCATCCTGGTAGCGGTGTCCGGCGGCAAGGACTCGCTCGGCCTCTGGCAACTTCTCCGCGAGCTCGGCTACGCGGCCGACGGCCTCTATCTCGGGCTCGGCATCGGCGAGTACTCGGACGAGTCCGGCCGCTACGTCCACGCCTTCGCGCACGAGCGCGGTTGGAAGCTGCACGAGGTCGACCTCACCGGCGAGTACGGCTTCGGCGTCGAAGACGGTTCGCGCGCCGCCAAGCGCGCGCCCTGTTCGGCGTGCGGTCTGTCGAAGCGACACATCTTCAACGACGCCGCGCTGCGCAACGGCTACGACGTGCTCGCCACCGGTCACAATCTCGACGACGAGGCGGCAGTGCTCTTCGGCAACGTGCTGCGGTGGGAGACGGAGTTCCTCGGGCGCCAGCACCCGGTGCTCCCGGCGGCGCCGGGCTTCGTCCGCAAGGTCAAGCCGCTCATCCGGTTGAGCGAGCGGGAGCTCGCGGCCTACTGCGTGCTCACCGGCATCGACTACATCGTCGAGGAGTGCCCGATGGCGGTCGGCAACCGTCACCTCGGCTACAAGAACGCGCTCAACGAGATCGAGGAACGCTCGCCGGGCACCAAAGCGGCATTCGTCTTCGGATTCCTCGAGCGCGCGCACGACCGATTCATGACCGAGGTCGACGACGCGCGCCACGACCTACGACCGTGCACGGAGTGCGGTGCGCCGACTCCCGGCGACATCTGTGCGTTCTGCCGGATGCGCGCCCGGGCGGTCGGCACGTCGATCAGTATCCGGAGCGTCAGTGGCCAGATCGGCGGGGGAGACACATGACCGGCGAGTTCTCACCCGGTGAACGGGTACTGCTCGTCGACAATCGGCGTCGGAGACACCTCGTCATGCTCGTCGAGGGCGGTCAGTTCCACACACACGCCGGCATCATCGAGCACGACGACGTGATCGGAACACCCGACGGCAGCACGGTGCGCACCAGTCGCGGCGCGCGTCTGACGGCGTGGCGACCGACCCTCTCGGAGTACATCCTCGAGATGCCGCGCGGCGCGCAGGTCATCTATCCCAAGGACATCGGTCCGATCCTGATGCTCGCCGACATCTTCCCGGGTGCGCGCGTGCTCGAGTCGGGAGTGGGTTCGGGCGCGCTCACGAGTGCGCTGCTGCGCGCGGTCGGTCCGACCGGTTCGGTCACGGGTTACGAGATCCGTGACGACTTCGCGCAACGCGCGCTCGAGAACGTGCACGGATTCCTCGGACCCGATGTTCCGCTCGAGGTCCAGGTGCGCGACGTGTACGAGGGCATCGACGAACGATCCGTCGACCGGATCGTTCTCGACCTGCCCGAACCGTGGCGCGTCGTGAAGCACGCGGCCGAGACGCTCGTCCCCGGCGGAATCCTGCTCGCGTACCTGCCGACGATCCTGCAGGTGGGGCGCCTGCGCGAAGAGTTGGTGTCGGCGCCGTTCGCGCTGGCCGAGTCCCTGGAAGTCCTGCAGCGCGGCTGGCACGTCGAAGGACAGTCGATCCGTCCCGATCACCGGATGGTCGCGCACACCGGATTCCTCACCGTCGCGCGCCGCATGGCCGACGAACCCCCGCCGTCCTCCGGCGGCGAATGAACGCGCTCGACGTCGCCATTCTCGGAGCGACGCTGTTCGCAGGCTTCGGAGGCTGGCGGCTCGGTCTGGTCGCTCGCGTGTTCGCGTGGGCCGGTGTGTTCACGGGTCTGGCGATCGGCGTCAACTTCGTGCCGAAGATCGTCACCGCGCTCGGCGGCCGCAGCGCCGACGACCGCATCGGCGTCGCGCTGCTCTTCCTCTTCCTCGTCGGCTCCATCGGGCAGGCGTTCGGTCTGGTCGTCGGCCTGCTGGTGCACCGCGTGTTCCCCATCGCGAGCCCGTTACCGCTCTGGGACCGCATCGCCGGCGCGACCGCCGGTGCGCTCGGTCTGCTCGTGCTCACCTGGCTCGTCATTCCGTCGCTCGCGACCGCGCAGGGCTGGCCGGCGCGCCTGTCGCGCGATTCGTGGGTGGTGGCGGCGATCCAGAGCATCGCCCCCCGCCAGCCCGCGAAGTTCGCGGCCTGGGGTCTCGCCATCTCCGAGGCGCCGTACCCGTCGGCGCTCGGGACGCTGGACAAGCCGCCCGACCCGGGAACCGTCCCGAGCGGAAAGCTGCCGGCGGCCATCGACGCCCGCGTACGCCGTTCGATCCTGAAGGTCACCGGCAACGCGTGCCATCAGATCCAGGACGGAAGCGGATGGGTGGCCGCGCCGGGCATCGTCGTCACCAACGCGCACGTCGTCGCGGGGGAGCGGACGACGAGCGTGCTGTCGGACGACGGCGCGCGCCTGCCGGCGGTCGTCGTCGACTTCGATCCCGTCCGCGACCTGGCCGTGCTCGCGGTGCCCAGCTTGCAGGCCGCGCCCCTGCCCCTCGGCACGGGTCGGAGCGGCGAGGAGGGTGCGGTGTACGGACATCCCGGAGGCGGTCCCCTGAAAGCATCACCGTCGCGCATCGGCGAGGAGATCGTGGCCGTCGGCACGACGATCTACCGCACGGCGCAGAGCAGACGGCACGTCTTCGTGCTGGCGGCCGCACTGGCGCCGGGCGACTCGGGCGGCGCGCTCGTGAACGAGAGTGGCGCGGTCGTAGGCGTGGCGTTCGCGATCGATCCCGGTCGCCGGGGAACGAGCTACGCGCTCACGACCGAGGAGGTCCGGCCCGCGCTCGCGATCGGTGCGCTGCGCAAACCGGCGGACACGGGCTCGTGCCTCGTCGAGTGATCGACGAGGACCTGCCAGGAGCTGTCGGGATTACTCGGCCTCGATGAAGATGCACTCGCCGGGGCACTCCTCGGCGGATTCGACGACCGCGTCGAGCATGCCGTCCGGAATGTTGGCGAGACCCTCGGCGCCGCCCGGGTCGGAGTAGACCTTGTCGCCTTCTTTGACGTAGGCCAGACCGTCGTCGAGCAAGGTGAACACGGCGGGCGCGATCTCCTCGCAGAGCCCGTCACCGGTGCAGAGATCCTGGTCGATCCAGACCTTCATCGGAGGTCCTCACTTTTTTGCTCGGCAGGTCGAATGAACGTCAAACGGTTGACTAGAATTTATCACACCGGAGAGTGACAAATCCACATCCGGGGAAGTCCTCGAGGCTTGAAAAGTTTCCTCGCGGAGAACGTATCGGATGCGCGCAGTCAGGCCTGAACACAGGACTAGGGTCGCCATCGACCGAGGAGGTGTCGCTCAAATGGCTTCCGAGCACGAGCGGCGGCTGACCGAGTACGAGGCTCAGGTCGATCAGCTACAGGAAAGCATCAAGGGACTCGAGGAGGAAGTCGTCGTCCTGCGGCGGCGCCTGCAGGACGCGCCCAAGCGGGTGCGGACGCTTGAGGAACGGCTGCTCGAGACCAAAGGCCAACTCGCCCAGGCCGTCTCCCAGAACGAGAAATTGTCCGCGACCCTGCGCGAAGCCCGTGAGCACATCGCGGCGCTGCGCGAGGAGGTCGAGAAGCTCACGATGCCCCCGTCGGCGTACGGGACGTATCTCGGCACCAACGACGACAGCACCGTCGACATCTTCACCGCGGGTCGCAAGATGCGCGTCGCCGTGCATCCCGAGCTCGACACGAACGAGCTGCGCCGCGGCCAAGAGGTCGTGCTGAACGAATCGCTGAACGTCGTCCTCGCCCGCAACTCCGATCTCGCGGGCGAGATCGTGACCTTCAAGGAGCTGCTGCCCGACCGCACGCGCGCGATGGTCGTCGGCCGCGCCGACGAGGAGCGCGTCTGCGAGCTCGCCGACGAGCTGCTCACCGAGAAGCTGCGCGCCGGCGATCACCTCTTGATGGAGGGCCGATCGGGTCTTCTGCTCGAGAAGCTGCCGCGGCCCGAGGTCGAGGAGCTCGTGTTGGAGGAAGTGCCCGACGTCTCCTACGACGACGTCGGCGGGCTCGACGACCAGATCGAGATGATCAAGGACGCGGTCGAGCTCCCTTACCTCTACGGCGATCTGTTCAAGGAACACGATCTGCAGCCGCCGAAGGGCATCTTGTTGTACGGCCCGCCCGGTTGCGGCAAGACGCTCATCGCGAAGGCCGTGGCCAACTCGCTCGCGAAGCGGGTGGCGGAGAAGACCGGCAACACCACTGCCCGCTCGTACTTCTTGAACATCAAGGGCCCCGAGCTCTTGAACAAGTACGTCGGCGAGACCGAGCGCCAGATCCGCCTCATCTTCCAGCGGGCCCGCGAGAAGAGCGAAGAGGGTTACCCCGTCAACGTGTTCTTCGACGAGATGGACTCGCTGTTCCGCACGCGCGGCACGGGCATCTCGAGCGACATGGAATCGACGATCGTGCCGCAGCTCCTCGCGGAGATCGACGGTGTCGAAGCGTTGAAGAACGTCATCGTCATCGGCGCGTCGAACCGCGAGGATCTCATCGACCCCGCAATCCTTCGTCCGGGCCGGCTCGACGTGAAGATCAAGATCGAGCGTCCCGACGTCGACAGCGCGAAGCAGATCTTCACGCAGTACCTCGTCACGACCCTTCCGCTCGACGAGCGCGAGCTGAAGAGCTCGGGCGGCGATCCGGAGCGCGCGGTGCGTTCGATGATCGACGAAGCGGTCGGCGCGATGTACTCGGTCGGCGACGAGAACAAGTTCCTCGAGGTCACGTACCAGAACGGCGACAAGGAAACGCTCTACTTCAAGGATTTCTCGTCGGGCGCGATGATCGAGAACATCGTGCGACGCGCGAAGAAGCTCTCGATCAAGCGCACCATTGCCGGCGGTGACCGCGGAATCTGCACCGACGACCTGCTCGAGTCGATCAAGCAGGAATTCCGCGAGCACGAGGACCTGCCGAACACGACCAACCCCGACGACTGGGCGAAGATCTCCGGCAAGAAGGGCGAGCGCATCGTGTATGTCCGCACGATCGTCAACGAGGGCGATCGTGACAAGGGTGGCCGTCAGATCGAGCGGGTCACCACGGGTCAGTACCTCTGACGGGGCAACCATGACTTGTCAGCCGCGCCGGTAGGATGACGCGGTGACCGTGCCGAAGATCGTCGGTATCGAGACCGAGTACGGAGTGTCACTGCGCGGCGCGCCCGAGCCGAATCCGGTCGTCGCGTCCAGCCTCCTGATCAACGGGTACGTCGAACAGCGCCGGATCGGCTGGGACTTCGAGGACGAGTCACCCGGACGCGACGCGCGCGGGTTCGCGCGCGATGGGGCGCAGCCGCCCGAGATCGAGACCCATCTCGTCAACGCGGTGCTCACCAACGGCGCGCGCTACTACGTCGACCACGCGCATCCCGAGTACTCCACTCCCGAGTGCGCCGATCCGCTCGAAGCGACGCTGTTCGACAAGGCGGGGGAGCGGATCCTCGCCCGGTCGATGGAAGCGGCCCGGCGTCTCCTCCCCGCGGGGCAGGAGATCGTCGTCTACAAGAACAACAGCGACGGCAAGGGCAACTCGTACGGCTGTCACGAGAACTACCTCGTCGATCGCAACGTGCCGTTCGCGGCGCTGGTGCGCAACCTCATCCCGTGGTTCGTGACGCGCCAGGTGTTCACCGGTGCGGGGAAGATCGGTGCCGAGAACGGCGGCGAGGCGTGCGACTACCAGATCAGTCAGCGCTCCGACTTCTTCGAGGAGGAGGTCGGACTCGAGACCACGCTGAAGCGGCCGATCGTCAACACGCGCGACGAGCCGCACGCCGACCCGCAGAAGTACCGCCGGCTCCACGTCATCGTCGGCGACGCGAACCTGTGCGAGGTCGCGACGTTCCTGAAGGTCGGGACGACGGCCATCGTCCTCGCCATGGTCGAGGACGGTTTCATCGACAAGGACCTTTCGATCTCGTCGCCTGTCGCCGCGATCCGCGCGGTCTCGCACGACCCGTCGCTGCAGGCGACCGTCGACTGCAGCTCGCTCGGCCGCTGCACCGCAATCGAGCTGCAGTGGGAGTTCCTGCGCCTCGCGCGCAAGTACGCCGACGAGACCGGTCTGGAGTCGTGCGGGCCCGAGGCGATCGGCACGCTCGTGCTCGATCGGTGGGAAGCCGTGCTCAGCGCACTCGAGTCCGACCCGCGGTCACTCGACGGTCAGCTCGACTGGGTGACGAAACTCGAGCTGTTGCGGGCGTACGGCGAACGCGACGATCTGCGCTGGAACGACCCGAAGCTCGAACTGCTCTCGGTGCAGTACCACGACGTCCGTCCGGGGCGGTCGCTGTACGAAAAGCTCGTGCGCGCCGGAAGGATCGAACGTCTGCTCGCCGAGGACGATGTGGCCGCCGCGATGGCCGATCCCCCCGAATCGACGCGGGCGTATTTCCGGGGTACATGCCTCGCGCGTTGGGCAGACTCCGTCGTCGCCGCGAACTGGGACAGCCTGGTCCTCGACGTCGGGATCGACCCACTGCGGAGGATCCCGATGATGGAGCCCACGCGTGGTAGCAAGGAGCACGTCGCCGAGCTCTTCGGTCAGGTATCGACACCTCGTCAACTCGTCGAGCGACTGACCTCGAGCTGAGGGTTGCGCAGGAGGTAATCGGTCATGGCTGAACGAGAACGCAAACAGAAACCCGCTCCCAAGGAGCGTGAGGAAGTCGTCGACGAAGAGGTCGCGGCATCGTCTGAACGCGGCGAGAAATTGAAGGAAGACATCGACGATTTGCTGGACGAAATCGACTCGGTGCTCGAAGACAATGCTGAGGAATTCGTGAGAAGCTACGTGCAAAAGGGCGGACAGTAGAGCACGCGTTTTGTTCAGTTTGGGTGGCGCACCCGAGCTCTACGATCAACCGGTGAAGCGCTGCAAGCAGTGTGGTGAAGCGAAGCCTCTCGACGAGTTTTACGTCAACGCGACTTGCAAAGATGGGCGCCGTCCCGAGTGCAAGGTTTGCAACCTCGCCGGAAGAGCGCGCAAGTACGCCGCGAATCCGCAGCCATACATCGATCGCGTCAAGAGGTGGCAGCAGGAGAACTCGGAGCGGCTCAACGCGTATCGCCGCGAGTACCGCCGGCGGCCCGAGCGCAAGACGGCCGACCGCGAGGGGTATCTCATGCGCAAATACGGGATGACGCTTGCCGACTACGAGCGGATGTTCGAGGCGCAGCTCGGTGACTTCCGCGAGGAGTACGAGCTGTTCCGGAAGGCGGCGGACTATCTCGATCGGGACGATGAGCTGGCGGGGCTCGTGCGGGCGAGAGTCGGTGCATTGGGCTCCTGAGGCCCGGCGGTAGGCTCCCGCGCCGATGTCCGAATCGAGTGCACTCCCTCTGTTCTCCCCGTCCGTCGACCCGGGGCCGTCGTTCGCCGACGTGCTGCGGCGCCTCGCGCCCCACCAACTTCCGGGCGCGGGTGTGAGCGGACCTTCGACCCTCGAGATCCCACACGGCACGACCGTTGTGGCGATCCGATTCGCGGGGGGAGTGATCATGGCCGGCGACCGCCGCGCGACCGCTGGTTACACGATCGCCAGCCGCCGCATCCAGAAGGTCTTCCCGGCCGACGACTTCTCCGGCGTGTCGATCGCGGGCGCCGCGGGACCGGCGATCGAGATGGTGAAGCTCTTCCAGGTGCAACTCGAGCACTACGAGAAGGTCCAAGGCGATGTCCTCAGTCTCGAGGGCAAGGCCAACCAGCTCGGGCAACTCGTGCGCGCCAACCTGCCGGCCGCGATGCAGGGCTTTGCGGTGGTTCCGCTCTTCGCCGGGTTCGACACCGCCCGTGACCGCGGCCGGGTCTTCAGCTATGACGTCACCGGCGGTCGCTACGAGGAGCTCGACTTCCAGGCCCAGGGATCCGGCAGCGTGCACGCGCGCAACTGGATCAAGGCCAGTTGGAGCGAAGGACTCGATACCGACGCCACGATCCTGCTCGCAATCAACTCGCTGTTCGCGGCCGCCGACGAGGACGTCGCGACCGGCGGTCCCGACCTCGTGCGCCGCATCTTCCCGACGGTCGCAGTCATCGACACCAACGGTTACCGCGCCCTGAGCGACGAAGACGTGGAAACCCGCAGCATCGCGCTCCTCCAGGGCCCCGAGCGCGGAGGCCAAGAGTCATGAGCACCAGGCGTACCGTCACAGGGCCGGAGGTCGAAGCCGCATGA
Source organism: Actinomycetes bacterium (assembly GCA_025463875.1). GTDB lineage: Bacteria > Actinomycetota > Acidimicrobiia > IMCC26256 > PALSA-610 > PALSA-610. Next base: position 8,127 of record JAODBI010000110.1, read on the forward strand.
GCGCCAGGCGCAGATCCGCAGGCCCGGACCGCGAAGTCCTTGCGTCTGCAGCTAGAGGGCCGGAGGTCGAAGCCGCATGAGTATGCCGTTCTACGTCTCACCGGAACAGGTGATGAAGGACCGCGCCGACTACGCGCGGAAGGGCATCGCCCGGGGCCGGAGCCTCATCGCCCTGGAATGCCCGGCGGGCGTGTTGATCGTCGCCGACAACCCGTCGCGCACGCTCTCCAAGATCAGTGAGATCTACGACCGGATCGCCATCGCCGCGGTCGGCAAGTACAACGAGTTCCAGATGCTGCGCGTCGCCGGTGTGCGGCACGCCGACATGAAGGGCTTCTCGTACTCCCGCGAGGATGTCAGCGCCAAGGAGCTCGCCAACGCGTATGCGCAGACCCTCGGCCAGGTCTTCACGCACGAGATGAAGCCGTACGAGGTGGAGCTCCTCGTCGCCGAGGTCGGCGCGCCGGACGACGACCACGCCGAGATGTACCACGTGCTCTACGACGGCGTCGTCATGGACGAGCAGAACTATTCGGTGCTCGGGGGACAGGCCGAGCAGATCATCGAGTCCCTGAAGGAGCAGTATCAGCCCGGCCTGAGCCTCGGCGACGCGCTCAAGCTCGGCGCCAAGTTGCTCGGTACCGATGGCACGCCACTCACCCCGGATCAGCTCGAGGTCGCGCTGCTCGATCGATCCCGGCCGCGCCGCGCGTTCCGCCGGATCAAGAACAACGAGTTGAGCACCCTGCTCGCCTGAGCGCCGGTTCGCCTAGTACCAGCGGATCAGCAGCGCGATCGGCCCCGCGAGCACGACGAAGAGGATCAGCGCCGCGACCCAGGTGACAGGCACCGGGCGGGCGCGCACGGGAGGACGGTCGTCGTCGAGGATCTCGTCGGCCTCGTCGACCTCCGCGACGAGCAACACCAGGCTGGCCTCGTCGAATTGGTCGTCGGGGACGTACACGTCGACGCGTGCCATCTCACCCACGGTGAGTCCGTAGGGACTGTCGAGCGCACCCCGGAGCTGCACGTCGAAGCCCTCGTCCTCGAGCCGAGCGGCCATCACGCGGGCCCGGAACGATCCGTACACCGACGTCAGTCGGGTCATGGCCACCTTGACCACGGCTCCCTCGCTCCGACACCCACTCCGACACACTGGCCGGCACGTCGGCGCTGCGTCCGCACCGACCACGGCTCCCTCGCTCCGACACACACTCCGACACACACGCCGGCACGTCTGCGCTGCGTCCGCACAGGACGAGTGTACGGCCGACGGCGCATCTGCACGACTGGGGACCCGTACACTCAGCCCCGGTGGATCGACGCATCTTCGGCCTCGAGAACGAATACGGCGTCACGTGCACCCTGCGCGGCCAGCGCCGGCTGAGCCCGGACGAAGTGGCTCGCTACCTGTTCCGCCGGGTCGTCTCGTGGGGCCGGTCCAGCAACGTCTTCCTCGAAAACGGCGCTCGCCTCTATCTCGACGTGGGCAGCCATCCCGAATACGCCACTCCCGAGTGCGATTCGATCCGCGACCTCGTCATCCACGACAAGGCCGGTGAACGCATCCTCGAGGGACTCGTGCAGAGCGCCGAGCAACGCCTGCGCGAGGAAGGCATCCGCGGCGAGGTGTTCCTCTTCAAGAACAACACCGACAGCGCGGGCAACTCCTACGGCTGTCACGAGAACTACCTCGTCGAGCGCGAAGGCGACTTCTCCAAGTTCACCGACGTGCTCATCCCGTTCCTCGTTACCCGCCAGATCTACGCGGGTGCGGGCAAGGTGCTGCAGACGGCGCGGGGCGCGATGTTCTGCATCGCGCAGCGGGCCGAGCACATCTGGGAAGGCGTGTCGTCGGCGACCACGCGGTCTCGCCCGATCATCAACACGCGCGACGAACCGCACGCGGACGCCGAGCGGTTCCGCCGCCTGCACGTCATCGTGGGCGACTCCAACATGAGCGAGTACGCGACCTTCTTGAAGGTGGGCGCGACGTCGATCATCCTGCGCATGCTGGAAGAGGACTCGGCGCCCTGGCGCGACCTCACGCTCGAGAACCCGATCCGCGCCATCCGCGAGATCAGTCACGACATCACTTGCCGGCGGCGCGTGCGCCTCGCGAACGGTCGAGAGCTCTCCGCGGTAGAGATCCAGAGCGAGTACCTCAACCGCGCGTTGCGGTTCGCGAAGCGGCGCGGACTTCCGCCGCTCGAGCAACGCGCGCTCGAGATGTGGGAGCACGTGATGACCCACCTCGAGGACGATCCGCTCAAACTGCGCACCGAAGTCGACTGGGTGATCAAGCACCACCTCATCGAGGCGTACCGCAAACGCGGCGACCTCCCGCTGACCCATCCGCGCGTGTCGCTCCTCGATCTCGCGTACCACGACGTCACGCGTTCGCGCTCCCTCTATTACCTCCTCGAACGGCGCGGTCAGGTCGACCGCATTGTCGAGGACGACGAGATCACCGAAGCGATGAACGTCCCTCCGCAGACCACGCGCGCGCGCTTGCGTGGCGCGTTCATCAAGCGGGCGAAGGAACGCAAGCGCGATTACACGGTCGACTGGGTGCATCTCAAGCTCAACGACCAGGCCCAGCGGACAGTGCTCTGCAAGGACCCGTTCAAGTCGCGAGACGAGCGGGTCGAGCGGTTGATCGCTTCGCTCTAACGACGCCCGTTCGATGCCGTCCTTCCGATCGGGCGAGGTCACAGAGGTCCTCGAATCGCGGCCGGGCCTCCAGCGCGTCCTCGTCGATCTCGGATCCGGTCCCGAGCGCGCCTACGCGCTCACGCAGTTGACAGGTGATGTCGCGCTCGGAGACCGCGTCGTGGTGAACGTCACCGCGGTCGAGCTCGAGCTCGGCACGGGTGGCTGGCACGTCGTCCACTGGAACCTCGAGCGCACCGAGTGGAACCCGCCCGCATCGGGGTCGGGGATGAAGCTGCGATACACGAGCCTGCAGGTCGAGGTCGCGAACGCGGAGCCCGCCGACAGCGGCGACCTCGTGCGCATGCCGGTCGTCGTCGCCGGTCTGCACAGTCAGCTCGCGGCGATCGCGGTCGCGTTCAAGCACGTCCGGCCTACCGGTCGCCTCGTGTACGTCATGACCGACGGCGGCTCGCTGCCGATCGCGATCTCCGATCTCGTCTGGCAGCTGCGCGAACGCGACCTGATCGACGCGACGGTCACGTGCGGGCACGCGTTCGGTGGTGACCACGAAGCCGTCTCGGTGCCGGGCGCGCTCGCGGTCGCGCGCCACGCCGCGCGCGCGGACGCTGTGGTCGTCGCCATGGGGCCGGGAAGCGCCGGTACGCGTACCCGGCTCGGGTTCAGCGCGATCGAGGTCGGGCCCGTGCTCGACGCCGTGAACGCGATGAACGGCGTCCCGATCGCCGCGCTTCGGGTCTCGTTCGCCGATCCGCGCCCGCGTCACCGCGGCGTGTCACACCACAGCATCACGGCGCTCACCGTCGCCACGGCGAGTCGGGTCCGGGTCGCGGTGCCCGGGGTCGGCGGCGAAGAGGAGGAGCAGATCCGGGCCGACCTGTCGAAGGCGGGGATCGACGCGCGTCACGAGATCGTCGACGTCGTACCGGTCGGTGTCGTGGACCTGCTCGCGCAGCGCGATCTGCACGTCGAGTCGATGGGCAGACCTGCGGCGGTTGATCCCGTCTTGTTCGAGTCGGCGGCCGCCGCGGGCACAATCGCCGCGCACGCCGTCCCCTAGGCTGACCCGATGCCCGACGCGCCGTCGCGGGTCGAACGCGTCCTGAACCTCCTGGCTCTGCTGCTCGACACCCGCCGAGCACTCACCCGCGAAGAGATCGTTCACGATGTCGCCGGCTATCCGCCGCAGATCACCGCCTACCGGCGCGCGTTCGAGCGCGACAAGGAGACGTTGCGCGGCATGGGCGTACCGCTCACGACCGAAACCATCGGCGACGGCTCCGAGCTCGGCTACCGCGTCCGACCCGAGGACTACTACCTGCCCGACCTCGGCCTCGACGCCGAGGAGTCCGCGGCTCTCCGCGTCGCCGTGAGCGCGGTCTCGCTCGGCAGCCATGCCGGCGAAGGCGCGTTGCTGAAGCTCGGGGGTCTCGCCGACGAGGCGGTCGCGCCGATCGCGTCACTTCCGATCGCGCCCGCATTGGCAACGCTCTTCGAGGCTTTCCGCGCCCGGGCCGTCGTGCGCTTCACGCACCGCGATCGTGTGCGCACGGTCGAACCCTGGGGACTGTCGTCGAAGCGAGGCCACTGGTACGTCGTGGGCTTCGACCGCGACCGCGACGCGGTCCGGGCGTTCCGGGCCGACCGCATCGACGGTGACGTCGAGCTCGGGCCGGCCGACGCGTTCGAGACCCCGCCCGGCTTTCGGCCCGACGACCACGTGGAGTCGCGCGCCTGGCTGCTCGGCGACGACGCGCCCGTCACGGTGCGCCTGCGCATCGATGCGAACCACCTCGACACGATGCTCGCGGAGGTCGGCGCCGACGCCATCGTCGACGAGGACGCGCCCGATGCCGTCGGGACGACCGGACCGGGAGCAATCGTGGAGATGGCGGTGACGAACCGCGCCGCGTTCCGCAGCTTCGTACTCGGCTTCCTCGACCACGCGGAGGTGCTCGAACCGCCGGACATCCGCGCGGATGTCGTGGCCTGGCTCGAACGCGTCGCCGCCGGCGTGGGTACGGCCGACTCGTGAGCCCGCGCGCCCTCGCCGGTCCGGAGATCCAGCGCATCCTGGCGCTCGTCCCCTGGGTCGTCGCCCATCCCGGCTCGTCGAAGTCCGAGATCGCACTGCGATTCGGCATCACGGTCGAACAGCTCGAAGAGGACCTCGCGCTCGTGCTGATGATCGGCGTCCCGCCGTACTCGCCGGGCGACTACCTCGACGTCGAGGAGGACGAAGCCGGACATGTCTCGATCCGGCTGGCCGAATACTTCCAGCGTCCGCTGCGGCTCACGCCCGCCGAAGGTCTGGCCCTCCTCGCGGCCGGCCGTGCGCTCCTGGCCGTACCCGGTTCCGATCCCGGCGGCCCGCTCGCGACTGCGCTGACGAAGTTGGAGGAGGCGCTCGAGCTTCCGGGCCTCGTCGTCGACGTGGGCGAGCCCGATCGCCTCGCGCCAATTCGGGCCGCGGTCGCGGCGCGCGAACGGGTCGAGATCGACTACTGGTCGGCGGGTCGCGACGAGCTCACGACCCGTCGTATCGATCCCGAGGTCGTGTTCTTCGCGACGGGCGAGTGGTACGTAGGCGCCTACTGCCACCGTGCGCGCGACGAGCGGATGTTCCGCGTCGACCGCATCCGGTCGGTCACTCCGACGGGGGAGACCTTCGAACCGGGAGCGACGGGATTCGAGACCGGCGACGTCTACACGCCGCGTGCCGACGACACGCGCGTCATCCTCGAGCTCGCGCCCGCGGCGGCGTGGGTCACGGAGGCCTATCCGACCGAGGCCGTCACCGAGCGGGGCGACGGCTCGCTCGAGATCGTGCTCGCGGTCAGCGAGCAGGCGTGGCTGGAACGGCTGCTGCTCCGCCTCGGTCCGGACGCCCGGGCCGTCGCTCCGTCGTCGGTCGAGCGGCTCGCGCCGGACGCCGCTCGGCGAATTCTCGGCCGTTACCGCGACACTGGAGCCGGGGGAAGTTCCGCCGACGGAGGTACCGCCCGCGGAAGCTCGACCGAACCGGGCTCAGGTGGCCCCGAGCCGCGCCGACCTGACACCCGGGCTCGAGGACGAGCATGAAAGGATGCATCCGGTGAAGCCGTCCACGAGCGCCGACTCCCCGTACGCGCGCCTGCCGGACGGATCGTCCGAGGTGGGCGTCGACGCGCCGCCCGCGAGCGACGTCGGAGCCGGTTCCGGCGCTCCACCCGGCTCCCGCGCCGCCGGCGCTCTGTCCCGGACCTCCCGGAGGAAGCCGAAGCCGACGTGGGCGGTCGCGCTCGAGTGGACGATCCTCATCGTCTCCGCTCTGACCATCGCGGTGCTGATCAAGACGTTCCTGTTCCAGGCGTTCTACATCCCGTCGGATTCGATGGTGCCGACGCTGAAGACGAACGACCGGGTGATCGTCAACAAGCTCTCGTACAAGCTCCACCCCGTGCACCGCGGCGACATCGTCGTGTTCACATCGCCGCCGAACGTCGATCCCTCGGTGAAGGATCTCGTGAAGCGCGTCATCGCGCTGCCCGGGGAGACCGTCGAGGGCCGGCCGGACGGCCACATCTACATCAACGGCAAGGTGCTGAAGGAGCCGTATCTCCCGAAGAACACGCTCGAGGGCCCGAGCTTCGACAAGCTCAAGGTGCCGGCCGATTCGTACTGGGTGATGGGCGACAACCGCTCGAACTCGCGCGACTCGCGCTTCTTCCCCGAGCATTTCATCCGGAAGAAGGACATCATCGGGCGCGTGTTCCTGCGCATCTGGCCGCCGAACCGTCTCGGGATCCTGTGAGCGGGTCTCGGTGAACGGAGAGGAGATCGGCACCGACGCCCCCGCGCCGGACGTGCCGGGAACGGTCGCGCCCGAGGCGGTCGACGGCACCGAGGCGCCGGCGAAGCCCAAACGCAGCTCGTCCAAGACCGCGATCGAATGGGTCCTGCTCATCGGCGCGGCCCTCGTCATCGCGCTGTTGGTCAAGACGTTCCTCTTCCAGGCGTTCTACATCCCATCCGACTCGATGGTGCCGACCCTGAAGAAGAACGACCGGGTGATCGTCAACAAGCTCTCGTACAAGTTCCACAAGGTGCACCGCGGCGACATCGTCGTGTTCAGCACACCGAAGGGCCCCGACGGCCAACCGATCGACCCGACGATCAAGGACCTGGTCAAGCGCGTGATCGGTCTCCCGGGGGAGACCGTCACCGAGAAGAACGGGCACGTCTTCGTCAACGGAACCGCCCTCAAGGAGTCGTACCTCCCGGCCGGGACGGTGAGCGACTGCGCGTCGTTCCAGCCGCAGTGCTTTCCGACCGGCCCGTTGCCCGCCGACCGGTACTGGGTGATGGGAGACAACCGCGCCGGCTCGCGCGACTCGCGCTACTTCGGAGCAATCAAGAAGGGCGACATCGTCGGCCGCGTCTTCGTGCGCATCTGGCCGCTCAACCGGCTGCACATCTTCTGATCCCCCCTGTTCCGAGTCAGGGCTTCGGGTCAGTCGGCGATCCACTCGCTCACGGTCGCGACCATGCGCTCCGGCCGGTCGCAATAGACCGCGTCGATCTCCATCGCGAGCACGGCGCGCAGGTGACGGACCTCCTGGGCGTCCCACGCGAAGGCCTTGATCTCGAACCGGTGGAACAGCGAGACCAGCCCGGCGGTCCATTCCGAGTGGTGCAGGTTCATCGCGTCGAGTCCGGCCGACGCGAGGTCGAACGCGTGCCGTTCGAGGGGCACACCGATCGAGTTGCGGCGTTCGGAATGCACGAGCTTCACGCTCGCGTCGTCCCGGGGTGATGCTTCGCGCAAGGTCCGCAGGAGCGCGACGTCGGGCGAGCAGACCCAGAGGCGCGGCTGCGCGCCGAACGACCGCGCGACCTCGATGAGCCCGTCCGCCGCGTCGGGCGATTTCACGTCGACCGAGCACTCGTAGGCGGTTCCCAGCTCCCCGTAGACGTCAGCCATCCGGGGAATGCCGTACTCGGCGAGCTCGTCCGCACTCGTGGAGGCGATCTTGCGGCGCCGCAAGCCGCGGGAAACGACGGGATCGTGCGCGCACACGACCTCGCCCTCGGAGGAAAGCCACACATCGGTCTCGATGCCGGAGGCCCCGACCTCCAGGGCGCGGCGAAACGCCGGGATCGTGTTCTCCGCCTCGTCGAGGCGCGCGCCACGGTGGGCGAAGGTGATGACGCTCACGACCACTCATCGTGCCACGCCCGTCGGTCGCGTCGCCGAGATGTGACGACGAGCCCAACTCGGAGCCTCAAGCGGCCCCGAAGGGCTGCCGAAGGGTGTTAGCAGCCACCAACCGGTGGCGACACGGCACTCGAGCGGACCAGGGATGGGTTACGCGATGACGACGATCAGGGCCAACTGCCCGAGCTGTGGCGACGTGCAGCTGACCGCCGACGACCTGACCGTTCGCGTCTGTGCCGACGACGAGCGCGGCTCGTACTGCTTCCGCTGTCCCGACTGCCGTCAGGCCGTTGCGAAGGAGGCCAGCCGGCGCATCGTCGACCTGCTCGTCTCGAGCGGCGTACGCATGCAGGTGTGGCGGCTGCCGGCGGAACTGGGCGAGTCCCGGATCGGACCGCCGCTCACTCCGGACGACCTCCTCGACTTCCACTTGCTGTTGGCCGGAAATACCTGGTTCGAGCAACTTGCGACCCAGGTGCGCCGCTCGCTCAACCGGTAGGGTCGAGCCATGCTGTGGCTCCTGCCGCTCACGATCAGCATCGCGGGCCTGCTGATGCTCGCAGCGCTTGCGAACCGGGTGCGCAAGGAGTTGGCGCCGACGGTCGCCGTCGTCGACCGTTTCGGTCGCGAACACCGGGTCGCACTCGACACGGCGCTCGCACACCTCCGGGACGAGACCGCCAACACGCGTCGACGACTCTCCGGAGACTGAGGCCTTCGGTCCAGGGCGCGCGGCCATCCAGGGTGCGCGTCGGCGACGAACCCCCGCGCGGCGGCCGCGGCGCCCAGCGGTAAGATCACGTCGACGGCACGTCTTCGCCCATGAGCCTCGGACCCGAAAAGATCATCCTCATTCTCGTCGTCGCGTTGATCGTCTTCGGACCGCAACGCCTCCCCGAGATCGCGCGCCAGGTCGGTTCCGCAATACGCGACCTGCGGCGGATGCAGGACACCGTGCGCGGCGAGCTCGAACAGGTACTGCATCCCGATTTCTCGCCCCATGACGCGAGCTCACAACAACATGACGCGAGCTCGCAGCAGGAGACTGCGTCGATCGAGGAGACGGATCACTCGTCGCCCGGGGCGTTGCCACCCCCGACATTTCCGCCTCAGGCGTATCCGGCTCCGGGCTCGTACGGCGGCGACATGACCTATCCGACCGACAGGGCGAACGGGAACGGCAGCGGGAACTTGGGCGACCACGCGGACGAAGACGTCACGGACGACGGTTTCGCCGGACCGCGATCATTCAGCTGATAGCGACCGGCAGCGCGGGACCTGAACGATGACCGAAGCGCAGACCGACGAAGGGCGGATGACCCTCGTCGAGCATCTCACCGAGCTGCGCCACCGCGTGATCGTGAGCGCAACCGTGCTCGTCGTGTTCACCATCTTGGTGTTCATCTTCTACAGCCACGTGCTGCACTTCCTGTCCGGCCCCTACGAGCACGTCACCCGGGGGCAGAAAGGGTGCGGCGCGGAAAATGCGACGCAGGGATGCAAGCTGATCGCCACGGGTCCGCTCGAACCGCTGCTCGTGCGGATCAAGGTGTCGACATACGGCGGCATCGCGTTGTCGGTCCCTTTCATCTTCTGGCAGATCTGGCGCTTCGTTACTCCGGGGCTGCGCAGGAACGAGCGCCGCTACGGCGTCGCCTTCCTCATCGCGATCGTGGTCCTCTTCGCGCTGGGCGCCGTGGTCGCCTGGTTCACGGTCGAGAAGGCGCTCCAGTTCCTGCTCGGGGCCGGAGGTTCGGGGATCCAGCCGTTCATCACGGCCGACAAGTACCTGACGCTGGTCACCCTGATGATCGCTGCGTTCGGCGTGGCATTCGAGCTCCCCGTGCTCCTCATCTTCTTGTTGCTGGTGCGGGTCGTCACCACCCGCCAGCTCCGGAACATCCGCCGCTGGATGATCGTGGGCATCGTCACCTTCGCCGCCGTCATCACCCCGAGCTCCGACCCCTTCTCCCTATTCTTCATGGCTGTCCCCATGTACCTCTTCTATGAGATCGCGATTGTGATCGGGCGGGTGATGAAACGGTGACGCAGCCATGAGTCCCTCCCGCACCCGTCCGCAGTTCGTCCGGGCGCGCCCGCGTTCGGAGCTCTACACGGCCATCGCGGTCGCGGTCGGGATCGTCGGCGGGACGGCGTTGGTCGTCTGGCTCATCCGTCCCGGTACGCCCGGCATCCCCGGCGGCGGCGGCCTGTTCAACCGCCAGCCCCGGATGACGATCCTCGTCATCCTCACCGTCGCCGTCCTCGTCGGCGGGGTGTCATATCTCCTGCGCGGCCGGCGCCGCCCGAAGCGGCTCGGCGAGCGCGGCGCCATCGCGGTCGGCTCCGTGAGCGCGATCGTGCTCGGAGTCCTCGCGGGGATCTTCTGGCCGGGCGGTGTGATCAAGCACTATCCGAGCCAGCCCAAGCTCTCGAACACACCGTCGATCACGAACCCGGCCACCGTGCCGGCGACCACGCCCGCCGCCACCCCGACCACTGGGAAGACCGGTACGACGGTCAAACCCGCTACCACGGCCCCGTCGACACCTACGACGGTGGCCACGACGACATCCACGAAGGCCCGGTGACGCCCGCCGAGATTCGGGCGGCGTTCACGGCGGAGCGTCCGTTTCCCCTCGACCCGTTCCAGTCCCGCGCGCTCGACGCGCTGGACAAGGGCCGGTCCGTGCTCGTCGCGGCGCCGACCGGGTCGGGCAAGACGCTCGTCGCGGAGTATGCGATCGCGTGCGCGCTCGCGCAGGGCGCGAAGGCCTTCTACACGACGCCCTTGAAGGCGCTCTCGAACCAGAAGTACGGCGACTTCGTCCGGGCGTACGGCGCCGACCGGGTCGGCCTGCTCACCGGCGACAACGCGATCAACGGTGACGCCGCGATCGTGGTGATGACCACCGAGGTGCTCCGCAACATGATCTACGCGGGCTCGCCGACGCTCGACGGGCTCCGCTACGTCGTGCTCGACGAGGTGCACTACCTGCAGGACCCGTCGCGGGGCGCGGTCTGGGAAGAGGTGATCATCCACCTTCCGACCGAGATCGACATCGTCGCGCTCTCCGCGACCGTGTCGAACGCGGAGGAGGTAGCGGCGTGGATGCAGACCGTGCGCGGTGCAACGGAGACCGTGATCGAGGAGCGGCGTCCCGTCGACCTCGTGCACCTGTACATGGTCGGCGACCGCAGCGCACCGGCTCTGCATCTGCTGCCGACGTTCGTCGACGACGACGGCGACCCGCGACCCAACCCCGTCGCCACCCGCCTCGACGGCCGCAACGTGCCCGATCGCGGCCAGCGCCGGCGCCGCCTCTACAAACCTTGGCGGACCGAGGTGGTCGAGCGCCTGGCCGAGGAGCGGATGCTCCCGGCCATCGACTTCGTGTTCTCGCGCACGGGTTGCGACCAGGCGGTCGAGCAGTGCCTCGCGTCGGGGATCCGCCTCACCGATGCCGACGAGCGGCGAGCACTGCGCGCGATCGCCGAGCGCCACGTCGAAGCGCTCTCCGACGACGACCTCGACGTCCTGGGCTACGACATGTGGCTGGCGGGGATGGAGGCCGGTATCGCCGCGCATCACGCCGGTCTCGTGCCGCCCATGAAGGAGGCGGTCGAGGAGGGGTTCTCGGCGGGCCTGCTCAAGGTCGTGTTCGCGACCGAGACCCTGGCCCTCGGCATCAACATGCCGGCCCGCTCGGTGGTGATCGAGAAGCTGTCGAAGTTCACGGGCGAGCACCACGAGTTCCTGACCCCGGGCGAGTACACGCAGCTCGCGGGGCGGGCGGGGCGGCGGGGCATCGACGATGTCGGCTACGTCGTCGTCCTGTGGGACCCCTTCGTGCCCTTCGACCAGGTCGCCGGCCTCGCCTCGCGGCGTACCTACGCCCTCACGTCGTCGTTCCACCCGACCTACAACATGGCCGCGAACCTCGTGCAGCGCTACCCACCCCAGCAGGCGCGCCACCTCCTGAACCTGTCGTTCGCGCAGTTCCACGCCGACCGCGACGTCGTGGCCGTCGAACGCGAGCTCGAGCTGCGCCGGGGCCAGCTCGCCGAGGCCGAGGCTGCAGCCGTCCACCCGGCGGGCGACGTGCACGAGTACCGCCGCCTGCTCGCGGAGCTCGACGCCGCACGGCGCGCGGCCCGGGGCCGATCGGATGGTCGCTTCGAGACACTCAGGCCGGGCGACGTGGTGATCGTCCCCAAGCGGGGCGGCAAGGTCGTGGTGTTGAAACAGGAGCGGGGGAGCGGACCGGGACGGGTCCTGGCCCTGACGCAGGGCAAGTCGCTCATCCGCCTGACCCCGCACGACTTCCGGGGTCAGCTCCGCAAGGTCGCGACGATCGACCTGCCGCGCCCGTACGCACCGCGCAGCCAGTCGTTCCAGAAGGCCGCGGTCGAGACCCTGCGCCGACTGAAGGTGCGCGAGGCCGAGCTCCCGGCCGACGCGGACGGCGACGTCGAAGACCTCAAGGCTGCGGTCGCCGCCCACCCATTGCACAACATGCCGGGCGCCGATGCCGCGCTGCGGGCCGCATGGCAGGCCGACCGCATCGCCCGCGACATCGCACGCCTCGAGCGCAGGGTGTCGTCCCGGAACGAGAGCCTGGCCCGTCAGTTCGACCGCGTGCTCGGCGTCCTCCGCACCTGGGGCTACGTCGAGGAGTGGAACCTGACCGACGCCGGCCACCTCCTCACCCGTCTGAACAGCGAGGGTGAGCTCGTCATCGCCGAAGCCGTACGCGAGGGGCGCCTCGACGGGATCGACCCCGCCACCATGGCGGCGGTCGTGTCGTGCTTCACGTTCCAACGACGCGGGCCCGACAGCAACGAACCGCTCCCGCCCCGCCGCTGGCCGAACCAGGAGGTGGCGCGCCGGAGCCGCGCCCTCGAGGCCGTATGGCGCGACCTCCATCTGGCCGAGCGCGAGGCCCGCCTCCCGGAGACGCGACGGCCCGACCCCGGCTTCACCGCCGCGATCTACGCGTGGGTGCAGGGCGAGGACCTGGCCGACGTCCTGGAGGACGAGGAGATGACCGGCGGCGACTTCGTACGCAACGTGAAGCAGACGATCGACCTCCTCCGCCAGATCGCCGACGTCGTCACCGATCCCTCAACGGCCGCCGTCGCCCGGTCCGCGGCCGATGCCTGCCTGCGGGGCGTGATCGCGGCCTCGAGCATCGTCAAGGCGCCGGCCGCGTGATCAAACCGGGCGAGGAGTGGGGCCGTCCGGCGTCCTCTGCGCCAGACGTCGAGGTCGTCGGCGGCGATGCCGATCTCGCGGCGGCCGTCGCACGTCTGCCGGGCGTCCTCGTCCGCTTCCGGCCCGACGCGACCTCCGACCTCGCGGGCGCCGTCGGCCTCGATCGCGCGGTCGACCTCGGCGTCGAGCTCGACCTCGACCTACTGCGTCTCGACGACGGTCCGCCACCTGCCGAGCCCGTGCCCGTCGCCGTGAACATGCCCGTCGCCGTGAACATGGTCGTGGTCGGGCGGCCGCCGGACGCGCTCGGACCGTGGGTGCGGTGCTTCGGTGCGAACGTCGCGATCGACGGAAGGTCCGTCTTCCACGGGCCGTGCACGACCATCGTCGTCGCGACCGGCCAGTTCCGAAACGGCCTCGACGTCGTCCCCCGCGGTCATCCGGGCGACGGCCGGGCCGAGGTCCAGATCTACGCCGTTGCGAGGCGCCAGCGGCGTGAGCTGCGGAACCGCCTGAGCACCGGCACGCACGTCCCGCATCCCGGAATCACGCAGCGGTCGGGGAGCCGCGTGCGCGTGAGCATCGACCGTCGGGTCCCCGTCGAGATCGACGGCCGGCTCGCCCCCGAGGCCGATCGCGTCGACATCTCCGTCGTCCCCGGCGCCTACCGCCTCCTCCTCTGACCCCGAATTCCTCCCAACAGTTGGGCGCGAAACGGGCGCACACGACCACTTTTCCTCCCAACTGTTGGGAGGGGAAACGGGGGATAGAGATGCGCGATGGTCGAGCGAACCGTCGCTACCATCGCCAGTCCCATGCTCTATGCGCCGGAGACGTTCACCGACAGCGAAGCGGATCGCCTGCGGCCGTACTTCACGAATCTCGACGGTCCCGTCTTCGCCCTCACGAACCTTCCCGAGGTCGTGAAAGGCGCGCTGTTCGCTCGCTACTCCCGCTCCGACAAGAGCCTGCGCCGGCTCTTCCTCGACGAATTCGTCGGCGATCTCGACCTCACGGGCGACCTCACGGTCGACGCCACCGTCGGCCTGAAGCGCGCCGAAGACCTCTACGAGCGCGTCTTCCTCGAATACGGCGACGATTCGGTCGCCCAGCTCGGTGGCGTGCACCTCGCGTGCGAGCAGGCGTCGAACCTCCTCACGAAGATCCTCGAGTGGGGCCGGCTGATGGCCTATCTGGAACAGTCGACCCGCTACATCCCGTACGACTCGCGCCTCCAGGGTCGGTACCGCTACCTGCGCCCGTCGCACGTGTGCTCCTCGCCCTTGGGCACGCGCTACGTCGCCGATCTCGATGCCCTGTTCGACACCTACAGCGCGACCTTGGAACCGATGATGCTGTGGGCGCGCGAGCGGTACCCAAAGGAGCCCTCCGACTCCGACTTCGTCTACAAGCAGACGATCAAGGCGAAGGCGTGCGACTCGCTGCGCGGCCTGCTGCCCGCGGCCACGCTCTCGAACGTCGGCATCTACGGCACCGGCCAGGCCT
>JAODBI010000149.1 GCA_025463875.1 Actinomycetes bacterium
GGTCGCGCGCGCCCGCGAGTGCCCGCTCGGCCTGGCGCCGGGCGACGGCCCGGACGCCGGCTAACGCCGCGTCGAGCGTGTGCCGCTCCGTCGAGACGGCGGCGAGAACCTTGCGTTGCTCGGCGCGCGCGGCTTCGAGGTCGCGGCGCCGGGCGTTGAGGTCGTCGACCGCGGTGGTGAGCGCGGCGATCGCCGCGTTACCGCCCGCGTTCGCATCGTTGGCGAGATGCGCGCGACGCGCGGAGTCGAGCGCGTTGTCACCGAGCATCGACGTGATCCCGATGTCGGCGTTCTTGTACAGGACGACCGCACGCGCCGTCGCGAGCTTGCGCGTATACGCAATGCGCGCCTGCGCAACCTCGATCTGATGCTCGACGTCCGCGATGTTCGCGTCGATGCGGGTCGCGTCGGCCTGCGCCGTGAACCACCGCTGGGCGGCCGCATCGATCGCCTTGCTCGTCGCCGCGATCTGCTGGGCCGACGTTGCGGCGTGAGCGGGCACGGCGGGGAGGATGCCGAGCGCGCCGATGCACGCAACCGCGACGAGGCGGGTCACGTTGAGACGCGTCAGCCCGGTGCAAGCGTGGTGCTCCGCCACACCGATGCTGCGCTCGACGCTCACCCGAGGGCGACCGGGTCGGCGCATCAGCGGCGAACCTACCCAGCGCCGGTGTCCGAACCACACTCGACGTGTCACCCTTTGTGGCGCTTGTCGTACCCGGCGCGGGAACAACCTGCTCAGCGGTAACGAAACTTCTTTTGGGAAATTTGGGCGATCGCGGGTTTACGCGATGGTTGCGCCACCCTCGACGGGAACTGTCTGTCCGGTGAGATAACGAGCGTTGTCACTGAGCAGGAAGATTGCGACGTCTCCGATGTCGCGTGCCTGCGCGTATCTCCCCATCGGAACGCGATGCTTCGCTCGCTCGATCGCCTCTTCCGTCGCGAACGTTCCGCCGGTCATCGGCGTGTCGACACCGCCCGGGCAGATGCAGTTCGCGCGCACACCTTGCGCGCCGTACTGCACTGCGAGTAAACGCGTCAGCGCGTCGACACCACCCTTGCTCGCGGTGTATCCCGCGCCGAAACCGTGACCGCGAATCGCGGCCGTCGACGCGATGGTCACGATCGCGCCACCGCCGTCGATCAACATCGGAAGCGCGTGCTTGATAACCGCGAACGTGCCGACGAGGTTCACGCGCAAGACGTGTACGAAGTCGTCGACGCTCACTTGATGCGCGGGTTGCAGATCGGGTCCGTGAAAGATCCCCGCGGCCGTGACCACTCCGGTGACGCGGCCGAGGTCGCGTCCGATGCGCTCCACCGTCGATGCGACCGCGTCGTCGTCACCGACGTCGCACGGGTACGCGACCGCGCGCCCTCCGGCCTCGGTCACGATCCGGGCGGTCTCGGCCGCGTTCTCGGCGGCCCGATCGACCACCGCGACCGCCGCCCCCTCGCGCGCCGCCTGTTCGGCGGTGGCCCGACCGATTCCGCTGCCCCCGCCCGTCACCAGGACTGTTCCGTCGAGCATCGTCCGTCTCCACCTTCCATCGAGGCGCCTCTGGCCGACCCGCCTTGGCCGCCGAAGCTAGGCCGCACGTACTCTGACACGCATGTCAGGTGATGCGAGCGGGATGCACGGCGTCGACGACAAGGTGATCATCGTCACCGGATCGGGCCGCGGGGTCGGCAAGGGCATGGCACTCCACCTCGGCAAGGGCGGCGCCCGCGTCGTCGTCGCGGAGTGGAAGGAGCACCTCCTCACCGAGACGTGCGCGGAGCTGAGCGCGCTAGGGGTCGAGAACCTCGGGGTCGTCTGCGACATCCAACGCAAGGATCAGATCGACGCGATGGTCGCGCAAGCGGTCGAGCGCTTCGGGCGCGTCGACGCGCTCGTCAACAACGCGCAGACCTTCCGACCCCTCTCGCCGATCGCGGACGTGACCGAGGACGACGTCGACGTGTTCTACACATCGGGCGTCAAGGGCACGTTGTGGGCGATGCAAGCCGTGTACCCCCACATGAAGGCGCAAGGTTGGGGTCGCATCGTCAACTTCGCGTCGTCGATGGGCATCACCGGCGGCACCGGGTTCGCCGCGTACAACGCGTCGAAGGAGGCGATTCGCGCGCTCACGCGCACCGCGGCACGCGAATGGGGTGCCGACGGCATCGTCGTGAACGCGATCGCGCCGGCGGCCGCGACCCATCACGGCGAAGCCGGGAAGCAGAGCGAGGGCTATCGCATCTTCATCCAGAACTGCCCGATGGGGCGCCAAGGCGATCCCGAGCTCGATATCGCTCCGATCGCATGGTTCTTGTGCTCCGACGCGAGTCGTTACCTCACCGGCCACACCTTCATGGCCGACGGCGGCGCGTTCATGTGGGCGTGAGCAACGGCGACACCGAAGGCGCACGCGTGCTCGATGCCGACGGCTACCGCGCCATCGACCGCGTCGCGACTCGCGCCGACGATTTCGACACGCAGGGCCACCTGAACAACGCCGCGACCGTGCGCCTGTTCAACGACATGCGCGTCGCGTACGTGCACGGGCGCATCGGCCCGTGGTGGCCGGAGGAAATTCGCGCCAACGGCCTCGTGATCGCGGCGCGCGAGGTGCACGTGCTCTACGAAAGTGAAGGGCTCCCCCGCGACGAGCTCGTGGGCGGGATGAAGTACGTCGGCCGGGAAGGCAAGTCCGCGGTGCTCGAGCAGCGCATCGTCGAAGCGACCACCGGACGCCCGATTGCCCGGGCCTGGGTCGTGCAGCTGCTGGTGCAGGCCGGGAGTGTCGTCGAATGGCCGGCGCGCTACTTCGAGCGGGTCGCCGAGATCGAAGGTGCACCCATCCCCGCGCGGCCGCGCCGTGTCGGCCCGGCCTGGGGTCCGCCCCGATGAAGCGGCCCGGCTGCCACCCGGGCGCAGGGCCGGAAGCGGTCAGACGCCGAGCCGGTGCAGAATCGCGTCGAGCGCGTCGACGGCGCGCGGTATCGCCGAGTCGTAGCCCTCGGCGGCGATCGCGTCGCCTATGAGCTCGAGCTCGAAGAACCCGGAGTAGCCCGCCGCCACGAGGTCCCCGAGGATGCGGTCCATCGGGATGTCGCCGTCGCCCGGTACGAGCCGTTGCGACGACGCGACGGTTCCGACCTTGAAGTCGCTCACCTGCACGAGACGTATACGGTCGATGCCATCGCGGATCGTCGTCGCCAACGCGCGTTCGGCCCAGCACGCGTTGAGCTCCATGCAGACGCCGGTGTCGAGTCGGCGCGCCAGCGCGACCGCGTCGCGCAACGTGTGCACGAACCCGACGTCGACGCGGAGCGAGTTCGTGTGCTCGATCGCGAAGTCGATGTTCGAGGCGCGCGCTTCGTGCAAGACGGGCGCGAGCGCTTGTTCGAGCGCGTCGGCCGCCTCCTCCCACGTGAGCGGCGCGAACGGACCGGTCGTGAAGATGATGCGGGGCGCGCCGACCGCGATCGCGGTCTCGATCGACCGGACGAGTCGGGCGCGTTGCCGGTCCCAGCGGCCCTGATCCGCGAGGTGGAACGGGCCGAGCCCGATCAGGTCGACGACGCGCAGCCCGTTGCCGACCGCTTCGCGCACGAGCTCGGTGCCGCGCTCCCATCCGAACGCCTCGAGCTTGGCGACCGACACGCCCGCGTTGGTGATGCCGTACGAGTGCCAGAACGCGAGGTCGTCGGGAAGCGAGAGCTGGAACGTCGAGATGGCAGAGACGCATGCGCGAGGATGCATGCTTCAGCCGAGCGTTCGGCCGCGGGCGATGGAACTGCCACCGTCGAGTTGCAGGTTGACGCCGGTGACGAAGCCCGACTCGCCGCTCGCGAGGAAGACGCACGCGGCGGCGACGTCGGCCGCTACTCCGAGCCGGGTCAGGTGCATCCCTTCGAGCACCGTGCGGCGCTCGGGCGCCAGATCGGCGTCGCGCCGGTCGTTCAACACGTAGCCCGGGCTGATCGTGTTGCAGCGGATCCCGTGCGCCGCCT
>JAODBI010000061.1 GCA_025463875.1 Actinomycetes bacterium
GGCGTTTCGACTTCGACATAGCCGAGGCCTTTGAGATAGCTGCGGATCTCGTCGATCACGCGGATTCGCAGCTTCGCCATCTGCATGACTTCGGGATTGGCCCAGAGATCGACGTAACGCTGGCGATACCGAAGCTCCACGTCCTCCAGGCCATGGAATTTGCCGGGCGGTGGAACGAGCGCTTTTGCGGCCATCGAGTAGTTCGTCGCCCAAACGGTGATTTCACCGGTCTTCGTCGTGCCGAGCGGTCCTTCCGCAACGACCAGGTCGCCGAGATCAGAGAGCTCGCGTACCTGCCAGGACAGCTCATCGACGCGTTTCTTATCGATGGCGACCTGGAGATCGCCGGTGTCATCGCGCAGACGGTAGAAGCTGAGCTTGCCCATATCGCGCTTCTGGACGACGCGCCCGGCGACTTTAACGATTGGGCCGGCATCGTGGCCGTGCTCGGGTAGATAACGCGCGCGAGCGCTCGCGAGGTCGATAATCCCTTCCGTGCGCTGGCCGAAAGGGTCAACGCCCAGATCACGCAGCTTTTGCAGCTTTTGACGGCGTTCTTGTTCGTAGGTACTGATTTCCGAGGTCTCACTCATTGTTTTGGCAACCAAAAGTTGGACGATGATAGGTCTGACGCGTCAAAAGTAAAAACGTTGCGATGAGTTATGGGAACAAACATTCGAATCGCACTGGCACGATGGGTTGGGAACGAGGGCCGAATGCTCAGCCGAAATAGCCCTCACCCCAACCCTCTTCCGGAGTACCGGGCGAGGAAATGCGCGGCTCGGCGGGAGCCTCGCCCTCCCTTGGTGCTGGTCGCGCTGATTCTTGCAGTGGTGTCGCTGGCGCCGGCTCGCGCGGGCGAGATGCGGCAGCTCGAAACGCGCCACTACAAGATTCACACTGATCTTGACCAACCGTTGGCCGAAGAGCTCGGGCAGGGGCTTGAGGCGATGTACGATGAGTATTCTCGCCGCCTTGCCGCGTTCAGCGCCGAAAGCACCGATCCTACTCTCGTTGTTTACCTCTTTCGCAAGCATGAGGATTACAACGCTTTCACCAAGAACCGCGCTCCGAACACCGGAGGCGTTTTCCTTCCGCAGCAGAAGAAGCTCGCCGCGTATTACGAGGGTCAGGGTCGCGATGCCCTACGGCGGGCGCTTCAGCACGAAGCATTCCACCAGTTCGCGTACAGCGCGATCAGCCCGAAGCTGCCGCCATGGCTCAACGAAGGGCTTGCAGTTCTTTTTGAAGAGGGAATCTGGATTGGGGATGGGTTTCAGCTCGGCGAAGTGCCACCCCGGCGGGTTCGGCAGCTTCGCGCGGATCAGGCAGGCAACCGCCTGACCGATTTTCGCGAGTTCATGAAGATCACCAACGAGCGCTGGACGGAACAGCTCAACCGCGAGCCGGGGCTCGGCGCTGCGCAGTACAACCAGGCGTGGGCGATGGTTCACTTTCTCGTATTCGCGCAGGAGAACGGACAGTTCAAGTACCGCAAGCGGTTCATCGACATGCTGCGCGTGATCCATGAAGGCACAGAGCCTCAGGCGGCGTTCGAGCGTGCGATGTCGAAAAACGTTGACGGCTTCCAGAGCCGCTTTTCCGAGTTTGTCGCGTCTGTTACAGCGACCGAGCGGGCGACCTTGATCGAGCGTCAGGAAGTGTTAGGCGATATGCTGATCGAGCTGAATCGGATGGGGAAGCGCTACGATCGCATCGGCGATTTTCGCAACGACATGGCGAGCAACGGCTATCGGCTGCAATACAGTAAGAACGAGGTGAAGTGGTCGAGCGAACCGGACCCGCGGGTGTATTTCAAGACGACCGATGGCCGAATCCTCCGCGACGATGAGCTGTTCTTCGCCTCCCGGCAGAATGCACCGCTCCCGGATCTGGTTTACCGCGGACCAGGTGAGCTGAAGCTTCGCATGAAGTTTTATGAGATCGCCAATGCGGTGCAGCATGAGCTGATCGTTGAAGGCACGGGATCCGGTCGATGACTTCTGATGCATCCGTTATCGCGTACATCGCCATCGGAGCCAACGAAGGGGACCGTCGGGCGAATATTCATCTTGCGATCGCCAAGATCGAGGCAACGGAAGGCGTCCGGGTAAGCAAGGTATCGTCCCTGCTCGACAATCCGGCGATCGGTGGACCAAAGAGCTCGGGGGATTTTCTGAATGCGGTTGTTGAGGTGCACACCACGCTGCCCGCGCGCTTTTTACTCGCGCGCCTTCTGGAGGTTGAGCGCGAACTGGGCAGAATTCGGCGTGAGAAATGGGGGCCGCGTGTGATTGACCTGGATTTGATTCTTTACGGGCAAGAGGTGATCGCGGAGGAGGGGCTGCATGTGCCACATCCGCTGATGCACACGCGAAAGTTTGTGCTGCACCCACTGGCGGAGATCGCGCCTGATGCGCGGCATCCGGTGCTCAAGATGAGCGCCAGGGAACTCCTGGATCGGCTGGGTAAAAGTTGATCGGCGCGTTCGATTTAAACTACCTGCGAATGCCCGCATCCTTCGCGAGCGACTCGGCTTTGTCGGTCTTTTCCCAGGAGAAGGAGCCATCTTTGCCCGCGCTGCGACCGAAATGGCCATGGCGGGCGGTCTGCTTGTAGATGGGCTTGAGCAGATCGAGATGCTTGATGATCCCGCGCGGGGTCAGTGGGAAGTGCTTCTTCACCAACTCGGCGATTTGATCTTCAGGCAGGATCGCGGTGCCTTCGGTGGAGACGGTCACGCTCACGGGATTGGCGACGCCGATCGCATAGGCAAGCTGGACTTCGGCGGCGTGCGCCAAGCCGGCGGCGACGATGTTCTTGGCGATGTAACGGCCCATGTAGCACGCAGAGCGATCGACCTTCGACGGGTCCTTGCCGGAGAAAGCGCCACCGCCGTGGGCGCCACGTCCGCCGTAGCTGTCGACGATGATCTTGCGGCCGGTCAGACCGGTGTCGCCGTGCGGTCCGCCGACGACGAATCGGCCGGTGGGGTTGATGTGGAACAGGATGTCGTTGTTCCAGAAGTTCGCGGGAATCACCGGCTTGATGACCTGCTCGATGATCTGCTTCTTCGCTTCATCCGAGAAGACATCGTTCTTCAGGACGCTTTCATCATGCTGCGTCGAAACGACAATGGTATGAACGCGGACGGGTTTTTCGTCTTTGTATTCGACGGTAACCTGGCTCTTGCCGTCGGGGCGGAGCCAGTTGAGGGTTCCGTTCTGGCGCAATTCGGCGAGGCGCTCGACAATCCGATGCGCGAGGTGGATCGGCAGCGGCATGAGCACGTCCGTCTCTTTGACGGCATAGCCGAACATCAGGCCCTGGTCGCCGGCGCCCTGACGGTCGAGGTCGTCAACGCCTTCGCCTTCGCGGGTCTCATAGGCATCGTCGACACCCTGGGCGATGTCGGGCGACTGCGCGCCGATGGAGACCGACACGCCGCAGGAGTGGCCGTCGAAGCCCTTGGCGGAGGAGTCGTAACCGATATCCAGGATCTTCTCGCGGATCACGCCGGGGATATCGACATAGGTCTCGGTGGTCACCTCGCCGGCGACATGCACCTGACCAGTTGTGATCATGGTCTCGACGGCGACCCGGCTCTTGGCATCGTCCTTGAGCATCGCATCGAGGATCGCGTCACTGATCTGGTCCGCAATCTTGTCCGGGTGTCCTTCGGTGACGGACTCGGAGGTGAACAGGCGACGAGACACGTACGGAACTCCTTGCAGCGGCTGCTGGCTGATAGCAGGTGGGATGGTTTAGATTCCGGCTCGGCGGAAGTCTAGCGGGGTCTACGTCTCTACCACGAAAAATCTAACCGGCTCGGGTTCACTCCAGGCGGTCGGCGACCAGATCCCAGATCACGTCGGCCAGGGCCTCCTTGGGGCCGCGCGGCACCTCCACCGAGGAACCGTCGGCACCGAGCACAACGGCCTCGTTGTCCGGCGCGCCGAAGGTGAGGTTCTCCCCCACCTGATTGACGACCAGCAGGTCACAGCCCTTGCGCGCGAGCTTCTCCCTGCCGTGCCGCGCCACGTCGTCGGTCTCGGCCGCGAATCCGACGATGATCTGATCCGAACCGGCCAGTCGACGCTGTACGAGCTCCCCGAGGATATCGGGGTTCTTGGTCAGCCGGATCGGCGCCGGTTCGGCCGAGTCGGTCTTCTTGATCTTCAGGTCCTGATAGTCCGCGGGCCGGAAATCGGCCACCGCGGCGGCCATGACCACCGCGTCAGCGCCGTCGGCGGCTTCGAGGACGGCCTTGCGCATGTCCTCGGCCGATCCCACCCGTACGACTCGTACGCCCGCCGGATCGGTCAGCGCGACATTCGCGGCCACCAGGGTGACCTGAGCTCCGCGGACGACCGCGACGCGCGCCAGGGCGTAGCCCTGCAGTCCGGAGGACCGGTTGCCGATGAAACGCACCGGGTCGATGGGCTCCCGGGTGCCGCCCGCCGAGATGACCACGTGCCGCCCGGCGAGATCCTGGGAGTGGCCGCCATGGGCGAGACCACGTCGTGCCAGAACCTGCCGCGCGACCTCGAACAGCGTGGCGGGTTCGGGCAGCCGGCCCGGGCCGGTGTCCGCGCCGGTGAGCCGCCCGGAGGCCGGGTCCACGACGATGGCGCCGCGGGAGCGCAGGGTGGCGACATTGGCCTGGGTGGCCGGGTGCTCCCACATCTCGGTGTGCATCGCGGGTGCGAACACGACCGGACAGCGGGCGGTGAGCAGCGTGTTGGTCAACAGATCGTCGGCGAGGCCGTGCGCCGCCTTGGCCAGCAGGTCGGCGGTGGCGGGCGCGACGAAGACCAGATCGGCGTGTTGCCCGAGCCGTACATGCGGAACCTCGGAGACGCCGTCCCACACCTCGGTGGACACCGGGTGACCGGACAGCGCCGCCCACGTCGGCTCACCGACGAACCGCAGCGCGTCCCGGGTGGGGACCACCCGCACGTCGTGCCCTGACTCGGTGAGCCGCCGCAGCAGTTCGCAGACCTTGTACGCGGCGATGCCCGCGCCCACCCCCAGGACCACCTGGGGACGCCGCCCATCCGACAAGGGAGACTCAGCCCTCGGTGGGCTCTACGTTCAACAGCCCTTCGCGCGTCTCACGGAGCGCGATGGACAGCGGCTTCTCCTGAACCTGGGTCTCGACCAGAGGCCCGACGTACTCGAGGAGGCCCTCGCCCAGCTGGGCGTAGTAGGCGTTGATCTGCCGCGCCCGCTTGGCGGCGATGCTCACGAGGCTGTATTTGCTGTCGACGACGTCGAGAAGAGCGTCGATCGACGGGTTGGTGATGCCTTCGGCACTGGCTGCCACGCCGTATGCCTTCCATTAGTCCGGATAGAAGAACCCAGACTACCGCCAGTTGACGTCCTCCGGACGTCGAGGCCACCACTGACACCTCTGAGGCGAGGATCGTCAGATGATCGCCAGCAGTTCGTCGCAGACGTGCTGAACAGAGGTGTTGACGAGGGTGACGTCGAACTCCTTCTCGGCGGCGAGCTCGATCTTCGCTGCCTCGAGGCGGCGCTCGATGACGTCCGGGGGCTCGGTGCCGCGGCCGATGAGCCGCCGGACGAGTTCGTCCCAGGACGGCGGCGCGAGGAAGACCAGTTGCGCCTCCGGCATCGCCTGCCGCACCTGGCGGGCGCCCTGCAGGTCGATCTCCAGCAGGGTCGGCACCCCGGCGGCGAGCCGTTCTTCGACCGCGCGCCGCGGAGTGCCATAGCGGTTGCCCGCGAACTCGGCCCACTCGAGCAACTCCCCCTCGGCGACGAGCCGGTCGAAACCGGCATCGTCGACGAAGAAGTACGGCACACCCTGAACCTCCCCGGGCCGGGGGGCCCGGGTTGTCACCGAGACCGACAGCCACACCTGAGGGTGGGCACGCCGGATCTCGGCGACGACTGTGCTCTTGCCGACGCCCGACGGCCCAGAGAGGACCGTCAAGCGCCGAAGCGGGATGGAGCCGCCTTCCGGAATCGGGGGGATACCGGAGCCGGCCGCGACGGTCATACCGTGGCGCCCGCTGGTAGAGAGCTCGTCAGCGGTTTCCACCGCCGCCGAACTCACGCTCCAGGGCCGCGCGCTGGTTTGCGCCGAGCCCACGTACGCGCCGCGACTCGGCAATGCCCAGTCGCTCGATGATCTGCTAGGCGCGCACCTTGCCCACGCCAGGCAGTGATTCCAGCAGGGCCGTCACCTTCATCTTGCCGACGACATCATCGGTCTGGCCCTCTTTGAGGACCTCAGCCAGAGTGGTGCCGCCATGCTTTAGCCGGTTCTTGACCTCGGCCCTCTCCTTGCGTGCCTTGGCAGCCTTTTCCAGGGCTGCGGCGCGCTGTTCGGGGGTTAGGGGCGGAAGAGCCACGCCGGGTCACCTCGTGTTTCCACTCGACGGAGTCGGACGGGTTGGGAAACTAGCGAGTTCAGACCCCATAAAGCAACGTGAAC
>JAODBI010000199.1 GCA_025463875.1 Actinomycetes bacterium
GTCAGATCGCGATGGCGACGTTCGCCAACCCGAACGGTCTGCAGAAGAACGGCTCGTCGCTGTACAGCGCGACGGTCAACTCCGGCAACGCCCAGATCGGCGTGGCCGGCCAGGGCGGGCGGGGAACGCTCTCGGGCGGCACGCTCGAGATGTCGAATGTCGACCTCGCGGCCGAGTTCACGAACCTGATCGTCGCCGAGCGCGGCTTCCAGGCCAACTCTCGAGTCATCACCACCTCGGACCAGATCCTGCAGGACCTCGTCAACCTCAAGCAGTAGAGCGGGCGGGCTCGAGCAGGAGCACGCAGGCTCGAGCAGGAGCACGCAGGCTGGAGCAGTGGCTCACTCTGAGTGAACGGGCAAGGCGGCCGGTGGAGGGTTTGACCTCTTCACCGGCCGGATGCCCGTGCCGATAAGCACGGGTACCACGGACGACCGCGCACGCGGCCGAACCCCAGGCAGCCGAACCACCGAGTCGAAAAGGTCCAGGGACGGACACATGATCACGGTCACGAGATTGAACGGGCCGGCCTTCGCGCTGAACCCGGATCTCATCGAGCGGGTCGAGGCGACGCCCGACACCGTCATCCACCTCGTCGGCGGCACGAACTACGTCGTCGTCGAGACCGTGGACGAGATCATCATGCGCGTCCGTGAGTCCCGCGCGGCCGTCATCGCGCTGTCGCACCTCGTCGACCAGCGCACGGCCGGTGGGCCGAACCTGCGCGTCGTGCCGAGCGGCGAGCCGGAGGAATAGCAATGGCAGAGGGCGTGGAGGAAAGCGAAGCCGCCGAAGGTGAGAAGAAGAAGGGCGGAGCGAAGAAGCTGATCATCAAGATCGTGCCGCTCGTCCTGATCGCGCTCGTCATCGCGAAGATGACGGTGCTCAAGCCGCCGCCGCCCACTGCGGCCCAGGCCGCGGCGAAGGCAACGGCGACCAAGCTCGCGCTCGACACGAAATGCGCGCTCGCGAACGACATGAAGCCGCCCAAGCTGCCGGCGGAAGCGACCGGAACGGCGAAGACGGACACGGCGACGACGACGACCGCGGCGACGACGACACCGACGACGAAGCCGGAGCTGAAGGGACCGGTCCTGGAGCTCGACTCCAAGACCATGAACCTCGACGGCACCCACTTCTTGAAGATCGGGATCTCGTTGCAGCTCCCGGCCAAGGCCGTCCCGGACACGGTCAAGACGACGGAGAACTGGAGCAGCATCGCCAGCCAGCTCGTGCTCGACACGTTCAGTGGTAGGTCGTTTGCCGAGCTTTCGAACGACGGGCTGCGCCAACGGCTGCAGCACCAGATCGGCAACGACGTCTGCGAGAAGACCGCCGGTGAGGTCGAGACGCTGTACTTCATCGACTTCGTGATGCAGTAGCGAATCGCCCGATTCGGGCCTCAACTCCGGTGGTTTCGGGCCGATCGAGCCCTCGTGGTAACGACCACTACGAGTCGTCGGGGCCGGGGTCAATCGAACGTTGTTCCGTTCGACTTTCGGCGTCCGAACAAGTTCAGTCGCGATCACGTGCGCGCGTTCCAGATCGTGCACGAGACGTTCGCGCGTCAGCTTTCGACGGTGCTCGCGACGACGCTCCGCGCGGGCGCGAGCAGCGCGTTCGCGAAGGTCGAGCAGCTCACCTACGACGAGTACATCCGGGCGCTGCCGAACCCCTCGTACATGGTGATCCTGTCGCTCAACCCGCTGCCGGGCGCGGCTCTGCTGCAGTTCCCGTTGCCGATCACGTTCGCGGCGATCGACCGTCTCCTCGGCGGCACCGGCGACGCCGCAAGCCCGAAGCGACCGCTCACCGAGATCGAGCAGAACCTGATGCGCTCGGTCGTCGACCGGGCGCTGCGCGAGCTCGAGTACGCGTACGAGACGCTCGTACGCGTCGAAGCCGAGATCGTGCAGCAGGAGTTCAACCCGCAGTTCGCCCAGATCGCGGCGCCCTCCGACATGGTGCTCGTCGTCTCCTTCGAGATCCGCATCGGTGAGAAGCGCGAGGACGCGACGATCTGCGTTCCGTTCACGACGATGGCGCCGGTGCTCGAGAGCCTCGCGAGCCAGACGCTCTTCCAGGACCAGCGCGGCGAAGACCCGGTCGTGTGGCAACAGAAGCTCGAGTCGGCGCTCTACAAGGTGCCGGTCGAGACGTGTGTGCGGTTCGACGCGGTCGGATTGACGTCGGCGGAGATCGTGGCGCTGCAAGTCGGCGACATCGTCCCGCTGAATCATCCGGTCGATCGACCGCTGAGGGTCACCGTCGACGGGGTGCGCTGCTATGACGGCGTATCCGGTCGGCGGGGCAAGCGACTGTCGACGTTGATCGTCGACGTGAACCGGGACTCGGGATGGCAATGATGTCGCGTATCCCCGTCGCCGAGGCGGCCGCCGTCATCGCGCGCGCGCTCGAGGATCTGCTCGGTCACGATGTCGTGTTGACAACGGGTCCCGCCGCGCTCGGTCATCCGGACGACGACGCGCTGCCGGAGGGAACGACGCGTGCGATCGTGCTGCCCTTCTCCGACGGCGTCGTCGGCGAGGTGACGCTCGTCATCAGCGAGCCGTTCGCGACCGCGATGGAGGCCGCGACCGCCGACGCGTCGCTCACCACCGCGGCCGTTCCCGCCCTCGATGCGGGCGCCGGTGCCATCGCGATGATCGTCGACATCGGCACGAGCGTCGAGCACGCAGGCGAGATCGCTCCCGACACATTGCTCGCCAGCGTGACGGGCGAGTTCGCGGCCGTCCCGATCCTCGAAAACGACGTGCGCGTCGCGTGTGTCGTCATCCGCATCGTCGACGACATCATCGGCCGCGAGGAGCCCGCGCCGCACGTCACCCCGATTCCGGCCGCGTCCGTTGCGCCGCTCACGCCCGCGCCCACGACTCGGCCCTACGACGACGCCGACTCCGACGCCGACTCCGACGCCGACCCGGACGACGAGCCCGCGCGGGGCGAGGTGTTCGAACCGACCTACGACGAACCGATCGCCACGCCGGCCGGCGCCGACCGCGCCCCCGTCGCGCTCGCGCGCCACGAGTTCCAACCGCTCGCCGACGGCCCCGGCCCCGCCGGACCGGCGCGTCCGCTCTCGCTGCTCAACGACGTGAACATGGAGGTGACCGCCGAGCTGGGCCGGCGCCGCCTCAAGGTGCGCGACATCGTCGCCCTCCGACCGGGATCAGTGGTCGAGCTCGACCGGGCCGCGGGAAGTCCCGTCGACGTACTCGTGAACGGCGCGCTCGTGTGGCACGGCGAGGTCGTGATCGTCGACGACGAATTCGGCATTCGCGTCGCCGAGATCGTGGTGGACGAGAGCTGATGGCGTCCGCATCCACGCTCGTGCTGTTCGCCCGTCTGATCTTCTCGCTCGCGATCGTGATCGGCCTGATGTGGGTCGCCGCGAACGTGCTGCGCAAGCGCGGGTTCACGGGTGTCGCGTCCCGGCGCGCCACCCGCGGACCGCAGATCGAGCTCATCGCCCGGCGACCCCTGGGTCGCAACTCCTCGGTTGCGGTCGTCCGGGTCGGCAAGCGTTCGCTCGTCCTGGGCGTCACCGAACATCAGGTGACCGACCTCGGCGAGATCGAGCTCGACGAACTCGATGTGATCGAAGACAACACCAGGACGGTGTCTTCGGGACCCAGCGGTCCCGCTTCGGCATGGACGACGATGCTCGAGCAGATGCGGAACCGCACCGCCCGCCGCTGAGCATCACGAACCCGGAAGGGTTTTCGTGCCGAAGCGTTCGCGAGGTCCCGACGGGCCGCGCACTGCAACATCATTCGGACGGGCCTCACGGCGCACCTGGTTGCGCCGGATCCTCGTCGTGATCGGGCTACCGATCTGCGCGCTCGCGTGCGGATGGGCGAGCGTGTCACTCAACGCGGCCGGCGCCGCGCCGTTAAGCCCCGCGCCGACCGTGACGCCGCCGTCGGTGCCGACCCCACCCTCGGTGAGCACTCCCACGACGAAACCGAGTGACGCGTCGATCAACGTCGACTTCGGTTCGCTCGACGGCAGCGGAAACAAGAAGCCCGGCCAGAGCATCATCATCATCCTCCTGCTCACCGTGCTCGCGGTGGCGCCCGCGCTCCTCGTCATGCTCACGAGCTTCACGCGCATCGTCATCGTGCTGTCGCTCACCCGCAACGCCCTCGGCCTGCCTTCGATCCCGCCGAACCAGGTGGTGATCGGGCTGGCGCTGTTCCTCAGCCTCTTCGTCATGGCACCGACGTTGACGAAGATCAACGACGAGGCCTTGCAGCCGATGCTCAACGGCAAGCTCGATTTCTCCCACGCCTACAACAAGGCGCAGGTACCGCTGCGCGACTTCATGCTGAACCAGACGCGGCGCGGTGAGCTCAACCTGTTCATCAACGCGTCGGGGCAGAAGGCTCCGTCGTCGCGCGACAAGGTGCCGTTGTCGACGCTGATCCCCGCGTTCATCCTCTCGGAGCTGAAGACGGCGTTCATCATCGGGTTCGTGATCTTCATCCCATTCCTCATCATCGATCTCGTCGTGAGCTCGACCCTGATGTCGATGGGCATGTTCATGCTCCCACCGGTGCTCGTGTCGTTGCCGTTCAAGCTGTTGCTGTTCGTGATGGTCGACGGGTGGGCGCTCGTCGTCAGCTCGCTCATCACGAGCTTCAACCATTGACCGTGCACCGCTGCAGCCATCTTCCACCCGTCGCCCCGCTTCCCAATGACCCGCCACTGACCCGCACGCTGCTCAAGGAGAATCCGTCGTGAACGAAGGTTCGGTCATCGACATCGCAGTCCAATCGATCCTGCTCGCGACGAAGTTGGCGGCGCCGATACTCGGCGTCTCGCTCGGCATCGGGCTGTTCGTCGGACTCATCCAGTCCGCGACCCAGATCCAGGAACAGACGCTCACCTTCGTCCCGAAGCTCGCCGGCGTCGCGTTGGTGATCGTGATCACCGGTCACTGGATGCTCTCGCAGATCATCGGGTTCACGCACGGCCTGTTCGACATGATCCCGCACCTGCTCCAAACGTGACCACGCCTCGGTGAAATTCGCCTGATGACGTTCCAGTTCGACCCGATCCTGTTGACGGCCTTCGCGCTCGCACTCGTGCGCGCCGCGGCATGGATCTTCGTGTCGCCGCCGTTCAACACGCGCATGATCCCCGCATCGGTGAAGGCCGGCATCGCGGCATCGCTCGCGCTCGCGGCCGCGCCCCATCTCGCCGGGCCCGACATACCGCTCGACACCGCCGGGTTCCTCGGCGCGCTCGTGACCCAGGCGCTCGTCGGGATCACGCTCGGGCTGTTCACGATGATCCTCGTGAACTCGCTACAGGCTGCGGGCGCGCTCGTCGACCTGTTCGCCGGCTTCTCGCTCGCCGCGGTGTACGACCCGTTCAACCAGACCTCGGTCGCCATCTTCGGGCGGTTCTACGAGCTGATCGCGGTCACGCTCCTGTTCACCACGAACGCGTACCTGCTGTTGGTAAACGGGTGGTTCCGCTCGTTCAAGGTCGTGCCCGCGTCGGGCATCGCGTTCGAGGACCTGTCGAACATCCTGACCAAGAACATGGGTCAGTTCCTCGTCGCGGCGGTCGAGGTGGCCGGACCGGTGCTCGGCTGCCTGTTCCTGGCCGAGGTGACGCTGGGCCTGCTCTCCCGCGCCGCGCCGAGCCTCAACGTGTTCTCGCTCGCATTCCCGTTGCGCGTGATCGTGGCGCTCATCGTCGTCGCGCTCGCGGTGCCGTTGATCTCGCCCGCGGTCTCCAACCTGGTGCACGACGCGATGGCGCCCCTCGGCGTCGGCTGACGGACCGTAGGACTAGGGACGAGCGCGCGCGATGGCCGCCGGCGACAGCAGCGACAAGACCGAGAAACCAACTCCGAAACGCCTGCGCGAGGCGCGCGAGAAGGGCCAGGTCGCCAAGACCCCCGACCTCGCGACCTGGGTCGGGCTGCTCGCGACCACGGTGCTGCTCCAGATGACGTTCCAACGCGGCGCCCAGGTGCTGCCCGACCTCCTCCACCAGATGGCAGTCGTCATCGCGCATCCCGACGAGGGCGCGGCCAACAAGTTCGCCGCCGGCGCGATGTGGAAGACCGTCGGCATCATTGCGCCGATGCTCATCGGGATGCTGGTCGTCGGGTTGATCGCGAACGTGGCGCAGGTGGGCTTCAAGCCGACGTCGAAGAAGCTCAAGCCCGATTTCAGCCGACTCAACGTCTTCAAGGGCATCAAGAAGATGGTCGGCGTGCAGGCGTGGTGGGAGCTGGGCAAGGCCATCGCGAAGACGGCGGTGCTCATCGCGGTCGCGTGGCCGGCGTTCACCCACGCCGTGACTTCGCTCTCGAACGGCAGCAGCGGCGGGGCGTTCGAGATTGCGGGGTTCACCGCGAAGACGGCGCTGACGATCCTGCGTGACGTCTCGGTCGCGGGCCTGGTCATCGCGGGCGCCGACTACGCGTACCAGAAGCGCCGCACGACGAAGCAGCTGCGCATGACGCGTCAGGAACTGCGCGAGGAGATGAAGCAGCAGGAGGGAAACCCCGAGATGCGGCGCTCGATCCGGTCGCGCGCCATGGCCATCAGCCGCAACCAGATGATCCGCGCGGTGAGCGCGGCCGACGTCGTCGTCGTCAACCCCACCCACTTCGCGGTCGCACTCAAGTACGACTCGGCCAAAGGCGCGCCCCAGGTCGTCGCCAAGGGCGCGGGCGCGATCGCGGCCGGCATCCGCACCCAGGCCGAGCGGCACGGCATCCCGATCGTGCACGAGCCGGTGCTCACCCGCACCCTCTACAACGCGTGCGAGATCGGCCAGCTCATCCCCGCCGACCTCTTCGAGGCCGTCGCCCACCTGCTCGCGTTCGTCTTCGGTCTCCGGTCGAAGGGCCGCGCCAACGGCTACCACGAGCTGCCGCGCCCGGTCCTTCTGTAAGGGCCGCAGGGCGTCCGTCAATCGGTCCAAATGCGTCAACTTCGGGGCGCCACTGCCGATCAGGTCGTGGACGAAGCGGCCACGGACGGCGCGCAGTACTGGCTCCGGAGACTCGTGACCCCCAACCGCATCGGGCAGATCGCAATCCCCGCCGCGATCGTCGGCATCGTCGTGATGATGGTCGTGCCGTTGCCGACCGCGCTCCTCGACCTGCTCTTGGTGACGAACATCGCGCTCGCGCTGCTCGCGCTCCTCGCGAGCATGTTCACCACCCGCGTCCTCGACTTCTCGATCTTCCCCTCGTACCTCCTCATCGCGACGCTGTTCCGCCTCGCGCTGAACGTGTCGGTGACGCGCCTCGTGTTGTTGCACGGATACGCGGGCAAGGTGATCGAGTCGTTCGGGCACTTCGTCGTCGGCGGGTCCGTGATCGTCGGCCTCGTCATCTTCCTCATCCTGATCGTGATCCAGTTCATCGTGATCACGAACGGTGCCGGACGCGTCGCCGAAGTCGCGGCGCGATTCACCCTCGATGCGATGCCCGGCAAGCAGATGGCGATCGACGCCGACCTCAACTCCGGGCTCATCAACGAGACGGAAGCAAAACGCCGCCGCCGGGAGGTCGCCGAGGAGGCCGACTTCTACGGGGCGATGGACGGCGCGTCGAAGTTTGTGAAGGGCGACGCGATCGCGGCGATCGTCATCGTCGTCATCAACCTCGTCGGTGGCTTCGCGGTCGGCATCCTGCAACAGCACCTGTCGTTCGGCGAGGCGATCAAGACCTACAGCCTGTTGACCGTCGGCGACGGACTGGTCGCGCAGATTCCGGCGCTGCTCATCTCGCTCTCGTCCGGCCTCATCGTCACCCGTGCCGCGACCGAGATGGACCTCGGTAGCGACCTGCTGCACCAGTTCACGCGCCACAAGAAGACATTGCAGCTCGGCGGTGGCGCGATCTGCGCGGTCGCGATCGTCCCCGGTCTGCCCAAGATCCCCTTCTTCATCGTCGGCGGCGCGCTGCTCCTGCTCGCGACCCGCCTGCCGAGCGACGAGGAGATCGCCCAGCGCGCCGCGGCCGCCGCGCAGCTGGAGGCTTTGCCGGCGGCAGTCGAGCTCTCGCCCGATTCTCCGGAGCACCTCGTGGGCGAGATGCGCGTCGAGCCGCTCGAGCTCGAGATCGCATACGACCTCATCGACCTCGTCGACGCGTCGAAGGGCGGCGACCTGCTCGACCGCGTGCGCGCGTTGCGGCGCAAGCTCGCGCTCGAGCTGGGCGTCGTGATTCCGCTCGTGCGGACCCGCGACAACCTCGAGCTCCCGGCGAGCACCTACGCGGTGCGCGTGAACGGGGTCGACGTCGGGCGCGGTGAGGCGCCGCCCGGGCACGTGCTCGTCCTCGGTGACGACGCCGGCTCACTGCCGGGCATCCCGACCCGCGAACCCGTCTTCGGACTCCCGGCCACCTGGGTACCCATCGAGTTCCGGCACCAGGCCGAGATCACCGGCGCGACGGTCGTCGACCGCTCGTCGGTCATCACCACGCATCTCGCGGAAGTCGTGCGCCGCAACGCGGGCCGGCTGCTCAGCCGCCAGGACGTGAAGATGCTCATCGACGTCGTGAAGCAGAGCGATCCGGTCGTAATCGACGAGCTGAACGGCGCGAACGTCACCACCGGCGAGATCCAACGCGTACTGCAGCTGCTGCTCGACGAGACGGTCGGCATCCGCGACCTCGTGCGCATCTTCGAGGTGATCTCGGAGCGCTCGCGCGTCACGAAGGACGCCGAGCAGATCGTCGAGACCGTGCGTACCGCGCTCGGCCCTGCGATCTCGGCGTCGTACGCGAAGGACGGCAAGCTCCCGGTGATCACGCTCGACCCGCTCGTCGAACACGCGCTCGCGGAGACGCTGCGCACAGGCGACACCGGGACCTATCTCGCGCTCGACCCGCAAACGGCTGAACAGCTCGCGCTCGCGGTTGCGCGCGAAGCCGAGGCCGCGGAGATGAAAGGCATCGAGCCGGTCTTCGTCTGCGCGACGCAGTTGCGACCGTCGGTCCGGCGGCTGCTGCACGCAGCCGCGCCCCGGCTTCCAGTTCTTGCGTACACGGAGCTCGGCGCGCAGCTCGAGCTCGAGACGATCGGAGTGGTGAACCTTGGCCAGCCAGCTGCGGTTTGAGGGCGGTGAGCTCGAGGAGCTCCTCGAGCGCGTCCGCACCGAGGTCGGACCGGAGGCCCGCATCGTCGCGGCCAACCGGATCCGTCAGGGTGGCGTCGCGGGCTTCTTCGCCAAAGAGGGCTTCGAGGTCGTGGTCGACCTGTCGAGCTCCGAAGCGGCGGACACCGACAACGCGGGCCGCGGGTCGAAGGGCCGGCGCCGGGCACGCGGCACGACCGCCGCCGAGCCCGCGCCG
>JAODBI010000232.1 GCA_025463875.1 Actinomycetes bacterium
CAGTTGCCCGATCTCGGTGAGCAAAGGGCGCGCGCGCTCGTTCTGAGAGGTGTTCCGGGAGCGGCGGGAGTAACCCACTAAGTGAAGAATGGCACGCTGATGACCACAACGGGTCTTGTAGTACGGAACTTTCTTTTTGGTTTCATTGCGTTTTGCGGTATTGGACCATTGCGAGTGCGGGAACTGCAGAGGTCGACAGCCCGACGCGCGGCGCGCGACGCGACGTCCTCCGATATCGCCCGCGCCGTTGCCACATACCCGCAATCGTCCAGTGCATCGATCGAAATGGACGCGCCATCCGACGGGCTAGCTACGCGACAGCGCCGGTGGCTTTCAGGCGATCGATCTCGGCGGCTTCGAATCCCCATTCCGCGAGCGCAGTGTCGGTGTTCGCGCCCGGCTTCACGGGCGCGCCCTGCACCGCGGTCGTCGAGCGACTGAACCGGGGCGCGGGCGCGGGATGGGGTGAACCGTCCACGTCGACGAACATCTCGCGGGCGACGTTGTGCGGATGCACGCGCGCCTCCGACATCGGCAACACGGGTGCGAAGCACACCTCGGTGCCGGCGAAGAACGCGATCCACTCGGCGCGGGACTTGGTGCGGAACAGTGCCGCGAGGCGCATCTTCAATGCGGGCCACCGGGTCGTGTCCATCTGGGCGGCCGGTTCGAGATCGTCGAAGCCGAGCGGTCCGACCAACCGCAGGAAGTTCGCGTAGAACTTCGGCTCGTACGCGGCAAGGGAGACGTATCCGCCGTCGGAGGTCTCGTAGACGTTGTAGAAGTGCGCGCCGCCGTCGAGCAGGTTCGTCCCGCGCGGACCCCACCCGCCGATCGAGTCGATGCCCCAGAAGATGCTCATGAGCTGCGCGCTGCCGTCGACCATCGCCGCGTCGACGATCTGACCGGCTCCCGACCGGCCGCGCTCGACGAGCGCGGCCAGGATCCCCATCACGACCAACGAACCGCCGCCGCCGAAGTCGGCGAGCAGGTTGATCGGCGGTACCGGCGCGTGGCCTTCCGGCCCCAAGTGCCACAGCACGCCCGCGATCGAGAGGTAGTTCACGTCGTGCCCCACGTCGCCCGCGAGCGGCCCGGTCTGGCCCCAGCCCGTCATACGCGCGTACACGAGTGCCGGATTGCGCGCCTGACACGCTTCGGGACCCACGCCCAGGCGCTCGGCGACGCCGGGCCGGAACCCCTCGAGAAGCACGTCGGCCTTCTCGCAGAGCCGCAGCACGACCTCCGCGCCGCCGGGATGCTTGAGGTCGACGCCGACGCTGCGCCGGCCCCGGTCGATCACCGAGATCGCCGACGCGGTTCCGCCCGCGACGCTGCGCCCGGTCGCGACATCGGTCGCGCGGTCGACGCGCAACACCTCGGCGCCGAGATCCGACAACAACATGCCCGCGAACTGCACCGGACCGATGTTCGGCAGTTCGACGACGCGGATTCCGGCCAGCGGACCCACCCGACTTCAGACCTTGAGCAGTCGGGCGGCGTTCTCGTAGAGGAACTTCGGCCACACGTGATCGCGGAACGGGACGTTCGGCAGCTCCGCGAAGATGCGGTCGATGTCGAGACCCATCGGGTAGTAGCCCGCGTAGATGACCTTGTCGGCGCCGCGGGTGTTCGCGAAGTTGATGATGTCCTTGTTGTAGTGCTTCGGCGCGAACGCCGACGTCGAGTAGTGGAGGTTCGGCCATTTCAAAAGCAGCTTCACCATGAGCCCGCTCCACGGCTCGCCGCCGTGGCGCGTGATGATCTTGAGCTCGGGGAAGAACCAGCACACCTCGTCGAGGAGTGCGACGTCCTGCGGCGCGAAGCGGATGCGCGGTCCGGGCACGCCCGCGTACACGAAGATCGGGATGTCGAGCTCGATGCACTTCGAATAGATCGGGTACATCTTCTTGTCGTTCAGCGGTACCTGCGGGATGAGACCGGTGCCCCAGCAGTTGACCGACCGGGCGCCGTGCACGCGCACGTCCTCGTCGAGCTTGCGGACCGCGTCCATGCCCTGGTTCGGATCCGTGTTGGTCGACGCGATGAACCGATCGGGGTAGCGCTCCAGCGCGACCTTCGCGTTGCCGTCGACCGCCATGCCGGTCAGGGCCCGGGTGATGCCGTGCTGATCCATCTTCGCCAGCAGCATCTCGACCGGGTCGTCGACCTTGTCGTAGTGCGGCACGCCCTTGAACATGTACTGCGCCGGGAATTCCCACTCCTGGCTGTCGGCATCGTGGGTCTGCTTGCGGATGAAGTCGTAGTGCTTCGCCTGTTCCTCGCGCGGCACGGGAAAGCCGATCATCGTGTCGATGACCCCGACGTCGGCGCGTGCCTTCTCGAACGCTTCCCTACTCATGCGGCTACGCCCTCCGGCCCTCGATCGCCCGCGCTCCGTATATGAACAACCGGGCCTCCGGACTGCGCCTGGCTCGTCATTTCTCGGGCACCTTCTTCTCCGGAAGCTTGAACACCCGTTGCGCGTTCTCGCGGAGGAACTTCGGCCACACCGGTTCACGGAACGGCACGTCGGGCATCTCGTTGAAGATCCGCTCGTAGCTGAGTCCGGCCGGGAAGTAGCCCGAGAACATGACCTTGTCGGCGCCGCGGGTGTTGGCGAAGTTGACGATGTCGACCGGGTAGTACTTCGGCGCGAATGCAGTGGTCGAGTAGTAGAGGTTGGGCCACTTCAACAGGAGCTTGGCCGCCAGC
This sequence comes from Actinomycetes bacterium, assembly GCA_025463875.1. Taxonomy (GTDB): domain Bacteria; phylum Actinomycetota; class Acidimicrobiia; order IMCC26256; family PALSA-610; genus PALSA-610. Next base: position 2,716 of record JAODBI010000232.1, read on the forward strand.
GCGGTCCACGGTTCGCAGGCGTGCCGGGTGACGAAGGTCAGTTCGGGGTAGTAGCAGCACACCTCGTCGATGAGCGCGACCTCCTGCGGCGCGAACTGCAGGCGCGGCCCGGGCACCCCCGCGGTCGAGCAGAACGCGACGTCGACCTCGATGCACTTCGCGTAGATCGGATAGAACATCTTGTCGTTCAGCGCGACCTGCGGGTAGAGGCCGGACGGGAAGGCGCCGACCGACTTGAGGTCGAACTCGTTTGCGTAACGGTCGATCTTGCGGACCGCGTCCATGCCCTCGTTCGGATCGATGCTGATCCCGGCGAAGAAGTGGTCGGGCAGGTCGCGCACGGCCCGCTGTCCGTCCTCGTCCTCGACGCCCACGATCGCCTGGGTGATCCCGTGCCGCTGGTGCTCGAGGAAGAGCATCTCGACCGGGTCGCCCATGTCGTCGGACTCCCACTTGGGCACGTTCTTGAACATGTAGCCCGCGGGGAACTCGAGGTCACCTTCCTTGGTGGCCGAGTCGTGGCTGCCCTTGCGGATGAACTCGTAGAACTCGAACATGTCGTCGCGCGACTTCGGGAAGCCGACGGCGGTGTCGACGACTCCGCCGGCGTGCGCGTTCTCGTACGCCGTCACGACAGAATTCCAGTCACGACAGAATTCCAGTCACGACAACTTGAAGACGCGCTCGGCGTTCTCGCGCAGAAACTTGGGCCACACGTGATCGCGGAACGGCACGTCCGGCATCTCCTTGAAGATGCGGTCGAGTGAGAGTCCCCTCGGGTAGTATCCAGCGTACATCAACTTGTCGGCGCCGCGCGTGTTCGCGAACTTGACGACTGCTTCGGGGTAGTAGCGCGGCGCGAACGCCGAGGTGGAGTAGTAAAGGTTGGGCCACTTCAGGAGCAGCTTCACCGCGAGGTCGGCCCACGGTTCGCAGCCGTGGCGCGTCACGAACTTCAGCTCCGGGAAGTACCAGCACACCTCGTCGATGAGGCCGACGTACTGGGGCGCGAACGGAACCCGCGGTCCGGGTACTCCCGCGCACACGCAGATCGGGATGTCGAGCTCGATGCACTTCGCGTAGATCGGATAGAACTTCGCGTCGTTGATCGGCACCTGCGGGTAGAGCCCCGCCGGGAACGCGGTCGCCGCCTTCACGCCGAGCTCCTCGACCGCCCTCTGGAGATCGCGGACCTGATCCATCCCGCGGTTCGGGTCGACCTCGAGGCTGCCGAAGAAGCGGTCGGGATGCTCCTTCAGCGCCCGCAGGGAATCGCCGCTGCGATCCTCGGCGAACGAGACGCCGAGCATGCCCTTCTCGATGCCGAAGCGGTCCATCTGGTCGAGCAGGAACCGGACCGGATCGTCGCCCGCCTCCGGGTGGGGCACGTCCTTGAACATGTACTGCGCGGGGAACTCGAACTCGTCGAGCGACTCGTGGTCCCGCAAGCTCTTCCGCAGGAACTCGTACGTCCGCGAACCGGCGCGAAAGGGTGTCGCGATCATCAGATCGATCACGCCGATGTCGGTCGGCATGGTCATACGGGCCTCCTAGGAACGGGACTCGACGGTACCGCGGGGCTCCGGGAGCGGTCAGATCCGTACGCTCGCGTTCGTGAACTGCCTGCTGTCCGCCGGTTTCGGTCCGAGCCCGCGAGAATGGGCCCCGTGAACCTGAAGACCGCGGCGCTGCGGCTCGGCGTGCACTACCAGACGGCCTACCGCTGGGTGCGAAGTGGGCAGCTCATCGCGGTCAAGGTCGGGTCCGGCTACGAGATCTCCGACGCCGCGGTCGCGCGGCTGCAGGCCCAACGGACTGCGATGGAGCGCACGCCGGAGCCGGCGGCCGGGGATCCGCAGCGCTGGGCCGACGCGACCTCATCGGGGATCGACGACGCGCTGCACGTGCTCGACACGATGGTCGACACGGTCACGCTCGACGCGAGCGCGGTGGCCTCCCGGGCCGCGCGGGTGGCGGCGGAGAATCTCGGCGACGCCGCGTTCCTGTATCGCCGCGCCCCGAGCGAGGAGATGCCCGACCGCCTCTCGGACCAGTTGACCGTGATCGCGGCCGCGCACCGCGATCCGGTGTCCGAGGTCGCGGCGAACACGCTCGGGCGCGATCCGCGCACGTCGACCAATCTCGTGCGGCGCGCGGTTGCGTCGGGCGAGACGATCTGCGTTCCTCAGGTGCCCCAGCGCGAGCTCCGGCGCCGGCTCCACCCGGAGCTGCACGAGCACCTGCACATCACCGGCTGCTTCAGCGCGCTGGTCGCGCCGATCGGACGAACCGCCGCGCTGCTCGTGACGCGCGACCTGCCCGGACGGCCGTACACCAACGACGACGTCGCGTTCGTCGACGCGATCGCGGCGCGCGTGGCCCGGGCCGACGAGCGGGTGCGGTGCTGGACCGGCGCGTGGGAGCTGCGGCGCGCGCTGGTCGGTGTCTTCGAAGCGCCCACGTTCGACGGCAACTGCTTCGACAAGTTGCCCGCATCGGCCGCCGAGTCGGGAATGCCCGCAGCGGAGCCGGTCGTGGCGGTCCTCGATCTGGAGCTCCGCCACGTTGCCTGCAGCAAGCCCTACGCCGCGCTCGTCGGCGAGGAGGCGGCGCAACTCGTCGGTGTGTCGTTGCGTTCGCTCGTCCATGACGGCGGCGCGCTCGACGAAGCGCTGGCGCCGGTGCTGCTCGGCGAGATCGACTTTCGCAGCGTCGAGCTCGACGTGGTCGCCGACGACGCCCGGGTCGCGCTGCACGTCGCGATGGTGCGGCGCAACGACGCGACGCCCCGCGGTGTCGTGGTCGTCGCCCACTCTGTGCCCGCGCTGTCGGGCGGCTGATACGTTCCGAAGCCGTGCCCGACACTGCGGACTGGGGTCACGCGACCGAGCTCGACGCCGGGCTCGCGCCGGTCGCCATCACGGGTATCGGCGAGACCGCCTACACGAAGGCCTCGGGCCGCACCGCCCGTGAGATCGGGGCCGAAGCTGCGCAGCGGGCGATCGCCGACGCGGGCCTGACTCCCGCCGACATCGACGGGATCACGTGGTCCGGCGCGTTCGCCGATTTCGACGTCGACGCGTTCCACGAACACTTCGGCACCTCGCACGAGATGTGGACCTCGCCCTGGGGCGGCGGCATGGCCTGGGCCGCGACCGCGCCGTACCTCGCCGCCCAGGCGATCAACGACGGCAAGGCGCGTCACGTCCTCAACGTCTTCCCCGTCGCGTGGGCGACGCAGCGCGCGTCGATGACGGGTGGGCCGGGCGAGGTGCACGCGGCCCAGTCGTTGAAGCAGAACCTCGAGGTCCCGTTCGGCTGGTTCCCCCAGCCCGTCTACTTCGACTCGATCATGCGCCGGCAAATGATCGAGTTCGGCACCCTTCCGGAGCAGTTCGGGGCGATCGCGGTCGCGTGTCGTCGTCACGCCAACCTGCATCCCGACGCCGTGATGCACGGTCGGCCGATGACGATCGACGACTACGTCGCGGCGCCGTTCCTCGCCGATCCGTTGCGGTTGCTCGACTCGTGCCTCATCTCCGACGGCGGCGCGGCGTACGTGACAACGAGCGTCGAGCGTGCGCGCGACATGCCGAATACGCCCGCGGTGGTGGCGGGAGTGGGCGAGGGCTATTCGTCGAGCGGGGGGCACTGGGCGTTGCAGCGCGCCTTCACGAGCACCCCGCAGGTGTTCTCGGCGCCGGGCGCGTTCGCGATGGCCGGACTCTCGCCCGCCGACGTCGACGTACTCACCGTCTACGACCCGTTCACCGTCGTGAGCCTGATGCAGATCGAGGACATGGGGTTTTGCCCGAAGGGCGAGGCGGGCCGGTTCGTCGAGGGCGACACGCTGTTCCACGACGCGGGCAAGCTGCCGTTCAACACGCACGGTGGACTGCTCTCGCACGCGTACGTGCTCGGGATCGCGCACGTGGTCGAGTGCGTCAAGCAACTGCGCGGGGTCGCGCCGGCGCAGGTACCCGACTGCCAGGTCGCGGTCTACGGCGGCTACACCGGGCACATGGCGAGCACCCTGGTGCTCACGAAGGATCGGTGATCGCACCGTGGCGATCAAGCGTGACGACTTCCCGCTGCCCGACGTCGACGACCCGCTGACCGCGCCCTTCTTCGCCGGTGCCGCGCAGGACGAGTTGCTGATCCCGCGCTGCGAATCGTGCGGCGAATACGTGTGGTACCCGCAGGCGACCTGCCCCCACGACGGCGGCGCGCTGGTATGGACGCCGGTGTCGGGGCGCGGAACGCTCTTCACCTGGGCGGTCGTACAACGCGCGTTCCTGCCCGCGTTCGAGGATCAGGTTCCGTTCGTGACGGCGTTGGTGGCGCTGGAGGAAGACCCGGCGGTCCGGCTCTGCACGTATGTCGTCGACACCGCGCCCGAGCATCTCGTCGCCGACTCGCCCGTCGAGGTCACGTTCCGGCCCCTCGAGTTCACGACGGTGCCCGGCCGGTCGGTGATGGTCCCCATGTTCGTGCCGGGCTCCGCGCAACCGTGATCTACGACGGGTTGCGCGTGGTCGATCGCACCACGGGAATCGCGGGGGCGTACTGCGCCAAGTTGCTGACCGACCTCGGCGCCGATGTCGTGTTCGCCGCACCGATCGCCGACGACCCGCTCTTCACGTACCTGCGAACGTCGCAGCGGCACGCGACCGATGTCTCGGCCTGGCTCGGCGCGGCCGACGTCGTCATCGTGGGGGAGCCGGGCGTCGCCCCTCCGGGCAGTGCGCCGCTCGTCACCGTCTCCATCACCGCGCTCGGCCACGGCGGGCCCGACGACGGCCTCGACCTTCCCGAAGAGGTGTTGCAGGCGCGCAGCGGCAGTCTCTCGGCGCACGGTCATATGCACCTCCCGCCGCTCACGGTCGGTGGTGGACTCGGCGAGTACATCGTCGGCGCGTTCGCCGCGCTGGGCGCGGTCACCGCGTGGCGGCGCGCGTCGCGCACCGGAGTTGCGGAAACGGTCGACGCGTCGCTGCTCGAAGCCATTCAGCTGACATACGTCACCGTGCCGACGCTGATGGCGCGCTTTCCCGGCGGCCGCAAGCAGTCCTTTCGCTGGGTGATGATTCCGGGGAACGAGCCCGCGGGCGACGGCCGCTACGTCGGCATCACCACCGTCACCGCGCAGCAGTGGCAGGCGTTGGCGCGAGTCATCGGCCGTCCGGATCAGGCCGAAGACGACGAGTTGGGCACGATGATCGGGCGCTTCCGGCGCGCCGACGAGGTGAACGGCGCGATCCACGCGTACACGCGCCAACACGCGGCCGACGACGTCGTCGCTGCGTGCGTCGACGCGCGCGTTCCGGCCGCGATCGTGGGCAACGGTGCTGAGCTGCCTCGCAACGAACAACTCGCGGCCCGCGATGTTTTCGTACAACAACCGGGCGAATCGTGGATCCGGCCCCGGGCGCCGTTCCGCTTCCACGGTGTCGCCGACCGAAAGCTGGTTGCGCCCGGAGAGGCCACAGGAGTTTGGGGCGCAGCCGACCGGACCGCGCCCGAACCCGGCGATCCCGCGGTCGGACCCATTGGCGGCGACCGGCCCCTCGCGGGCGTACGCGTCCTGGACTTCACCGCGTTCTGGGCGGGACCGTTCGCGACCGCCTGGCTTTCGTCGATGGGTGCCGACGTCGTGAAGGTCGAGGCGGTGCAACGACCCGACGGCATCCGGTTCAGCGCCGCGGTCCGGCCCCACGACGACGCGCAGTTCTACGAGAAGTCGGCGCTCTTTCATGCGTGCAACCTCGGCAAGCGGGCGATCACGCTCGATCTCGGTCATCCCGACGGCCTCGCGATCGCGAAACGACTCGTCGAGCAGTGCGACGTGATCGCGGAGAACTTCACGCCCCAGGTGTTGGAGAAGTTCGGCCTCGATTGGGAGACGGTGCACGCCCTGAACCCCGCCGCGATCATGTTGCGCATGCCGGCGTTCGGCCTCGACGGTCCGTGGCGTTCACGCGGCGGCTTCGCGCAGACGATGGAGCAGCTCACGGGCATGGCCTGGCGGACGGGGTACGAGGGCGGTCCGCCGATCATTCCCGGCGGGCCGGTCGACCCCATGGTGGGTGCGCACGCCGCGCTCGCGGTCGTCGCCGCGCTGGAACACCGCGCCGGCACCGGGGCGGGACAGCTCGTCGAGGTCCCGCTCGTCGAGGTCGCGACGGCGGTGACCGCCGATCAGGTGATCCGGTACGCGATCGACGGCACGTTGCTCGAACGCCGCGGCGAAGGCGGTGTCTACCGCTGCGAGGGCGACGACGCCTGGGTCGCCGTCGATCGCGCAACGGATCCGATGACGCCCGCCGAGCGCGCGGAATGGAGTGCGACGCGGACTCCCGACGCCGCGGCGCGCACTCTGCTCGCGCAGGGAGTCCCCGCCGCGGCCATGGTTCCCGGGCACGCGACGCTGTCCGACCCGCAGATGCAGGCGCGCGGCTTCTTCGAGCCGGTCGCGAACCCGCTGGTCGGCGAGCAGCAGTATCCGACGTGGCCCGTGCGGCTGTCGGGTGGGCCCCATCGCATCTGGAGCGCGCCCGCGCCGACGCTCGGCCAGCACAACTCCGAGGTCCTGGGGGACGAGCTCGGGATCGACGACGACGAGCTCGCCCGTCTGGAAGCCGAGCACGTCATCGGCACCGTTCCCGTCTACTGACGAAGCCGCACCGGCGAGGTAGGCCGCAAGACCTCGTCGGTAGGGTTTCGGCACCATGGTGCCGTCGTCGCGGGGTTCACAGCTCGAAGACGTCGAAGACGCGCTCGTCGACGGCGACGTCGCGTACCAACGGGGGACCGCGGCCGCCGCGTTCCGCCACCGCGACTTTCGCATCGTGTACATCGGGACGTTCTCGTCGAATGTCGGCACGTGGATGCAGAACGTCATCCTCGGCAAGTACGCGCTCGACCTCACCCACAGCGGGGCGTTCGTCGGACTCCTGTACTTCGGTCAGCTCGGTCCGCTGCTCTTCTTGTCGATGATGGGCGGCCTGCTCGCCGATCGGGTCGACCGGCGGCGCCTGCTGGTCGGCCTGCAGATCGTGCAGGGTGCGTTGTCGTTCGGGCTCGCGGCGGTCGTGTGGAGCGGGCATCCGTCGCGCGTCCTGATCGTGGCGCTGGTCTTCGCGATCGGCATCGCCAACGCCCTCGGTGCACCGGGTTTGAGCGCGATCCTGCCCACCCTCGTCCCGCGCGAGGACCTGAACGGCGCGGTGGCGCTCACCTCGGTACAGATGAATCTCTCCCGGGTCATCGGTCCCGCGATCGGTGGCTTCGTCTTCGCCGCGCTCGACGCGGGGCCGGTGTTCGCGATCAACGCCGTGACCTACGTCTTCGCGGTGATCGGACTTCTCTGGGCGCACTATCCGCGCTTTGCCGGCACGGTCGGGGCCGAGCGGCCCAAGCACCGGCTCCTCGACGGCGTGCGCATCGCCCGGGCCGACCCGGTGATCCGCTACGTCCTGCTCACGCTCCTGTCGTTCTCGTTCTTCTCGGTCACGTTCGTCGGAATCATGCCGGTCATCGCCGACAACAACCTCCATCTCTCCGACGTCGCGTACGCCCTCCTCTACGCCACGTTCGGGATCGGTGCGGCGGCGGGGGCCTTCACCGTGGGTTCCGTCTTCGCGCAACGCTCGAAGGTCGCGTTGTTGCGTCCGGGCTTCGTCCTGTTCGCGGTGGCCCTCGCCGCGTTTGGGCTGGTTCGCAACGTTCCGGCCGCGTTCGTGTTGATCGCCATCGTCGGCTACCTCTACTTCCTCGTCGTCACGTGCCTCTCGACGATCATCCAGCGGCGCCTCCGCGACGAACAACGGGGAAGGGTGATGGCGCTCTGGATCATGTTCTTTGGAGGAACGGTTCCCTTGGGCGTGCTCGTCGCCGGCCCGTTCGCCAAGTCGTATTCGACCGAAGTACTGCTCGTGGGTGCCGCGTGGGCGTTGGTGCTCGCCGGCTTCTCGGGCGCTCGAAGCCTGCGTGCGAAAGGCGCTCCCGATGACTGAGGAACATGCGGAGTCGTACCGCCGCCTCCGCCGACGCGTCACCGACCTCGTCTCGGAGATCGATCCTTCGGCACTCGACCTGACCGCGCCGGCGACGCCGGAGTGGCGGGTGCGAGACGTGATGGCCCACATGGTGGGTGTTGCCGACGACGTCGTGAACGGTCGTCTCGACGGGCTCGCCAGCGACGCGTGGACCGCGGCGCAGGTGGAGCGACGGCGCGCCGTGCCGGTCCTGCAGCTCTTCGATGACTGGGAGCAATGGGGTCCCGGGTTCGAGCAGATGCTCGCGGCGGGGCCGATGGAGATGACGGGTCAGGCGTTGTTCGATTCGGTCACACACGAGCACGACATCCGCCACGCCGTCGCGCGGCCGGGAGCGCGCGATACCGACGCGATGGATCAAAGCTGGGAATGGTTCCTTGCGGTCCGTTCGGGCGCGGGCGCCCCGGCGATGCGGTTCATCACCGAGCAGGGAGAAGCGATAAGCGGTACCGGTGACGTGCGCGTGACCGTGCAGGCGCCGCGTTTCGAGCTCATGCGCGCCGCGACCGGCCGCCGGACGATGGCCGAGATCACGAGCTACGCGTGGATTCCCGCCCCCGACGTGCACATGCTGATCGGCGGTCCGCTGTTCACCATTCGCACCGAGTCGCTGGGTGAATAGCGCGCTCAGGTGAACGCGCTCAGCACGCCGACCACGTTGCGACCGATCACGTCGAGGCAGTAGCCGCCCTCCTGCACCACGAGCGTCGGCCGGTCGAGCCCGGCGAGCGCGGCGCCGAGTCGTGGGTAGTCGTCGGCGACGAGCCGGAAGGTGTCGGCGTCTTCGAGCGCGGTGTCGACCCCGAGCGAGACGACAACTGCGTCGGGTGCAAAATCGTCGACTACGCCGAGCGCATCCGCCAGCGCCGGCGCGTACGCCTGCCATTCGGTGCCGGCCGGCAACGGATAGTTGCGGTTGCGACCGACCGCCGGACCGCGACCCTCCTCGTCCGCGAAGCCGAGGAAGAACGGATACTCGAATGCGGGGTCGGCGTGGAGCGAGACGAACAGCACGTCGTCGCGGTCGTAGAAGATCTGCTGCGTCCCGTTGCCGTGGTGGTAGTCGACGTCGACGATCGCGACGCGCGCGCCGCGATCAGTCCACGCCTGCGCTGCGATCGCCGCGTTGTTCAGGTAGCAGTACCCGGCGAACGAATCCGCGGCCGCGTGATGACCGGGCGGCCGCGCCAGCGCGTACGCGACCCGTTCGCGACCGTCGGCGACGGCTTCCCACGCGGTGAGCGTGACGTCGACGGCGCCGATCGCCGCGTCGTAGGTGCCCGCAAGGATCGGATCCGTGTCGTGCGAGTACCAGCCGAGCTGGGTCACGATGTGTTCCGGTCGCACGTACGGCTGATGGCGGATCGCGCGCGCGTAGGCGACCGCCTCCGACGATTCCTCCCGCCCCGTCGTCGCCCGCCAGCGCGCATGCGCGTGCTCGAGGAACTCGAGATATTCGGCCGTGTGCACCCGCGTGATCGGCTTCGACCCGAAGGGCCGCGGCGGCTGCGGTGCGCCCCGCGCGGAGGTCGCGATCGCGTCGAGGATGCGGTCGACGCGCTCGGGTACCTCCGGCGGATCCATCAGACGGCCGGCGTCGAGGAACGGCTCGCGTGCGTGGTGCGCGCGGTGGACGTCGGACGCGACGATGAGCATTCCGGAACCTTGTAGCACGCCGGTAGCGTGCGGGCGTGAACCCGGCCGACGTGTGTGTCTTCTCGTTCGGTCTCGACGTGTCCGCGCCCGTGCTCCGTGAGCTCGACGCCCTGCTCGCGCCGGACGAGCGGGACGCTTCGTCGCGCGTGCGCGTGGCGCGCGCCGTCACGCGCACGCTCTTGGCGAACGATCTCGCGATCGAACCGGCAGAGCTGGTCATCTCCCGACGGTGCGCGCGCTGCGGCCACCCGAGCCACGGCCGGCCGAGGGTCGTCGATGCCGACATCTCGTTCAGCCTGAGCCATTCGGCCGCGTTCGCCGTCGTCGCCGTCGCGCGCGGAGACGTGCGCGTCGGTGTCGACGTCGAGGCGGTGGAACCGCGCGCTCGCCTCGACGCACTCGCGGCCCGGGTGCTGAACGAGCGCGAGCACGCCGACTGGTCGGCGATCTCCGACGAGGACGACCGGCTGCGCGCGTTCCTGCGCACGTGGACGGCGCGGGAGGCCTACCTCAAGGCGCTCGGCATCGGTATCGTCACCCGGCTGCGCGACGTGCCCACCCTGGTCGACGGGTGGCGCACGGACGAGATCAGCGTCGGCGACTCCTGGATCGCCGCGCTCGCGGTCGACCGCACCGAATTCGAGATGGTGCACCTCGCGGTGACGCCACTCGCTACGTCGAGTGGCGGAACTGCAGACTGATCCGGGCGCCGGCGTTGGCGACCTTCGGAACGGAGTGTTGCCAGGTCGCCTGCGTCGTGCCGCCCATCACGAAGAGATCGCCCGGAATCAGACGGAACGGAGACGTCGCGTTCCCACCACCTTCCGTGGGGCCGGCCTTCGGTCGCAGACGAAGCGTGCGTTCCGAGCCGAGCGAGAGGATGGCGACGACGGGTTCGACCAACGTCTTGGCGATGCGGTCGCCGTGCCAGGCGACGCTGTCGCGGCCGTCGCGATAGAGCGCGGCACCGACACTGTCGAAGGCGCGGTGATAGCGCCGGCTCAAGGCGGTGGCCATCGCGGAGATGATCGAGGGCAGGCTGGGGTCGTCGAGCGCGCGCCCGTACCAGGCGGTGAGCCGGGGCTCTTCGACGACGCGGTCGTACATGTGCACGGTGCGGTGTTCCCAGGGTGCGATCGCGACGATCTGTTCGAACAGCGCGTCGGTGCCCTGCACCCATCCCTCGACGTGCTCGGCCCAGGCGCCTTCGTCGAGCGCGAGGTGACGGGCGCCCGCGAACGAGGGGTCGAACGCAGGCGCGTCGCCGACGGCGCCGAGCAGGGTCGGCTGCCAGCGGAGCTCGAGATCGGTGACCGGCGAAGCCGAACGTACGTTCGCCACCGGGCCCACGGTACCCGGCGCGGACCGGTACCGTGAAGTCGTGCTCGAGGACGAAGAGGACTACACCGACGATCCTGTGCCCGACACCACCGAGATCGAGGGCCACGCGGTGCCCGCTCCCATCGAGCGCTTCCGCCGTACCGCGATCGGCACCGCGTTCGCGGCCGGGTTGCTCGGACTGAGCGACGCGCTCGAAGGCCGCAAGGAACCCACGCCGGCGATCATCGAGGATTGGGCCGGCGGCGAGCCGTTCACGGAACCGGTCGTCTTGCGCCTCGACCCCGAACACCCCGAGGACTCGATAGTGCTGGTGCGGCCCTGGCTCAAGCCCGAGCCGGGCGGCAGTTCGCCAACCGGCGGCTGACGCCCGCGGCGAGGGGTCGCGCGTCGTGCGCGGCTTTCGCGCGGCGATGGGCGCGGCGAACCACGAGCGGTGGCGTTCGGGATCTCGCGCTCCGGGCTTCAGCTCACTCGCTCGAGCATCGAGACATCCCGTTCGACCGCCTCACCACCGGGCCGGCCGTACCACCACGAATGCCGCAGCTTCCCCGGCTCGGGCATCGTCAGCTCGACTCGCATCGGGAAGGGCGAGGGCTCGGCGCCGAGCTCGAACACGCCCGGCCCGCTTTCCCGCAGCATCGCAACCGACGACGCGTGCTCGTGTCCGATCACCATCACCGTGCCACCGTCGTGCGTGCGTCCCACCATCGTGTGTTCGATGTGACCTCGGATCCGATCCGGGGTTGCGGGGTTGAAGATCTCGTAGTCGAGCGTCACTCCGGATCCGCCGGGCAGCGGCGTGACGACGAGACGCGCCGCGCCTCGAAAGTCGGAGTCTGCAACGGTGTCGATACCGATGTACAGCCCCGGATGCGCGAGCAGGTCGTCGACGATCGTCATGGGAACCACGTTACGCACGGGCTGCGCCCACCGCACCTGGTGTCGTCAGTCGCGGCGGGTGATGCGTTCACGAGCGACGGTGTAACGGGCGAGGCGGTCCGGGATCGGCTCGACGCCGAGTCCCGGACCGTTCGGCACGCGTAGCCGGCCGGCTTCGAGCACGAAGGGCTGCGTGAGATCGCCGTCGATCCCGAAGTAACGCTCCGACGCGGAACAGTCGCCCGTGAGCGTGAAACCGGGCAGGGCCGCGACCGCGAGCAACGCCGCCCGCCCGATGCCCGTCTCGAGCATTCCGCCCGCCAGCGCCGCGATTCCCGCGCCTACGCACGTGTCGTGCACCCGCCGCGCGCCTTCGATTCCGAGGCGGCCGACCTTGACCGCGACCACGTCGCACGCCCGGCGGGCGAGCGCGTCGCGCGCGGCTACGGGACTCGTGATCGTCTCGTCGAGACAGACCGGCGTGGCTACTTGCGCGACCAGTGCCGCATGCTCCTCGATCGCATCGGATGCGCAAGGTTGTTCTACGCACTGCAGTCCGATGTCGTCGACGTCGGCGAACAACCGGAACGCGTCGTCGAGCGAATAGGTCCCGTTGGCGTCGGCGGCGAGCTGCAGTGCGGGACCCACCTCGGCCCGCGCCGCCCGGAGGACGGCCACGTCTCGCCCCGGCTCGATCTTGCACTTGATCCTGCGGTACCCGGCGGTCGCATACGCCGCGACGACCCTTCGCAGCGCGTCGAGATCGTCGGTGAGCCCGACGGCTACGCCCGCATCCACCTCGGTGCGAGCGGCGCCCAGCCACGCCGCGAGCGACACGCCGGTAGCACGCAATCGGGCGTCGAGCACTGCGCACTCGAGCGCGCTGCGCGCGGCGTTCGCGCCGCGGACGTCGTCGAGGACCGCGCCCACGAACGCGCGCGGCAGCAGGTGATCGCGCAACGCCAGTCGTGAGCCGTCGACGGTCTCGCCGTCGTACTCCGGTGTCGGGGGTGCGGTGCACTCGCCCCAACCGATGCCCGCCTCGGTTCGCACCCGGACGAGAAGCGCGTCTTTGACGAACGTCGCGGCGCGCGCCGTACGAAACGGCGCGACCAGTGGAAGGCGTACGCGCAGCAGTTCGACTTCGTGGAGCGCGTCCTGCACGCGGGGAGCGTACGCGCGAAGAACCCCGGGCTCGGGGCCCGGGGTTCCTCGGGTGGTGATGCTGCGAATCGAACGACTCGCCGGACGACTCGCCGAACGCTGCGATTAGCGCCGCTTCGCGGTCGCCTTCTTCTTGGCCGGGGCCTTCTTCGCCGCGGTCTTCTTGGCGGGCGCCTTCTTTGCCGCGGTCTTCTTGGCCGGGGCCTTCTTCGCGGGCGCCTTCTTGGCCGGTGCTTTCTTGCCCGAGAGCACCGCGTCCTTGAACGCCTTCAGCGGCGTGATGCGGGCGACCCGCTTCGCGGCGACCCTCACCTGCTCGCCCGTGGCGGGGTTACGCGCCATGCGCGCGGGACGGTCGATGCGACGGAACTTGGCGAAGCCCGAGATCGCAACGTCCTCGCCCGTCGCCACCGTCGACGTGATCAGGTCGGTGAACGACGTCAAGAATTCGTCGGCCTCCCGACGGGTCCACTCATTTGCCTCTGCGAGTGCGTTCAGCAGCTGGCTGCGATTCACATTTCCTCCATGCGATGTTGGGAAGTACCGGTGCATCGTGGCACGAACGCTCGGCGGAAACGGGGATATCAGGCGCAATGTCAAGGGTTTTTCGACATCCGGCCCCGGCGCCGGGGCCGGCGTCCGTCAGGTTTCGGGGCCGGCGTCGCCCGCGGTTTCGAGGGATCCCGGGTCCATCGTCCAGCGCGCCTTGCCCTCTGACTTGGACCGATACATCGCGACGTCGGCCCGGCGCAGCAGATCACCGATGTCCGCGTTCGGCGCCGGAGCGAAGGCGATCCCCACGCTCGTCGAGATGCGGATCTCACGGGGACCGATGAGGAACGGCTCCGACAACAGCTCGCAGATCCGGGTCGCGATCGAGGCCGCGGGCGCGACGTTCTCGAGGCGGGTCAGCATGATCGTGAACTCGTCCCCACCGAGCCGGGCGACGAGATCGCCCGGCCGGACGCACGAGCGCAACCGGGACGCAACCGCTATGAGCAGGTCGTTTCCGACCTCGTGCCCGTAGCGGTCGTTGACCACCTTGAAACCGTCGAGGTCGAGGAAGAGCACGCCGATCAGGTCGCCGGGCCGACCCCGACGCGTGATGCGTTGCAGTTCGTCGGTGAAGCGGCGCCGGTTCGCCAGGCCGGTGAGCGCGTCGTGGGACGCCTCGTGGTCGAGCCGGTCCTTCAGCTCCTCGAGTCCCTGATGGACCTGTGCATTGTGCAGCGAGGCCGCGGCCTGCGCCGCGAACAACTCGAGGACTTCGACCTGGGCTGCGGAGGGCCGGGCCCCGATGTCGGTCCCGTCGCCGCTCCACCGAGCCGTGACGACGATGAACTGGTGGTCGATCATCGGGATCGGGAGCGCGAAGAGCCTTGCCGAGGCGTCGTCCACCGATTCGGGCGGCCAGACCGTCGCGGAACCCTCGGCTCGCATGGATGCCGCGGCCAGAAGTCTCGGATCGTCGGGCTCGAAGCTCACGTTCGTGCTGGAGCCACGAACCGCACGGACCGCGACGTCGGCGGGGTCGTCACCCATGGGCCCGAGTAACTCGAACACGTCGGGCTTGGAGAACCCCATGTCGACGACGGTCGCACAGACGACTTCGATGACGTCGTCGACGTCGAGCCGCGACGTCCGGCGTCCACCCAGCGCCGCCGCGTGCAGCAGCGCCGATCTTCGCTCGGCCCGATCCCGGCCCCGGCGGTGGGCGGCGATCTCGTCGACGAGATAGTCGGCGAGATACCCGACCGGGAGCGTCACGAGCAGGACGACGGTCAGCCGTTGCGCGATCGTCGCCGCCGGGAGGCTCGGCGAGGTTGCGGTGTTCACGGCGTAGTAGCCGCCCGCGAGCACGACCCAACCGGCGATCGCGCCGCCGATGCCGAAGCGGATCGCGCCTTCGATCGCGGGCAGCACGAGGACGGCCCAGTCGGCCGATTCCGTGCTCGTGTGGTTGTGCTGCGCCAGTGCGACGAGGAGCACGACCACTGTGTCCGCGAAGAGTTGCACGACGCTGAGGAGCACGCGATGTCGCGCGTTCTCTCGTTCGGCGACGATCGCGACGAGGTTGACCGACCAGAACGCGGCGACGAGGAGCACGGATTCGACGTGTGGGAGCGCGCCCGTGCTCCAGAGGCGCACGAGGATGAGCGCTCCGGCCAGAAGCCGGACGCGCCGGAACGCGGTTTCGACGGAGACCGGCGTTCCGGTTTCCGCGAGCTCGGCATTGGGTTCGTGCCTCATTTCCCCCTTTTGGACACCGTCCGGGCGCGCCGGGCCGGGCATGTCCTCCCTCGAGTGAGATATCGGCCGTTCGGGTGGATTTGCTGAAAGGGATCGGCCGCAAAATCCGGTGGAACATCCACATCGCCTGCGGGTTGCCCCGCCGGGCCGAGGAGCTGGGCCGAGGAGCCGGCCGAGGAGCCGACCGAGAGCGAGTCGGGCCCGCCGCGCGAGCGGTGCGCGCCGTGAGCCGTGACAAGGTGAGCGGTGGCCGGTGAACCGTGAGCGCTCCGTTGGCGGTCGACGACCCGGCCGATCCGCGCCTGGCCGACTACGTCGATCTCTCCGATCCCGACCTCCGCCGGCGAGTGGAGTCCGAGCGCGGCTTCTTCATCGCCGAGTCGCCGCTCGTGGTCCGCCGGTTGCTCGAATCGGGTCGACGCGTCCGCTCCGTGCTCGTCACTCCCGCGCAACACAACGCGCTCTCGGACGTGCTGGCGCCGCTCGTCGCACCCGTCTTCGTCGCGACCGACGCCGTCCTGCGCCGGGTGGTCGGCTTCGACCTGCACCGGGGGGCGGTCGCGTCCGCCGATCGGTGGCAGCTGCCGACCACGGAGTCGGTGCTCGCCGGCACCCGCCGGGTCGCGGTGCTCGAACGCGTGAACGACCACGAGAATCTGGGTGTCCTGTTCCGCAGCGCGGCCGCGCTGGGCGTCGATGCCGTGCTCCTCGATCCCGAATGCGCCGATCCGCTCTACCGCCGGTGTGTGCGGGTGTCGATCGGCCATGCGCTCCGCATCCCGTGGACGCGCGTCGCGTCGCTCGACGCCGTCCGCGGTGCCGGGCTGACGACATTCGCCCTCACCCCGGCGCCGACCGCGGTACCGATCGACGAGGTCGTCTGGCCGGAGCGCGTCGCATTGCTGTTCGGCGCCGAGGGTCCCGGACTTTCCGACGCGTGGCTCGCGGCGGCCGATCGCCACGTCCGGATCCCGATGCAGCCGGGCGCCGATTCGCTCAACGTCGCCACTGCAGCCGCGGTTGCGTTCTATGCCGCCCGGGCCGGAGGGGAAGGGCCCGTCAACCGACCGGAACGTCGGCCGTGATCTTCCCGGCGTCGACCTCGATGCGCCGGGTGACGGCGATCGCGTCGAGGAGCGCGCGGTCGTGCGTCACGAGGAGCAGGGTGCCCTCGTAGTTCTCGAGCGCCGATTCGAGCTGTTCGATGGCGGGCAGGTCCAGGTGGTTCGTCGGCTCGTCGAGGACGAGACAGTTCACGCCCCGCGCACCGAGCAGCGCGAGCGACGCCCGAGTCCGCTCACCCGGCGAGAGCGAGTCGGCCGGCCGCGCGACGTGTTCGGCGCCGAGCCCGAACTTCGCGAGCAACGAACGGGCTTCACTCGGTACCAGTCCGCTCGCGTTCTCGAAACGCGCGAGGAGCGGCGCGTCGCCCGAGAACGCGGCGCGTGCCTGGTCGAGCTCGCCGATGATCACGCCCGGTCCCAGCCACCGTTCGCCGGCGTCGACCGCCCGCCGCCCGATGATCGCGTCCAGCAGTGTGGTCTTGCCGCCTCCGTTCGCACCGACGATCGCGACGCGTTCGCCGTACTCGAGCTGGAGGTCGACGGGGCCCAACGTGAAGTCGCCGCGCCGCACGATCGCGCCCGCGAGCCGGGCGACCACCGCACCGCTTCGGGGCGCGGCCGCGATCTCCATGCGCAGGTCCCACCCCTCCCACGGCTTCTCGACCGCGTTCGCCTCGAGGCGCGCCAGGGCGCGGTCGGTGATCTTCGCCTTCGCCGCGACGTGCTCGCTGCTGTTGCGCTTGAACTCCCGGATGTACTTGTCGGTCTCACCCGACTTCTTCGCCTTCGCCTTCGCCTTCCCCTGCACCGACCACTGGCGCTGGCGCTGGGCTCGATCGGTCAGCGTGCCCCGCTGCGCCCGGTACTCGGCGTACTGCTCCTCGGCGTGGCGCCGGGCCGTTGCATGCTCGTCGAGGTACGCCTGCCATCCACCCGTGTACTCACTCGCCGAGTGCGAATGCTCGTCGAGCTCGAGGACGGAGGTGATCGTTCGGTCGAGGACCGCGCGGTCGTGCGACACGATCACCGCACCGCCGGTCAGCTCGTCGTGCAGGAAACGCTCGAGCCGCTCCAGGCCCGCGAAGTCGAGGTCGTTCGTCGGCTCGTCGAGCAGGAACACGTCGAAGCGGGCCAGCACGATCGCGGCGAGGCTCGCGCGGGCCGCCTGCCCGCCCGACAACGACGTCAGCTCGAGGTCGAGCACGCGGGTCTCGAGGCCCAGGTCGGCCGACACCGCGCCGAGCCGCGCATCGAAATCGGCCGCGCCGAGCGCGAGGAAACGTTCGAGCGCGTCGGCGTAGCGATCCTCGGCGCCGGATCGTTGTTCGGCGAGCGCGGCCGAAGCGGTGTCCAAGGCCAGCTCCGCCGCGGCCACGCCGGTGCGGCGCGCGAGATACGCACGCACGGTCTCACCCGGACGGCGTTCGGGCTCCTGGGGGAGATAGCCGACGGTTGCGGTGGGCGGTGTCATCGTGACGGTGCCCGAGTCGGGAAGGTCGAGGCCGGCCAGGACCTTGAGCAGCGTCGACTTCCCGGTTCCGTTCGGCGCGACGACGCCGACTCGATGCAGCGGACCGATCGTGCACGACACGCGGTCGAGCACGACGCGTGGGCCGAACGACTTGGTGATGTCACGGGCGACGAGAGAAGCAAACGAGGAAGACACGGCACACACCTGCGTTCGAGCGGCGGACGAGAAGCTCGGAAAGCCAGAAGCTCGGAAGGCGGCCGGATCAGGACATCGGGTGCGAGGTTACCGGGTGCGCGAGCATCGGGTCGTGAATTCGGACCGGGAAGAGCGTTCGACCCTGGAGCTCGACGAAGACGGCGAGGCCGTCGGGATCCGCGTGGTCGAAGCCCGCCAACCGGGCCAGTCGTTCGCGCGGGCGCGACTCGTCGACGTCGAGCTCGTGCGCTGCGATCTCTCGGGCTGCGACTTCTCGGAGACGGTCTGGCAGCGCGTGCAGCTCGTCGACTGCCGGGCATCGGCGCTCGAGCTGCCGCAGTCGAACCTGCGCGACGTCGCGTTCCACGACTGCAAGCTCGACGACGCGAACCTCCGGCTCGCGCAGCTGCACCGGATCCGGTTCGACGGCTCGGCGCTCGCCGGCGCCGAGTTCACCGGCGGTCGGCTCGAAGAGATCGTCCTCGTCGGCTGCGACCTCACCGGGGCCGACTTCTCCAACGCCCGGTGCGCGGTCGTCGATCTGCGTGGGGCGCGCCTCGACGGGTTGCGGGGCATCTCGGCGCTCTCCGGGGCGACGATCGGTGCCGAGCAGCTCGTGGGCCTCGCTCCCGCGCTCGCCCAGGCGCTCGGTCTGCACATACGGGCCGACGACGAAGAGTTGGCCCCGGGGCCCGCGTCGACCGCCCCCGGACGGCGCTCGCCTGACCGGGCCCCGACCGACCATCGCCCGGAAACCCGTTAGACGGTTAGACGGAATGTCGGTCCTCACCGCTACAATCGTCGTGCTCCGCCACGGGCCAATGTCGTCCCGCGGCGGCCAGATCCCAACGGAGCTGACCGCCTGAACCGAGGACGACGCCGCAGTGGTTGAACGCGAGTTACCCCCTCTCTACGACCCCCGATTCGAGCACGACGCGTGCGGCGTCGGCTTCGTGGTCGACATGAAGGGTCGCAAGAGCCACGCCATCGTCGAGCAGGCGCTGACCGCCGTCTGCTGCCTGAACCACCGGGGCGCGGCCGGCGCCGAAGCCGACACGGGTGACGGCGCGGGGATCCTGGTGCAGATGCCCGACGCCTTCTACCGCGCGGTCGTCGACTTCGAGCTCCCCACGGCCGGCTCCTACGCGACGGGCATCGCGTTCGTTCCCGTCGACCAGGTCGAGGGCACGAGCAAGGCGATCGCCGCGGTGCTCGAGCAAGAGGGCTTCTCGGTGCTCGGCTGGCGCATGGTTCCCGTCGACGAGACCCAGCCCGGCGCGTCTGCACGCGAGCAGATGCCTGCCTTCGTGCAGGTGTTCGTCACCAAGGACGATCTTGCGGGCGAACGACTCTCGGGCGACGCGCTGGAACGGCACGTCTATCTCGCGCGCAAACGCATCGATCACGAGACCGACGCGTACTTCGCCTCGCTCAGCGGCCGCGTCGTCGTCTACAAGGGCATGCTCATTCCCGACCAGCTCGGCGCGTTCTATGCCGACCTGCGCGACGAGCGGTTCGACAGCGCGCTGGCGCTCGTGCACTCGCGCTTCAGCACGAACACGTTCCCGAGCTGGCCGCTCGCGCACCCGTACCGGATGCTTGCCCACAACGGCGAGATCAACACGGTGCAGGGCAACGAGAACTGGATGCGCGCCCGCGAGGGCGTGATGCGCAGCGACGTGCTCCCGGGTGATCTCGAGCGCGCGTTCCCCATCTGCACGCCGGGCGCGTCCGACACCGCGCGCTTCGACGAGGCGCTGGAATTGCTGAACCTCGCCGGCCGTCCATTGCACCACGCGATCCTCATGATGATCCCGGAGGCGTGGGAGAACCACGAGAGCATGGATGCGCCGCGCAAGGCGTTCTACCGCTACCACGCCGCGCTGATGGAGCCGTGGGACGGCCCGGCGTCGATCGCGTTCAGCGACGGCTCGGTGATCGGTGCCGTGCTCGACCGCAACGGTCTGCGCCCGTCGCGGTACTGGGTGACCGACGACGACCGCGTCATCATGGCGAGCGAGGTCGGCGTGCTCGACATCGATCCCGCCCGGATCGTGAAGAAGGGCCGGCTCGAGCCCGGGAAGATCTTCCTGGTCGACACCACCCAGGGTCGGATCATCCCCGACGAGGAGATCAAGGCCGACCTCGCCGCGCAGCACCCGTACCAGGAGTGGCTCGACGCGGGGCTCGTGCGCCTCGACGACCTGCCGCCGCAGTTCCCCCTCGTCCCGCAGCACAGCTCGGCGGTGCAGCAGCAGCGGATGTTCGGCTACACCGAGGAAGACCTCCGGCTGATCATCGCGCCCATGGCACGCAACGCGGTGGAGTCGCTCGGCTCGATGGGCACGGACACGCCGGCCGCGGTGCTGTCGGATCGTCCGCGCATGCTCTACGACTACTTCAAGCAGTTGTTCGCGCAGGTGACGAACCCGCCGCTCGACGCCAACTTCGAAGCACTCGTCACGTCGCTCAACTCCGCGCTCGGGCCGGAAGGCAACGTGCTCGACCCGTCGCCGGAGTCGTGCCGCCAGATCGTGTGCCCGACGCCGATCCTCACGAACGAGGAGTTGGCCAAGCTCCGCTACATCGACGACGCCGACTCCGCGGTGCCGGGCTTCTCACCGTTCTCGGTGTACTGCCACTACCCGGTCGCGGAAGGCGGCGAGGGCCTGCGCATGGCGATCGACAACGTGCGCACGCAGGTGAGCGAGGCGATCGCCACCGGCGCGAACCTCGTCATCCTCTCCGACCGCTATGCCGATGCCGAGAGCGCGCCGATCCCCGCGCTGTTGATCACCGCGGCCGTGCACCACCACCTCGTGCGCGAGAAGACGCGTACGCGCGTTGGCCTCGTGG
The DNA here is from genome assembly GCA_025463875.1 of Actinomycetes bacterium. Lineage (GTDB taxonomy): Bacteria > Actinomycetota > Acidimicrobiia > IMCC26256 > PALSA-610 > PALSA-610. The sequence goes on from JAODBI010000232.1 coordinate 23,649, forward strand.
TCGAGACGGGCGAGGCGCGTGAGGTGCACCACTTCGCGTTGTTGCTCGGCTTCGGCGCCGGTGCGATCAACCCGTACCTCGCCTTCGACACGATCCGCGACCTCTGCCGCGAGGGCGTGCTCGCGGGCATGACCGAGCGCACGGCGGTC
>JAODBI010000235.1 GCA_025463875.1 Actinomycetes bacterium
GCGCTCCAACTCGTTCGAGCGGAACATCCCGCTGCCGCCCGACACCTCCATCGCGAGGTCGACGACCCGCTGGGCGGCCTCGACCGCGTGATACTTGGTCGCCACCAGCTCGCGCCGGGCGATCGACGGGTAGATGCTCGCGAACGTCGGCTCGGCCCGGGCGAAGATGTCGAGCAGGAACATGTCGGCGCCCGCGAAACCCGCGGGTACGACGCGGGCGATGTACCGGTCGGGCACGAACGCGCCGTCGAGCACCGTGTCGTCGCTGCGCGTCGCACGCATGCCGAGCGTGTCCCAGGTTTCGTTGATGACATCGCCCTCGGTCGAACGGGCCATGAAGGCGTGCGCGATCATGGGGTTGGCGGGATCGCTCGTGTCCATCGCGTGGATACCGAGGCGTGTCCAGACCGGGCTCAGGGAACCGCCGCCCCGAGATGCCCGGGGGCCGCCGCAAGGTCACCGCGCGACCATTTCCGCACACCGTCCGCCCACCGGGCCTGGTCGCCGTGCCACACCAGTCGCGCGACATGCCGAACGTCTGTAGTACTGCGAGTTGTCGGGTACGAAACCCTTTGCGCGTGTGAGCATCGCGAGATAGGCGCGCGGGTCAGTGCGTCGCACGCCGGGGAGCGCGAGTGGGTCCCCCATCCGGGACGGCGTTGGTGGCACAAGCTTCCCCGCCCGACCGCGGCTCTCGCTCCCGAGCACAGAGGTCATGTCCCCCAAACGGCAGCCGATAGCCTTCGCCGGATGGTGTTGCGGGTCTTGGTCGCCGAGGACAACCTGCTCGTGCGCGAAGGCATCGTGAAACTGCTCAACGCGTGTCCCGAGACGGAAGTCGTCGGCGCGTGCAGCACCTACGATGAGCTGCTCGCGGCCGCGGCGGCCGACCAGCCCGACGTCGTGCTCACCGATATCCGCATGCCGCCGACCGGAACCGACGAAGGCATCCGCGCCGCGCTCGAGTTGCGCGAGACACAGCCCGGCATCGGCGTCGTCGTGCTGAGTCAGTACGCCGAGCCCGCGTACGCGATCGCCCTGTTCGAACAAGGCTCCGATCGCCGCGGCTACCTCCTGAAGGAGCGCGTCTCCGACGCGGCCCAGATCGTGAACGCGATCGAAGAGGTCGCGCGCGGTGGCAGCGTCATCGACCCGGTCGTGGTCGAGGCGCTGGTCCAGTCGCGCTTGAAACGCTCGGCGTCGCCCATCGACAGCCTCACGCCCCGCGAGCGCGAGGTGCTCGAGGAGATGGCGCAAGGAAGGAACAATGCGGGTATCGCCGCCGCAATGTTCCTGTCCGAACGCGCCGTCGAAAAGCACATCAATTCGCTCTTCTCCAAGCTCGGCCTCAGCGAAGAGCCCGACACCCACCGCCGCGTCAAGGCCGTGCTCCTGTTCCTGGCCGGGAAGGGTGGCTAGCACCACCCCGGGCGCGGCGGGCCTCCACCCTGGGTCACCGGACCGAGAGGTGCCATCATCGAAGACGAAATGAATGCGACGGACGGAACGACGAAGACGGTGTCAGTACTGATCGTCGACGATCAGCTTCCGTTCCGCGCCGTTGCCCGCACGGTGATCGGGCTGACGGCCGGCTTCGTTGTCGCGGGCGAGGCCGAGACCGGCGAGGAGGCCGTCGCGCTTACGCAGGCACAGCCGCCCGACCTCGTGCTGATGGACATCAATCTGCCCGGGATCAACGGCATCGAGGCGACGCGCCGCATCCGCGCCGCGCACCCCGACGTCGCGGTGATTCTGCTCTCGACGTATTCCGAGGCCGATCTCCCGGACGACGCCCGCGAAGTCGGTGCGATCGCGTACGTACACAAAGAAGACTTCGGCCCCGCGCTCGTACGGGAACTGTGGCAGCAGAATCGGGGCTGAAGCTCGACAGGGAATTCGACGCGGTCGTCGTCGGCGCCGGACCCAACGGCCTCGTGGCGGCGGCCACACTCGGAATCGCGGGCTGGCGGGTACTGCTCGTCGAGGCGGGTCCCGAAGTCGGTGGGGGTACACGCTCGGAACCGCTGACGTTGCCCGGGTTCGTGCACGACGTCTGTTCGGCGATCCATCCGCTCGGCGCGGCTTCGCCGGCGATGCGCTCGTTGCCACTCGCCGAGCACGGGCTGGAATGGATTCATCCCGACATGCCGCTCGCGCATCCACTCGACGGTGGCCGCCTCGCGCGGCTCGAGCGCGGTGTCGACGCGACCGCCGCCGGTCTCGGCGCCGACGGGCGCGCGTACCGCCGCCTCGTGCGTCCGTTCGTCGACTCCGGGACCGCGTTGATCGACGGCTTGATGTCGCCGCTCGATCTCCCGCCCCGGCACCCGTTGCTCTTGGCGCGGTACGGCGCGGTCGGCGTGCTTCCTGCGACGTTCGTTGCGCGTCGCTTCCACACCGACGAGGCGGCCGCGTTGTTCAGCGGACTCGCCGCGCATTCGATCCTCTCGCTGCGGGCCCCCGTCACCACCGGGTTCGGGCTCTTCCTCGGCGTGCTCGCGCATTCGGTGGGTTGGCCGATGGCGAAGGGTGGTTCCGCCGCGATCGCCGACGCGCTCGCCGCGATCGTGCGCGCCAACGGCGGCGCGATCGTCTGCGACCACCGCGTCACCTCGCTGCGCGACCTACCGCCGGCGCGCGCGACGTTGCTCGATCTCACTCCCCGCCAGGTGCTCGGGATCGACGACGGTCGGCTGCCGGCGCGCTATCGCCGCACCCTCGAGCGGTTTCGTTACGGGCCGGGCGTGTTCAAGATCGACTGGGCGCTCGACGGCCCGGTGCCGTGGACGAATCCGGCGGCCGCGCGCGCCGCGACCGTGCACCTCGGGGGCACGGGCGCCGAGATCGCGGCGTCGGAAGGCGACGTGCAACGCGGCCGCATCCCCGACCGCCCGTTCACGTTGTTCGTGCAGCCGAGCTCGTTCGACCCGACCCGGGCTCCCGCGGGCAAGCACACGGGCTGGGCCTACTGCCACGTGCCACACGGTTCCACCGCCGACATGACCGACGCGATCGAACGGCAGGTCGAACGGTTCGCGCCCGGCTTTCGCGACCAGGTGTTGGCGCGCCACACGATGGGCCCGGCGGAGATGGAAGCGCACAACGCGAACTATGTGGGCGGCGACATCAATGGCGGGAAGTCGGATCTCCGCCAGTTCTTCGCGCGCCCGCGGCTCTCGCTCCATCCGTGGGCGACGCCGACGCGCGGCCTCTATCTCTGCTCGTCATCGACGCCACCGGGCGGCGGGGTGCACGGCATGTGCGGCTGGAATGCCGCCAAGTTGGTGTTGCGACGCGAAGGTTGAACGAGATCAGACGGCGGCGCGCGCCGGTTGTTTGATGTGGCCGCGGATGCGCGTGCCGTGACCCGGGGCGCTGTCGACTTCGAGCGATCCACCGATCGCACCGAGCCGGTCGGCCATGTTGACGAATCCGTGGCCGCCGCGCGCGTTGGTCGCGTCGAACCCGGCGCCGTCGTCGGCCACTTCGAAACAAAGCTCGTCGTCCGCACCCTTGACCGTCACTGTGAGACGCGAACCCTCGCCCGCGTGCTTGCCCGCGTTCTGCATCGCCTCCAGGCAGCAGAAATAGACCGCAGCTTCGACATCGGAGTCGTAGCGGCCCACATCGGCGACGACCTCGGCCGGGAGCACCGCGCGGTTCGCGGCGGCGCGCAGCGCTTCCGGAAGCCCGCGGTCCATGAGCAGCGGCGGATAGATACCGTGCGCCAGCTCGCGCAACTCGGTGAGTGTGGTCTGCGCATCGGCGCGGAGCTCCTCGAGCAGCGTCGCGACCACCGCGGGATCGGCTTCGAGCATCTGGCGCGCGAGCCCCAGCTTCACGGCGAGCGCGACCAGATGTTGCTGCGCCCCGTCGTGAAGGTCACGTTCGATCCGGCGGCGGGAGTGATCTGCCGCCGCGACGATGCGCGCCCGCGACGCACTCAACTCGTCGTTGGCGACGCGGAGATCGTCGAGCGAGGCCTGCAACGCGGTGTCGAGTCGTGAGTTGTGCAGGGCCAGCCCGACCTGCCGCGCGAGCTCGGTCAACACGCGTTCCTCCTCCTCGGTGAACGCGGCGTCACCCTCTTCCCGGGCACACACGAGAAGGCCGAGCAGCTCACCGGAATGGGCCATCGGCGCGACCCGCACCACGCGGTTCTCGTACTCGGCGAGGATGCCCGGCAGCCACACCTGCATCCACGCGTTGCCCGACACGTGCGAGCGCGCGACCACGGGCAGCTCCTCCGCGGTCAGCCGCACGCGCCGCGGACCACGGTCGGGGATCGCCGCCGCCCGCTCGAGCGACCCGTCGGTACCGGTCCATACCTCGGCGGATTTGAGCCGCAGCGATCGGTGCAGTGATTCCGCGAGCTGCAGGAGCAACTCGTCGAGCGCGATGGCGCGCGACATGCGGGCGCCGAACGTCTGCAGTGCTTCGTCGGGCGCGCGCTGACCGCCGTACACCCGCCGGTTCGCGAATTCCGCGAGCCGCGAGCGGACGGGCGTGTACGCGAGCGCGGCGATGGCCGCCGCGATCATCGACAGACCGAGCACCCGGCGTTGCGCGTGATCGGGCGCGTCGCCGAACCCGAGTACGACGAGGAGGTAGACGATGCCGATCATCACGAGGATCCCGCCCGCCTCGATCGAACCCACGAGGAGTCGGTCGACCCGGCCCGCGAACGATTCGAACGATCCGAGCACGAGGGCGAGCGGAACGACGAGCGAGAGACCGACCGCGACCGCGCCGATGTGCTCCGGCCAACCGAGCAGTGAGTCGACGAGCCATGCCGCGCTCGAGAGTGCGAGGAACACGACGACACCCCACGCGACCCACTGCAGTCGGGTGCGATCGACGACCGGCGCGCCGCGATACCGGGCCTGGAACACGATGAGCCCGGCGATGAACAGGATCGGAACCGCGACGAGAATCACGACGGTCGGCAACGAATCGCGGGCAGCTATCGAGGCCGCGATGGCGCCCCCGGTCGAAAGCGCGACGACGACACGGGCGAATCGTGAGCCCGGGCTCTCACGGCGACGCGTGAGCACGAGCCCGATGCCGACCGCCCAGAGCACGCCAACGAGGGCTTCCAACATGACGACGGTTGCCGGGTCTCAGTTGGGCGCCGCGACGGCGGGTACATCGGCGCGGGATCCCGATTCGATCCGGCCATCGCGCATGCGGACGATGCGATCGGCTGCCGCCGCGACCTCTTCGTTGTGCGTCACCATGACGATGGTCTGCCCGTCGGAGTGCAACCGCCTGAACAGCTCGAGCACCTCGTGGCCACCCTCGCTGTCGAGCGCACCGGTCGGCTCGTCGGCCAACAGCAGCGTCGGCTCGTTCGCGAGCGCGCGTGCGATCGCGAGCCGTTGCCGTTGACCACCCGAGAGCAATCCGGGCGAGTCCTTCGCCTTGTCGGCGAGACCGAGAAGGTCGAGCAGATCGCGTGCCCGGGTCTCGGCGGGCTTGCGCTTCGTACCCGCGATCACCGCCGGAAGCACGACGTTCTCCAACACGCTCATTCCCTCGAGCAGGTTGAAGAACTGGAACACCACGCCGATGTGGCGGCGGCGCATGCGCGCCAGGTCGTCTTCGCCCTTACCGGTGATCGTCTCGTCGGCGATGCTGATCTCGCCGTCGTCGGCAACCTCGAGGCCCGCGATGAGGTTGAGCAACGTCGACTTCCCGCACCCGGACGGTCCCATGATCGCGACGAACTCCCCCGCCGCGATGTCGAGGTCGACGCCGCGGACCGCGCGCACCGGCGCCAGCTCGGCTTCGAACGTCTTGCGCACGCCGACCACCCGGCACACGTACTGCCCTGTCCCCGCTGTCCCCGCTGTCACTGTGTTGCTCCTTCGGTTCCGGCCGTCGACACGGCCGCTTCGCTCGAGAGCCGGAAAGCGAGCACCGGCGTCTCCCTTCCCTTGACCTTCTGCGCCTCGAGCCGTTCGAGCGGCGGCGGATTCGTCAGCGCGGCGACGGTCGTGTCGGACAGTACCGTCGTGCCGGCCGGGCGCGCCCAGTCCTGCAGACGCTGCGCGAGATTCACGGTGTCGCCGACGAGCGTGTACTCGAGTCGCTCTTCGGAACCGAGGAGCGCGGCCGCGACCTCGCCGGTCGACAGCCCGATCCCCAGTCCGAACGGCTGCAGCGAGCGCGCCTCCCATTGCTCGTCGAGCACGCGCTGGTTCGCGTGCATCATCGAGGCCGCGGCGAGCGCGAGATCGGCGTGATCGGCGCGCGGATACGGGGCACCGAACACGGCCATCACCGCGTCACCCACGTACTGCATGACCGTCCCGCCGTTGTCGAGCACGGCGTGGTTCATCGCGGCGCGGTGCTCGTTCAGCTGCGCGGCCAACGCGGTCGGATCGCTGTATTCGGCAATCGCCGAGTAACCGCGCACGTCCGACATCAGCACGGTCACTTCGAGCCGTTCCGTCTCGCCCAGGCTGTGACCGTCGCGCCGAAGCTTCTCCGCGATGCCGCCGGGCAACATCCGGCTGAGCGACTCGCCCTGCTCCTCGCGGTCGACGATCGCCTTCTGCAACAAGCGGAGCCGGCGCAGCGCGCTCTCCTGACCCGCGCTCGCCTCCTTCGCGAGCTTCAGGAAGAGCGACTCGATCGCGTCGTTCACCGCTTCGACCGGGATCTGGGCCGACGACGCGATCGCCTTGAGCGGGCGGCCTTCGGCGATCCATTGCAACAGCTGGTCCTCGTCGGCCGAGAGGTCGCCGTCGGCGCGCACGGGCGACACCATCGCGTTGACGATGGCGGGATCGAGCATGCTCCCGCCCGTCGCCACCTCGCGTACGGCCCGGACGAGCTGGTCGCCGTCGCCGACGCGGTCCTTCAACAAGTACGCGTAGCCGGACACACCGTCGGCCAACAGCGCGATGGCGTACTCCGGCTCGTCGTACTGCGAGAGCACGACCACACCGATCCCGGGATACTTCAGGCGCACCAACCGCGCCGCCTCGATGCCTTCGTTCTGAAAACTCGGCGGCATCCGGATGTCCGTCACCAGAACGTTGGGCGTGGTCAGGTCCGTGCCGCTCAGGACACCGTCGAAGTCTTCGGCGACGCCGACGACCTCGATGTCGGGCTGCAGGTTGAGCAGCGCGCGCACCCCCTCGCGGACGAGCAACGAGTCGTCGGCGAGGAACACCGTGATCACTGGGTCGTCGGCCACGACCTCTATTCGATCCGAACGGCACGGCCACGACAAGGGAGGGCGCCCTCATGATGCGGGAGTGCTGGCATCCCCGCGACGACACCGGGCGGCCTCATTCCATTCGACGGGGCAAACTCGTTACCTTTCCGAGAGGGTGCTCGAGAAGTCGTCGAGGAGCCGATCGAGGAGGATGTCATGCGGGTCGAGTCGTCCGTCACGTCGCTTTCGTGGATTCCGTCGGAGGCGGTCACCGGGCTCAACCGCGCGATGTTCGAGTCCGGAGTCGCGCACTACGACGATCCACCGCCCGACACAGTCGACGACCTGACCGAGCTGCAGCGCACCGACCGCTTCCGGTTCGCGAACCGGCTCTCGGCGTGGGTCGACATCGACGACGGAGACATCGTCGGCGCGGGGTACGGCCCCGACAGCGGCGGGATGATGGGCGCGACCACCGTGCGGGTCGCGGCCCGGGCCGCGACGTTCGCGGCGCCGTCGATGCCCGACATCCGCCACGCGCCCGAGTGGGGCGACGACTGGGTGCGCTTCGTGCAGACCGTCGGCGGTCGCACCGCGCTCCCCGCACCCCGCCGCGTTAATCATCCGCCGTTCGTGCAGCTACGCGCGCCGCTCGTGTGGAGCACGCTCGCGCTGACGTTTCACACCGACGGCCGTTCCGAGTACGAGATGCTCGGCGCAAGCGTCTTTCCGCGCCACTGGGTCTACGACGCCGACGGCGAGCTCGTCGCCAAGGCCGGTCTCGCCGATTTCAAACAGTGGTACCGGCGCGCGTTCGGCAAGCACTCGCCGTGGGGCAACGAGAATTCGTCGACGTTCGTCACGGCGGTCGAGACCGCGCTCGAACGCGATCTCGCGACCAAGATCATGCGGGGCGGCGAGAATCCGACGATCAGCGCGTTGAAGGAGGGGACCTTGCTCACAGAGCAGGGCAAGCCGGGCGACGAGGTATTTCTCCTCCTCGACGGCGTGCTCGTGATGGAGGTCGACGGCGAACCGCTTGCCGAGCTCGGACCCGGCGCGATCGTCGGTGAACGGGCGGTGCTCGAAGACGGCACCCGTACGGCGACGTTGCGCGCCGTCACCAAGGTGCGAATTGCCACGGCAACCGCGGACCAGCTCGACCTCGACGCGCTCGCGCAGGTCGCGGTCGGACACCGGCGCGAGGAACTGCGCGAGTCGTGAGGCTGTTGTTCGCGGGCGTCCGCGGGTCGACGCCCGTGAGCGGTCCTCACATCGAAGGCGTCGGCGGCCACACGTCGTGCGTCGCCGTCTTGTCCCACGACGACCCGACACCTTCGCTGATCCTCGACGCCGGTACCGGGCTCCTGAATCTCGCGCCGCGCTTCGACGACGCGCCGTTCGCGGGCACGATCCTCGTCACGCATCTGCACTGGGACCACGTGCAAGGACTGCCCTTCTTTCGGGCCGCCGATCGCGACGACGCGCGCGTCACGCTCGGCATGCCCGCCCAGGGCGACGCCCGGGCCGTGTTCGAGCGCGCGATGTCGCCGCCCAACTTTCCGATCGGGCCCGACGGGCTCCGCGGCACGTGGAACTTCGTCGCGATCGAAGCGGGAACACACGCCGTCGAAGGCTTCGAGGTGACCGCGCTCGACATCCCGCACAAAGGTGGACGCACCTTCGGCTACCGCGTGAGCGACGGCTCCCGGTCGTGCGCGTACATCCCGGATCACGGGCCGGGCGGCCCCGACGCAAAACCCGAGAGTCGTGAACGGGCGCTGTCATTGGCCCGCGGTGTCGACGTGCTCGTGCACGGTGCGCCGTTCACCGCCGGCGAGCGCGCCATCGCCGACCTGTTCGGGCACGCGACCGTCGACGACGCGATCGATCTCGCGCGCGCCGCCGACGTGCAGCACCTGGTGCTCACCCATCACGGCCCGTTCCGCGCCGACGACGCGGTCGACGCGATGGGCAAAAGTGCCCGCGCAGTATTCGCGCACAAGCTCACCATCGCCCGCGAAGGCCGCACCATCGAGGTGTGACCCGCGTAATTGGCGCGGGACCGCCGGTGGTGCGCCTGCGCCGGGCGTTCGTCGCGACCTACGGCACCGAGCGCGGAACCGAGGTATTCCGGATGTGCCTCCGGCCTCGGGCCGATCGGTGTCCCGATCTGTCTGCCGAGCGGCGCGGTGTCACCGCTCCAGCCGGGCGAATACCGCGCGACGCCCGTCGACACCTCGACGCAACTGCCGTCGCCGCCGCCGGTCCCGGTGCACGTGCAACCCTGACCGCGGGACGCGCGATCAGCGCGGTTGCGGGCGGTCGAGGTTCCAGTGCCGGGCGCTGACCACCAACCAGTCGTCGTCCCCGATCGGAAGGAACGCGAAGCGGCTGATCACGCGTTGGCCGCCGTCGAAATCCCCGTAGAGGAGGTCGATTGTGATCCGGGTGCGTTCCTCGATCGCGGTGCGGGTCCGCGCGAACATCTCGTCCGACGAATCGCGCATCGCGCCCTGCCAGAAGCCGCGGTCGGACGACGCCACGTAGAGATCGCGCGTGAGCCGGCGGAAGGTGTCCGGTTCGTTATGCCCGCTATCGCCTTCGAGTCGTTCCGGACAGAGGTCCCACCGATCGAGTACTGCGATGCCATTGCCCACGTTGCGCAGCGGCATCGCGAGATAGATGGCGCCGTCGGAGACCTCCGCGCTCCCGTGGCCACCCGCGACGCGCACCCAGTGGTCGTCCTGGAACCCGATCTTCTCGGGCGGATCCTCGAGGCGAGAGGGAACCAGCAGCGGCCGGAGATTCTCGAGCATCGCGTTCTCCGCGACGCGCGCGGCGCGGTTCGCGGAACGCACCGACGCGAACGTCGCCAAGGCGAGCACGAGGGTTCCACCGGCGGTAGAAAGGGATGCGATCGTCGACCAGTCGGACACGCCGAAAAGCTAATCGCCGGGTTACGAGTTCGAGTAGACCCGCGCCGGCGTCACGAGCACCGCGGTCCGGCCCTCGGAGGCCATCACGCGGTCATATTCCGCCCAGTTGTCGTGCGTCCCGCCCGCGGCGGTGAAGATCTCGCGCAACAAAAGTCGAAGACGATCGGCGTCGATGCCGGGTGCCGTATCGTCGGGTCCGATCAGCTCGGTCGACCCTTCGACGGCGACCCATTGCCATCCGGATTTCGCGACAAGTGTGCTCCGGGGCCGGAGCCTCAGGTTCGTCAGCTTGCGGCTCCCGCCCGCGGCGACAAGTCCGACGACGCGCGCACCGGAGACGGGATGGTCGAGCACCCCGGCGTTGACGACCGACGCCTGGACGCTTCCGTCGCCTCTCACGGTCGTCACGACGCAGAGCCCCTGGTCGGCACCGCCCGTACGTGCGAAGTCGTCGAGATCGCTCATGCGGTGCAGCGTACGCACCCGAATACTGCGAACCAACCGTGATTCGCGCATTCGGCGTTGTGAGAAAGATTGAAAGCTTCCTGCATAAATCTTCGTTTCTTGTCTACGCGCTATTCGCGTCGGACGGGGCGATTTTCTGTTGTGATACAACTACCGCCCTGATTCGGGACTTCAGATATTTCAGGTCCGACGACTTCCAGGAAAGGCCGCACGATGGCGCGCAAACCGGTTGCAAAGCCCGAGGTCAGAGTTTCCACCTCGGAAGAGGCTGAACTCGCGGTGAAGGAGTACCTCGC
>JAODBI010000262.1 GCA_025463875.1 Actinomycetes bacterium
CCGCGCGCCGTACGATTCCGCAACCGGCCGCAGCGCGGTCGCGCCCATCTCGACCGCCCGCGCGTAGGTCGCCTCGGAGTCGGGTACGTGCAGCATGAGTCCGACGGTGCTCCCACCCAACGACTCCGGACTCATGTGATCCTCTTCGGGGAACTCGCCGGCCAGCATGAACACGGTGTCGCCGACGCGCATCTCGGCGTGACCGATCCGGCCGTCGGGCATGACGATCGGGTCGCCGAGCAGCACGGCTTCGAACACCTCCGAGTACCACTCGATGGCGCGGGCCGGATCGCTGGTGGCGAGATAGGGCGTCAGCGAGTGCAAGCGGGCGGGGGTGTATTCACGGATGGCGAGTACGGGCATAGCGGCCTCCTGGGAGCTGGGCTGCGGCGGATCGGGTTGGAGCTCGGCGACGATGCGCCGCCGGAGCTCACGGGCGAATTCGGGTCGGGGTGCGAGCGGCACGACCGGCTCGCGCAGTGCTTCGAAGGGATCGGCGTCGAAGGGATCGGTGCCGAACGGCTCAGTCATCGCCCCTCCCTTCGTCGTAGCGGGCGCGGAACGCGTGGCGGGAACGCACCAGCAACGCCTCGGTGGCGTGCACAGTGCGACCGAGATGTTCGGCGACATCGGGAACGGAGAGGCCGTCGAGGTAGCGCAGCGTGAGCGCGGCGCGATGGTGCGCGCCGAGCTCGGACAACACCTCGCGCGTGCGCATCCGATCGAAGTTCGCGTCCATGCCGTCGTCGACCACCTCGTCGTCGGAATCGGCCGCGAGGCGGAGGCTGCGTTCTTCTCGGGCGAGACGCCGCCAGTGGTCGACGAGCTTGTTGCGCGCGACGGTGACCAACCACGCGATGGTGAGATCGGGAACCTTGCCGGCGCGCACTGCGCGAACGGCGGCGAGGAACGTCTCGCCCGTCAGATCCTCGGCGATCGCGGTGTCGTGCACCCGCGACGAGAGATAGCCGTAGACCTGCGGAAGCGCCCGGTCGTAGAGCGCGAGGAGCACCGGACCCTGGTCGGCGGCGGCGCTCTGGTTCACATCCCGATCATCGCTCGCCGACCGGTCCTTCCGACGGGTGCGGCCGAAGAATCAGGGAATCGGCGTCATCAAGCTGGAGACCTTGACCAGCCCGGACCCGAAGCGGCGATCGATCGCGTGCTGGGTGGCATCGGTGGCGGCGACGACCTGGAGCCGGACGACGTCGTTCACCTCGTCCGGACCGTTTGACAACACCTGGAGCCCGAGCTGCTTCTCCTCGTCGTTGATACGCGTCATCGTCGTCTGTAGTTCGGCGTACGAGTGCGCGTGTTGCACGACACAGACGGGTCCGCCCCAGAGCGCCGCGAGCTCGACGCGGTGTGCGTCGAGGTTCCCCGTGTACGCGACCACGGTGACGCCGTTGTGCTGGAAGTCGTCGGCCGGACCGGAACCCGTGGTCGACGACATCCACATTCCCGCGAAGTCGGGCGCACCTTGCGCCGCGTTCTGAAGCGCCTGGAAGTCGGTGAGGCCGTGGTGATTCGGGTTGGTCGATCGCCACCCGCCGGGCGGAGCCGGACAGGGTGCCGGCTCGTCCTTGACGGTGGGAAGCGGTTCGTGACCGGCCGCCGGCGGCTGCGTGAGTGTGAACGCCTTGCCGTCGTAGGTGCCGACGAGACGGTATTGGCCCGACGTGGTTCCACTCGCGCGTTGCGGATCGGGCGCTTTCGCCCAGTCCCAGTTGGTGATCGGCGGTCCCGCGCAATCCGACGAGTCACGCCTCGCGGCGCCTGCGACGGTATAGATGCAGAGCTCGGGCGCGTGCGTGGGGTCCTGTTCGACCCGCGCGTCGATCTGATAACGCTGCGGAGTCGCCTTCGCCGCACCAACTGCCTTCGTACTCGGGGTCACGTGCACGGCCGCGACCGAATTGGGCTCGTTCGAACTGAGTGCCGACACCGAGAAACCCACAACCGCGACGACAACGGCCGCGGCCGCGAGTGCCGAGCCGACGCGGCGGCGCCGGCGCTGACGACGTCGACGTCCGACGATCGCGTCGACGTCGAGCGGCGCAAGCGATCCTTCGATCACGTCACGGAGCAGCGGTCCGAGATCACTCATCATCAACGACCTCCAATGCGGCGCGCAGCTTCTCCAGCGCGCGGTCGACGTGGGTCTGGACGGTCGACACGCTCACGGCGGTGAGCTCCGCGACCTCGCGCAATGTCCACGCGTACCCGTGCACCAACACAACGGCGATGCGTTGCGACTCGGACAGCTCCGCCATCGCGTTCCGGAGTCCGGGTTCGATCAATGCCTCTCGGCTGCCTCCGGCCGGGGACCACATGCGGGCGAGGGGCAGGCGCTTGCGCGGGCGGGTACGGGACTGGCCGACCCGGAACAGAAAGCCGACCGGGTTCTCCATGGTGACGATCCGCTTCCAGTGCTCCCATGCGTATCCCAATGCTTCCGCCGCGGCCTCGTGACCGCGTTCGCTCCCGTACGCCGCGACGAAGGCGCGCTGCAGTCGAGGCGCCGCCTCGGTCACGAACGTTTCGAAGGACTCAGCCGTCGTCTCCGTCGTATCCCCTTCCTACGACAAGAGACCGCCGATCCGCGGGTTTTACGACGCGATCTTGCCGATCACGATGCCCGCCCGGGATCGCCCGCCGGACGCCGGTCGTACCCGCGCCGCTGCCGGATCGGAAAGCCCAAGCCCGGGTCGCGCACCTACATACGCCACAGGCTCGGCGGAGTGCGCTACTGCTCGGTGAGACGCGCGATGTTGACGAGCGTCTGTTCCATCGACTTACGCGTGTGATCCTTCGACCGGCCGGTGCGCAACAGGCCCTTGACCGGACCCTTCTCCTGCGAGATGTCCCAGGTCTCACGCACGAGCGTTCCGCCGTCGAGCGGTTCGAGCTCATAGCGCCAGATCCGGCCGCCGAAGAGCCGTCCCTGCACACTGCCCGCGGGCCGCGTCTGCCAGGCGATGCGCTTGCCGTCGTCGAACTCGATGATCTCGTTCGTCATGGAGTACTTGACCACGAGGTGCATCGACATGCCGAACTGCGCACCCATCGTGAGTCGGGGTGGGCTCTGCTTCGCATCGCGAACAGTGCCGGATCCGTCGATGTCATGGTGGCGGGCGGGGTTGGCGAGCAGTTCGAAGATCTGCTCGGCGGGCGCGGCGATCACGCGCTCGACGGAAACGACGTCACGGGATTCGTTCATGGGCGGCAGCGTAGAGTGTTTCGTGCCCGAAGGTCCCTCGAAGAGTCCGCGCTTCGCCCACCTCGACGATCTCGAATACCAGGAGGTGCGCCGGATCGGGCAGGGCGACCGCACGTTGTCGGTGCGGGAGAAGTGGCTCGACTTCTCGCCCGCGTATCTCTCGCTCTACGCGAAGTGGGACCCGGGCATGATCGTGCAGCCGCACGGTCACAACAGCAATCACGTGATCTTCGTTCTCGAGGGCGACATGACGTGTGGCGACGTGGTGTGTCGTAAGGGCGGCCACGTCGCGCTCGATCAGGGCGACACGTTCGGGCCCTTCGTCGCCGGACCCGACGGCGTCGAGCTCTTCGAAGTGATGATGGGCGACCCGCGTTCGTTTCCCGCCGATCCAGAGGGCTACGAGCGCTTCCTCGCCGAACGGGGCGCGCGGCAGCTGCCGAACCCACCGATCGACATGCCCGGGTGGATAGCAGACACGCGGAGCTGAATCCGGTGCCGTCGCCCGCGCCCTTTGCTCCGGGTTCGGTCTCCTTTCGCAGCTATCCGAATCAGGGGCTCGGACCCATCGAGGCGGTCGATGAGCTGCGGGCGCAGGCCGCGCTCGCGGCCGAGCACGGCTTCGACGGTGTCATGACGAGTGAGCACCACGGTGGCTTCGCGGGCTACCTCCCGAACCCGTTGCAGCTCGCCGGCTTCCTGCTCGACGCGATGCACCGCGGCTGGGCCGCGCCATGTCCGTTGCTGTTGCCGCTCCGGCCCGCGGCGCTCGTCGCGGAAGAGACAGCTTGGCTCGCGGCGCGCTTTCCGGGGCGGGTCGGGATCGGTGTCGCCGCGGGGGCGCTCGCCGTCGACTTCGAGGTCATGGGCGTGCCGATGGACGACCTGACCGCGCGTTTCGAGGCGGGACTCGAGCTCGTCAGCGGCGCGCTCCGGGGCGAGGCGACGGGACCGCTCGCCGCCGATCCCGCGATCGCAGCTTGTCGTGAGCATCCGCTCCCGGTCCTGAGCGCGGCCGCGAGCGCGACCGCGGCGCGCCGAGCAGCACGCGTCGGCGCGGGCTTGCTGTTCGACTCGCTCGTGACACCGGAGCGGGCGCGCGTGCTCGTCGACGCGTATCGCGCCGCGGGCGGGACCGGATCGTGTGTACTCGTGCGGCGAGCGTGGCTCGGCGAGCCACCGCGCGCCGACGTCGATCGCCAGATCGACGTGTACCGCGGCTACGCGCCCGCGAGCGCGCCCGAGCACTGGGGCGCCGACGAGATGGTCGTCGCGGTGGGCGCGCCGGAGGTTGCCGCCGAGCTGCTCAGAGTCCGAAAGGTCTCGGGTGCCGACGCGTTGAACCTACGCGTCCACGTTCCGGGCGTGTCCGCGGTTGCCGCTCGGGAGCAGATCGCCCGCCTCGGCGCCGAGGTGCTTCCCCTGCTGCGCGGCGCGCGTTAGCTGCGGGTTGCGGGCGTCGCCGGCAGGGAGAGACGCGCAACGGTTCCGCCGCCTTCGCGCTCGAGCAACTCGACTGTGCCGCCGTGCAGCTCGACGATCTGGCGCACGATCGACAGGCCGAGCCCGGAGCCCGGTTGCGAACGGGCGGCCGTCGCCCGATAAAAGCGATCGAACACCAGCGAGCGTTCGTCGGGCGCGATCCCGACGCCGCGGTCGCGGATCTCGATCACGCCGCCCGTCACGTCGACCGCAATCGGGGTGTCGGGCGCGCTGAACTTGCACGCGTTGTTCAACAGGTTGTGCACCGCGCGGTCGATCGCCGAGGCGCGCACGTTGATCGTGCCCGCGTCGTCGCGCGCGAGCGTGATGGTCCGTCCGCTGCGTCTCCGTTCTCGCTCGACCACGCTTTCGACGAGATCGCCGAGGTCGACGGATTGCGTCGGCTCCTCCGCCCGTACGTCGGTGGCGAGGTCGACAAGCTCGGCGACGAGATCACCCAGCTCTTCGAGCTCGACCTGAGCCGCGTCGACCAGTTCGACCCGTTGGGCCTCGTCGAACGTGTCCGCGCGCTGGAGCAGCTCGATGTTCGTCCGCAGCGCGGTCAGCGGAGTGCGGAGCTCGTGACTCGCGTCCATCACGAGCCGCTGCTGCTGCGCGCGCGAAGAACCGAGCGCGGCCAACATCGTGTTGAAGCTCGCGGCCAGGCGCCCGAGCTCGTCGGCGCGTCGGACTTCGATGTGCTGGTCGAGCTCCTGGGTCTCGGCGATGTGCTCGGCGGCGACGGTCAGCTGTTCGACGGGCCGGACGATGCGCCGCGCGATCAGCCACGCGAGGGCGGCGGCCACGAAGGTGCCCGCGAGTGCGATGAGCAGCAGGCGAAGATCCAATGTGGACAGCACGTTGTTGGTCGAGGTGATGCTCCGCCCGATCTGCGAGGCGCCACCGCCCGCACGCGGCGTCGTCAACACCCGGTACTGGGTACCGGCCACCGTGACCGTACGGAACCGGGGCGCGCCCCCGCGGGCGGCGATGTCCTTGTCGTGGCTGTCGACCGGAAGCGCGGGCTGATTCGCGATCGAGCGCACGACCTTGCCGTTCGCGTCGAGAATCTGCACGATGGCGTCGGGCTCGGCGAGCGGTCGGGTCCCGTTCGGCGTGGTCGTGCCCGCGTCGGGGAAGTTGCCGTCCGGGCGGGGCCCTCGCCCGTTGAATCCATTCGCGATCCCGGGATCGTGCGAGCGTTGGGTCAGGAACCGGTCGGTCTCGGCGCGCAGCTCCTGGCGCGTGCTGACGTGCGCGGCGTACACGCATCCCACGACGACGATCGCGAAGGTCGTCGCCACGACGAGCAGCAGGCGTACGCGCAGACTCAAGGTGTGCGCACCGTGTAACCGATGCCGCGGATCGTATGAATGAGGCGCGGCGCGCCGTCGATCTCGGTCTTGCGGCGCAGGTAGCCGATGTAGACGTCGAGCGACTTCGACGAGGTCTCGAAGTCGTAACCCCAGATGCGCTCGTAGATCGAATCGCGCGTCACGACGATGCCGGCGTTGAACATCAGGAGCTCGAGCAGGTCGAACTCGGTCTTCGTGAGCTCGAGCTCGCGCCCCGCCCGCCACGCCTGGCGCCGGCTCGGGTCGAGCACGAGATCGGCGACGGTCAGGACCTCGTCGCCATCCGTGATGCTGCTCCGGCGCAGTAGGGCGCGGACGCGGGCGAAGAGCTCGTCGAGCGCGAACGGCTTCACGAGGTAGTCGTCCGCGCCCGCGTCGAGCCCGGCGACCCGGTCCGACACCTCGTGGCGCGCGGTGAGCATCAGGATCGGGGTGTGATTTCCCCGGTCGCGCAGGATCCGGCAGACCGCCAGGCCGTCGGTCCCCGGCATCAGCACGTCGAGGACGATGACGTCCGGGGCGAGGTCGGCCACCCGGAGCAACGCGTCGTTCCCGTCGACGGCGGTATGCACGTCGTACCCCTCGAACCGGAGCGCGCGCTCGACGGCCTCGCGCACGTGTGCGTCGTCCTCGACGACGAATACCCGATCCTTCTCCCGGTGCGCCGGCATGACACGAGCCTGGCACGCGGAGGTAAGAGGCACCCAAGAAGCGATCGCCCCCGACCCGCCCGGGGACTCGGATCGCGGGGAAATTTCGGGCCGTGGGTGGGAATGGCGCGGCGGGGTATGAGGTTGAACAACCTCGCTATGCCTCGCCTCTCCGCAAGTTCTCTGAATCTGGCGCCCACCGACTGGTTCGACGACGCCGCCTGTAAGGATGCCGACACCGACGTCTTCTTTCCCGTCTCGGAGTCTCAGGCCGATGCGGCCAAGGCCATCTGCGCCGTGTGCCCCGTCCGGGAAGAGTGCCTCGAGTACGCACTCGAGGTCCGTCCCGGCGACGGCGTGTGGGGCGGGCTGACCGCCACCGAACGCCACCGGCTCATCCGGCGTCGCCAGAAGGCCGCCCGCAAGGCGCGCGAATCTCGCTCCGCGGCGTAGATCCGTCCACCAGTCCCACGGCATGACCCGACCCCACCCCGGGGTCGTTTGGTCGCGCGCACACGTCCCCCACCGCGCAAACTGTTTGCAACATTTTGGACCCTGGGAGGTCCGATCCGTTGCTATCTGTTTGCAACGTTTTGGACGCGTGGGGGTCGCTCCGTTGCAAACTGTTTGCAACGTTTTGGGGTCAGGCGGCGTTGCTCTCGGACGTGTCGGTCGCGGGGGCGGGCGGTGCGGCGTCGTCGTGGCGGCGCGCGGGTTGGGCGCGTACCCCGGTGTCGGGCGGCGGCGGCGGTGACGTCGGGCGACGCGGCTTGCTCGCGTACATCGCAACGAGCGACGAAACCCCGTAGACGCCCGCCCACGCGATCGCGAGCGCGAGGAAGTAGCGAATCCCGGCGTCGGTGATCTCGATGCCGCCGTTCAGCGTTGCGCGGAACGTCGGGTACCAGAGCACCA
>JAODBI010000279.1 GCA_025463875.1 Actinomycetes bacterium
GCTCTCGTTGATCGGTGCCGTCGTGTGCCTCTTGATCATCGCCCTGACCTGGACCCGGCGCCCGTCTTGGATCTCGGCCGAGGCCACCGCTGCACCGGGCGACGCCGACGTCGATCTCGGCCTGACGGCGCCTCGGGAGACCGGGCCGGCCGGCGGCACCCGTTGGATCGCGCCCGTCGTCTGCGGACTCCTCGGCGCGTTGGTCGTCGCGCCGTGGGTCGGCGTGCTCACCGCGATCGTCGTGTTCGCGATGATCGAGCGGCCCCGTCTCCGAGGGCTCGTCATGCTCGTTCCCGCCGCCTTGTTGGCGGTCTGCGCGCTCTACATCGTCGTCGAGCAGTATCGATATCGGTACCCGCCGGTGTTCGAATGGCCGACGCTCTTCCCGAGGGCCCGGACACTCGCGTGGATCGCGGTCATGCTCCTGGCCGCCGACGCGATCGTCGACATCCTTCGTTCCCGGGCGCGCACCCGATCCGAGGCTCGATCGGCGTCGGGATCGCCCGGGAACCGGGGTGGGGCCCCGAATCAGGAAAGGCAACCGGGCCGAGATCAGGGCACGGCATAATTACCCGTGCTCCAGGTACGAGAACTCGCGGTCGAGGTGGGTGGGCGGATGACGCTCACCGACGCGTCGTTCTCTCTGCACGCCGGCGACAAGGTGGGGCTGGTCGGCCGCAACGGTGCGGGGAAGACCTCGCTGTTGAAGGTGCTGGCCGGTACCAATCCGCCGGCGGCCGGGGTGGTGCTCCGGCCAGAATCGGTCGGCTTCTTGCCCCAGGACCCGCCGGCCCGCGGCGCCGGCCTCGACGGAACCGCGCTCGCCCACGTGCTCTCCGGGCGCGGCCTCGACACCGCGACCCGCCGGTTGGAAGAGCTCCGGGCGAAGGTCGACGCCGATCCGTCCGCGCGCAACGTCAAGGCGTACGGCAACGCCGAGGATGCCTTCTCCTCGGCGGGCGGCTACGCGGCGGAGTCGGAGGTGCGCCGGATCGTCGCCGGTCTCGGCCTCCCGCCGGACCGCCTCGACCTTCCCATCAGCGCGCTGTCCGGCGGCGAGCGGCGCCGGGCGGAGCTGGCGCGCATCCTGTTCGCGGGGGGCGACCTCATGCTCCTCGACGAGCCGACGAACCACCTCGACGTGGACGCCAAGGCGTGGCTCATGTCCTTCCTGCGCACCTACCGCGGTTCGCTGCTCGTCATCAGTCACGACCTCGCGCTGCTCGACCAGGCGATCACGCGCGTGCTGCACCTCGACGAGGGCGAGCTGATCGAATACCGCGGTACCTACTCGAAATACCTCGTCGCGCGGAAGGCCGACGAGGAGCGCCGGGCGAAGATTGCCGTCCGCCAGGAATCCGAGATTCGTCGCCTCAGCACGCTCGCAGACTCGATGCGCCATCAGACTGCGAAACGCGCGCGCGTCGCCAAGACGCTCGACCGCCGCGTCGACAAGCTCGACGCGAACCGGATCGACCTCGGCAAGGGCGACCGCACGCTGCGCGTCAAGTTGCCCGACCCGCCGCACTCCGGTCGCGTCGCGCTCGAGGTCGTCGATCTCGCGAAGGCGTTCGGTCCGAAGGTCGTCTTCGAAGACGTCTCGTTCCAGGTCGGGCGCGGTGAGCGGCTCCTGGTGCTCGGCCTGAACGGAGCCGGTAAGACCACGCTGCTGCGCTCGCTCGTCGGTGAGCTCACGCCCGATCTCGGCGAGGTGCAGCTCGGCCATCAGGTCTCGATGGGTTACTACGCCCAGGAGCACGAAGGCATCGTCGCGGGCCGGCCGGTCATGGAGAACATCCGCGAGGCGTCGGGCGAAGGGGAACAGTTCCTGCGGAGTTTGCTGGGCATGTTCGGGCTGCGGGGTGAGCTCGCGTTCCAGGATGCCGGCACGCTCTCGGGCGGCGAGAAGACGAAGCTTGCGCTGGCCATGCTCGTCGCCGGGCGCCACAACCTGGTCCTGCTCGACGAGCCGACGAACAACCTCGACCCCCCGTCGCGCACCGCGATCGGGAACGCGCTGCGTGAGTGGAAGGGCGCGATGGTGCTCGTGAGTCACGATCCGGAGTTCGTCGCCGAGCTCGCACCCAACCGGGTGCTGATGATGCCCGAGGGTGTCGTCGACTACTGGTCCGACGACCTGATCGACCTCGTCGAGCTCGCTTAGCCCCGCGCCTCCTTCCAGGATACCTGACACGAGCGTCAGTCCGTGCGTATGATCAGCCGTCCCCGGGGGAGGTTGTCATGAACGGACGACGGTTTCTGGTCGTTTTCGTAGTGT
This sequence comes from Actinomycetes bacterium, assembly GCA_025463875.1. Classification (GTDB taxonomy): domain Bacteria; phylum Actinomycetota; class Acidimicrobiia; order IMCC26256; family PALSA-610; genus PALSA-610. The sequence goes on from JAODBI010000279.1 coordinate 2,279, forward strand.
TGCTCGCGCTCGTCGGTGCGGCGTGTGGCAGCAGCAGCAAGGGTGCGTCGCCATCGACATCGAGCGGGGCGACGACGACGACCGGTCCGGTGGTCGTGTCGAAGACGCTCGGCACGGGTGTCACCGCCAACTCGATCAAGGTCGGCTTCTCGCTGATCGACTTCAAGTGCATCCAGCAGTTCATCGACTTCACGCGCCCGAACCAGCAGGCGATATACCAGGCCTTCATCGATGACGTGAACAAGAAGGGCGGTATCAACGGTCGCAAGATCGTCCCCGACTTCAACACCGAGTGTCCGCTCACCCCGACGAGCGACCTGCTCGTGCAGGTGTGCACCCACTTCACCGACGACGACAAGGTCTTCGCGGTCGTCGGCAACCTCAGCGATGCCGCCCAGGACTCGGCGATGCACACCTGCATCGCCAAGCAGCACAAGACGCCGGTCGTTACCTTCCAGGTGACACAGGCGATGTTCGACCAGGTGCCGCCCGGGATGCTCATCTTCCCGGGGACGACGCCCGAGCGTTCGTCGGCCGTGCTCTTCGAACTGTTGAAGAAGCAGGGGGTGCTGGAGGGCAAGAAGGTCGCGGTGCTCGCGCAGCAGACCTCGCAGGTCTCGGTGAAATCGGTCGTGCTCCCCGCGATCAAGAAGGCCGGTGTCAAGACCGGAACGACCGCTTACCTGACGATCAACGGACCGGACACGACGGCGCCGCAGGCCGCGCTGGACAGCTTCATCGAGCGCTGGAAGACCGAGGGCGTCAACGCGCTGTTCATTACCGGCCAGGACGCGGTCACGAAGCAGTTCGTCGAGAAGGTGACGAAGCAGCTGCCGGGCGTGACACTCCTCACCGACACCGGCGACGCCTTGTCCCAGGGCCAGGACGAGACCAAGGCCGGCGCGAACCCGAACCCGTACCAAGGCCTGTATCTCGCCGGCGGCTTCGGGGCTGCCGACTACGCCAAGAGCGACAACTGGAAGTACTGCGCCGGGATCTACAAGGCCGCGCTGGGCAAGGATGCGCCCGGCCCGTTGTCGGTCCTCAAGATCAACGTCGGCGGCAAGGAGCTGACCGACCAGACGTACAACACCATCAACGACGCGTGCCAGATGATCTCGACGTTCTCCGAGATCGTCGCCAAGATCGGCCCGTACGTGAATGCGCAGAACTGGGTCTCGACGGTGAACTCGTTCGGCCCGATCGTCAACCGGGGCGGCGGTCCCTACGCCTCGTTGCGGCAGGGCAAGTACGACGACGACGACACGTTCCAGCTCCAGCAGTTCGACTCGACGCTGCCGCCCAACGGCAACTGGAAGGCACTCACCGACTACCAGAACATCTCGAGCTGACACTCGGAGGTCTGCACTGAGCAACGTCGCGTGCGCCACCCGCCGAATCCGCCGGGTGGCGGTGGTCGGGATATTCCTCGCCGCCGCGGCGGCGTGCAGCAGCAGCGCCAAGCAGAGCGCGCCGACCACGACGCGACCTGCGGGCGGAGCGACGACGTCGAGCGTCCCGAACGACACGTCGCTCGGGAGGGGTGTCACCGCGACCCAGATCAACGTCGGCGTCATGATGATCGACTTCTCCTGCATCGAAAGTCTCGTCGACTCGGTCGAGCCCGATCAGCAACGCGCGTTCCAGGTCTACTTCGACGACATCAACGCGAAGGGCGGCATCAACGGGCGCAAGGTCGTACCGGTCTTCAAGTCCTACTGCCCGATCAACCTCGCGACGGAGCTGACCGCGTGCACGTCGCTCACCGACGACAACCGGGTCTTCGCCGTGATCGGTACGTTCTACGACCCGAACGGCAACGCGCAGCTGTGCTTCGCGAAGGAGCACCGTACGATCATCGTCGGGAGCCCGCTCACGCAGGCGCTCATCGACCGTGGTCCACCGGGGTTCATGCTCACTACCGACATCACCTCGGAGCGTCGCCTCCGCGTGATCACGGCGCTGCTGAAGTCGGAGGGCACGCTCGGCGGCAAGAAGGTCGCCGTCGTCGACATCGCGGCCGACCACGCCCGCGTGAAGTCGGTCGTCACGCCGGCGTTGCGCGACCTCGGTGTGCAGCGGGGCGCCGACGCGACGCTGACCATCGCGGGCTCCGACACCACCGCCGCCCTCACGCAGCTCGACAGCTTCGTCGAGCACTGGAAGAGCGACGGCACCA
>JAODBI010000290.1 GCA_025463875.1 Actinomycetes bacterium
CGAGCGGCCGTCAAGATTGCGTGGAAGGCGTGGCGAAGATCCTTCACCGGAGGTCCGTACGTGGTCCGTGCCCCGGCGCGGCACAATGAAGCCGATGCTGGAAATCGTGCTGGTCGAACCACAGATCGCAACGAACACCGGGAACATCATCCGGGTGTGCGCGAATGTCGGATCCCGGCTGCATCTCGTGCGACCTCTCGGCTTCGCGCTCGACGACTCCTCGTTGCGCCGCGGCGGGCTCGACTATCACGAGCTCACGGACACGCAGGTCTGGGAGACCTGGGAAGACTGCCGGGCCGCGCTCGGAGCGGGACGACGCTGGTTCGCGACGACGACTCGCGACCCGGATCGACGCTACGACGAGGTCGAGTACCGCGCGGGAGACGTCGTCGCGTTCGGGTGTGAGGCGACCGGTCTCGGCGACGCACTTCTCGCCGACTTCCCGTCCGCGCAGCGACTCCACATTCCCATGCGCCCGTCGAACCGCAGCTTGAACCTCGCGAATGCGGTGAGCGTCGTCGTGTACGAGGCCTGGCGCCAGCACGACTTCGCGGGCGCGGCGACGGGCACATTCGAGGAGTCACTGCGCCCGACCGGTGGTAGCGGGGGCTAGAGGGGGCGGTGGGCCGTCCCTTTATCGAAGCTTCATGCGAAGCGGGTCGACGGCTGACGCGCGACGGGTTGACTCGAGACTGTAATGAGCGAAGGTTGCACACAGGAGTAGAGGAGAGGCCGTGAACCAGCGTCTCGCACCACGTCCCACCGACAGCACCGGCGACGGCGCGGCGAACCGCACCGATCGCCCCACCCGCGCGGGACTGGTGGCCGGAGTGACCCTGGTCGCCGCACTCGGCGTGGCGCTCGTGGTGCGCGGTCCCGGCATCGTCGGTTTCGCGGTGCTGTTCCTGCTCTTCGTGCCGCTGGAAAAGCTGTTCGCGCGGCGTCCGCAGAAGGTGTTCCGGCACGGGTTCGTCACCGATTTCACCCACCTGCTCGTGAACCGGTTCTTCGTCACCATCGGGGCGGTCGTGCTCGCGATCACGATGGCCCTTCCGTTCCTCTGGGTGCGCTCGTTCCACGTCGTCGACGCGTTACCGGCCGCCGCGTCATTGCCGCTCGCGGCATCCTTGGCGTTCGTCGGCAACTACTGGGGCCACCGGCTCACGCACCGGATCCCCTTCCTCTGGCGCTTTCACGCGGTCCACCACAGCATCCGCGAGATGGATTGGGTGGCCGCCGGGCGGCTCCATCCCCTCGACTCCGCGTTCACGCAGGCGTTCACGATCGTGCCGTTGTTCCTCCTGGGGTATTCGGGGGGCGTTTTCGCCGGTGTCGCAGTCGTTTTCACGTTGCTCGCCATCTTCCAGCACGCGAATGTGCGGCTGCGCTTTCCGGTCGTCCGCTGGATGGTGCCGACCCCCGAGTGGCACCACTGGCACCATGCGATCGACGACGAAGCGATCAACAAGAACTTCGGTCTGCCGGTCGTGGACAAGCTCTTCGGAACGGCCTACATGCCGCGCGACAAGTACCTCACCGGCTTCGGCATCCACGATCCGGTACCGCAGGACGGATACTTCCGCCACATCGCGTACCCGTTCACGGAGAAGGCTCGCGCCCGCGCGACGGGCCAGGCCACTGAAGACGTCGTTCGCGGCTGACTTTCAGTCGTCGCTTTCGACACCGAGCTCGTGCGCGATCGCGGCGGCTTCGGTGCGGTTGCGTACACCGATCTTGGTGAAGATGTTCGAGACGTGCACGCTCGCAGTCTTCGGGCTGATGAAGAGGGCTGTCGCGATCTCGGCATTCGAGCGGCCGGCCGCGAGATGCCGGAGCACCTGCATCTCGCGATCGGTGAGACCGAGCGCGCCCACGCCATCACCAGCCGACTTCCGGGTGGTACCCGCCATGTCGATGCGGGCGCGCCGCGCGAGTGCCTCGATGTCGTGTTGCAACGGTTTGGCCCGGAGTTGCGACGCGAAACCGTGAGCCTCGGTGAGTGATGCCGCCGCGGGTTCGCGGTCTCCCTCGGCGATCTGCATCTGCGCGAGCCGGTACAGCGAGTACGCGAGGAAGCGGGCATCACGCGCGAGCCGCCAGGCATCGACGGTGGCGCGCCACGCCTCGGCGGTGGAGACTCCGTTCACGCGTGCCAGCTCGGCCCGGGCGAGGGCGCGATGGGCGCGTTCGTCGTTGCGGTCGACCGGCATCGCGTCGACCGCCCGGGACAGGCTCGCCTGGCGAGCGCGGTTGTCGGGACCGACCTCCTGGGATCGCTCCCGCGCCTGCTCGGCGACGTCGGCTTCGACTGCCAAGCCGGCGCAGACGAGGGTCATCGCATAGCGACTCGGCACCTCCTGTTCGGCGACCGACTCGAGCGCCTCGGACACGAGCGCACCGGCGACGTCGAGGTGCCCTTCCGCGTGTGCGAGCTGGGTGCGGATCTGGGCGAGCAGGATCGCGTCCTGCGTGGGCTCGAGGTGTCCGGCCTGGGTCCGCACGACCTCGATGTGTTCCCGGGCGACGTCGAACGATCCCCGCGCGATCGCCAGCTCCGCGAGCGACGAACGCACCCAGATCTCCGCGAGACCGCTGGCGGCGTAACCGAGCGCGCCTTCCAGCTCCTGTTGCGCCTCGTCCCATTCTCCGATCTTGACAAGCGACTCCCCGAGATTCGTCGCGAGGAGTGCGCCGAACATCGACGCCAGCCCGACGGCCCGGGCGGTTGCGATGCCATCGCGCGCGGCGGCGATGGCCTCCTCGAGCCGTCCGAGCGCGTCGTACGCGTCCGAGAGGTTGACCGTCGATCTCATGCGGCCTTCGTCGTCGTGCAACTCGGTCGCGAGCGCGAGCGCTTCTTGCAGCGACGCGATCCCGCGGTCGTGCTCGCCGACGAAGGTCAACACGGTGCCCAACGAGATGAGGGGACTCACGAGTAGCGACGGGGAGTCGACCGCGCGCGCCACTTCGACCGCTTCTTCCGCGACTCGACGCGACTCGAAACCACCGAAGCCGTGCTCGATGAAGAGACATTGCGCGAGCGTGCCGAGTAGCAACGCCCGTTCGGGGCTCGGCTCGGGAACGAGTGCGACACCCCGCTCGGCTTCTTGCACCATGCCTTCTTGCATCGCGACGCGCAGCAAGCGGGCGCGCCGCTCGTGCAACAGTGCAGCCCGCGCCGGCTCCCGTTGTTCGTCGATCTGATCGAGCGCCTGATCGACGAGCATCACGCCCCGGTGAACCTCACCGGCGCGGAATGCCTCGTCGACGGCAAGTTCCATGACGGCCATCTCGTCGATGCCGGTGAGTGCGGACGCGTCGGGAACCGCGCCCCAGATCTCGAGTGCGCGCTCGAGGTGACCCAGCGCTTCCGCGTGCGCGTAGCTCCGCGAGGCTTCGTGCGTCGCGTCGATCGCGCCGACGAGTGCCCGCGGGAGGTCGTGGGCGGCATACCGGTGAAGTGCGATTGCGCTCGCCACGACCGCGGCGTTCTTCCCGAGTGTGCGGTCGCGCTCGAGCGCGTCGGCATACGCCGTATGGAGCCGCACCCGCGTGCCGGGGAGTACCTCGTCGTAGATCGCACTGCGTACGAGATCGTGCCGAAAGTTGTAGCCCTGGCCGCCCTCGTCCACCATGAGGACGTGGTGCTCGACGGCGTCTCGTAACGCGTCGTCGAGGTCGAGGTCGTCGAGCCCGGCGACCGCTGCGACGAGCCGGTGGCTCACCTGGTTCCCCGCGGTTGCCATGACCCGGAGCAGCTGCTGGGTCCGCGGTTCGAGTCGCTCGACGCGAGCCAGGAGCACGTTGCGCAGTCCCGCCAGGCCACCGCCGCCGCCCGCACCGTCGGTCAACGACTGCGTGCTTGCCAGCTCTTCGACCAGGAAGGCGTTGCCGCCCGACCGGTCGAAGACCTCTTCGACGAAGGATCGATCCGGCCGCGCCGACAACATGCTCTCGAGCTGCGCACCCACTTCGTCGCGGTCGAAGCGCCGGAGTGCGATGGTCTCGATCGCGCGCTGGCGTTCGAGCTCGCCGAGCACGGCGCGCAGGGGATGCTGACGGTCGAGCTCGTCCGACCTGTACGTCGCGACGACCAGAACGCGGGCAGCGCGCAGTGTGCGCAGGAGGAACAACAAGAAGTCCAGGGTCGACCGATCGGCCCAGTGCAGGTCTTCGATGACAAGGACGAGCGACCGGTCCGCGGCTGCGCGCTCGAACACGCCCAGCAGCATCTCGAACATACGACTCGTCGATGTCGCGTCCGAGGTCGCCGTTGAGCCCGCGGTGAGGAGCTCGGGCACGAGCCGGCCCAGGTCGTCGCGGGCCACGCCGAGGTACGCGTCGAGCGTGGCGGCGTCCGTCATCTGCACCAGCTCGCGCAGCGCTCCGGCGAGCGGAGCGAACGCGATCGCCTCGCCGACGAGCTGGACACAGCTTCCGGAGAGCACCCCCGCGCCTTGTGCCGCGAAGCGGATGACCGCCTCCTCGACGACGCGACTCTTGCCGACACCCGCTTCCCCGGCGACGAGCACTGCAGCCGGTCCCGTCTCCGACAGTCGTTCGAACGCCCGCTCCAGCACGGCGAGCTCGTCCGTGCGACCGACAAGGGTGGGAGTGACGCGGCGCACCATGAGACGCCGAGACGATAGATCACCCGAAGAATCCGATCGATCCGGGTTTTCGAATGAGGCACCACGGAAATAAGGAGAGGTGCGGGTCGGCAAGGGGGACCGGGCGTTGGGGAAACACCGGTTGACGCGGTCCGAGCTCGCCGACCCGGCACTCGAACCGGAAGGTGATCCGCGGGAAGGGGATTCGTCTCCGGATTCCGCGGCGAATCGGTACCCGGCGTACGGATTCAGTCGCCGCCGCTTCCTCGCGTATGCGGTCGCCGCGCCGGTGCTCACCGTCGTCGTGACTGCTGTCGACGACATTGTCGGCCCGCGCTCCCGGCCCGCAGCAGCCTCACCCGGGGTCTCCGGCGTCTTCGACCTCAGCGACGCGCTGACCCTGGCTGCACTCCCGACCGCATATCTCCTCAAGATCGTGGTCACCGCGGATGACCGGGTGATCGTCCACGTGCCGCGCGCCGAAGTGGGCCAGGGCATCACCACGGCCATGGCCGTCATCGCGGCCGAGGAGCTCGACGCCCGGCTCGAGTCGGTCGACGCGGTACTCGACGACGCCCGCCCCGAGCTGTTGTGGAACCAACTCACGGGCGGATCCAATTCTGTGCACTCGCTCTACACGCCGATGCGTACCGTCGCGGCCGCGACGCGGGCGCGGTTGGTCACCGCGGCCGCGCAACGCTTCGGTGTGGCCGCCACGACCCTGACCACGCGCGATTCCACCGTCGTCGCCCGGGACGGACGCACCGCGACGTACGGATCCTTGTCGGCCGCCGCCGCCAGGGTGACGGTGCCGGCCGTCCCCGGAACGCCGAAGGACCCGAGCCAGTTCACCCGGATCGGGCAACCCACGACACGCCTCGACGCGCGCGACATCGTCACCGGCAAGGCGATGTACGCGCTCGACCTTCCGAACCTGGCCGTGCCGACGGTCGTCGCCCGCGCGCCGACGATCGGCGGGACGGTGCTCGCGGTAGACGATTCGGCGGCGCGCGGAATGCCCGGAGTGCTCGGCATCGCGCGCATCTCGAGCGGAGTCGCGGTGGCCGCGACGACGTTCGATCAGGCGCAAGCCGCGCGTGACGCGCTGCGGATAACGTGGAATCCGGGGCCGAACGCGAATCTCTCGGACGCGCAGATCCGCGCCAAGCTCAAAGCCGCCGCGCCGCCGTTCGTCGTCCCGCCGCTCGGGAGCCTCTCGGTGTCCCGCGAGTTCGACTTCTCGTTCGCGCCGCACGCGCCGCTCGAGGTGCTGACCTGTGTGGCCGACGTCCGGCGCGACTCCGCAGAGATCTGGTACGGCGCCAAGAGCCCGATCGTCGCCGCTCAGCAGATCGCCGCGGTCGTCGGCCTCCCGTCCGACAAGGTCACGCTGCACGTCGTTCGTGCGGGTGGGTCGTTCGGTCATCGCTTGTTCTTCGACCCCGCCATCGAGGCTGCGCAGGTGTCGAAAGCCCTCGGTCGTCCGGTCAAGCTGATGTGGACGCGCAACGACGACATGCGGCACGGGCGCATGCGACCGGCCAGCCATCACAAGGTGCGCGCGACGTACCTGCTCGGCAAAGTGCTCACGTACGAGCACCGGCACGCGACACTTCCCGTCGACTTCTCGCACGGTCTCGGTGAGGCGCTCAGCGCGGCCGGGTTCGATGTGTTGAGTCCGGGCGTCACCCAGACCGTGTTCGCGCTGACCCAGAACGTGCCGTACAACTTCGGTGTCGCGACGCAGACCTTGACCGACGTGCCGCTCGCGTTCCCAACAGGCTCGTGGCGCTCGATCTACTCGGGCCAGACCGCCACGGTCAACGAGGTCATGGTCGACGAGATCGCCCGAGCTCTCAACACCGACCCGGTCGCGTTCCGCGGCAGGAGTCTTTCGTCCGCGCGCACGCGCGCGGTGCTCGACCAGGTGACGACCGCCGGCAGGTGGGGCCGGACGATGCCGCCGGGAACCGCGCAAGGCGTTGCCATCCACGAGGAGTACAAGTCGGTCGTCGCATACCTCGTCGAGATCGACTGCCGGGATCGCACGGCGCCACGCGTGACGAAGGGAGTGTGCGCGGTCGACGTCGGCCGCGCGGTCAACCCGCGCGGGCTCGAGGCGCAGATGCAGGGCGTCCTCACCGACGGTCTGTCAATGACTCTGCACGCGGGTCTGCACATTGACAACGGCGCGGTACGCGAGGGCAGTTACTCCGACTACCGGTTTGCACGGATGGCCGATAGTCCGGTCGACATCAGCGTGATCGTGATGCCGCCGACCGGTGATCCGGGCGGCGCGGGCGAGCTCGGTTTCCCGGCCGCGGCCGCGGCCGTCGCAAACGCGTACGCGCGCGCCACTGGTACGACCCCATTCAGCTTTCCGATCCTGGGCTAGGAGCGGCTATGCCGACCTTCACGTTCATGCTGAACGGCGCGACCGCGTCGGTGACGACCGCGCCCGACGAGCCGTTGCTCTGGGTGTTGCGCGACGTGCTCGGCGTCACGGGCCCGAAGTACGGCTGCGGTGTCGGGGTGTGCAAGGCGTGTACGAGCCACCTCGACGGCGCGGCATTCAACCCGTGCATCACGCCGGTCAGCGAATGTGCGGGGCGCGCGGTGACCACCATCGAAGGCCTGGCGAACGGTGCCACCCTGCATCCCGTGCAACAGGCTTGGATCGACGAAGACGTCGCCCAGTGCGGCTTCTGTCAGCCGGGCCAGATCATGGCCGCCGCCGCGCTCCTCGCTGCGAACCCGAATCCGACCGACGCCGAAATCGACGCCATCGACAACGTGTGTCGCTGCGGCACGTACTTTCGCATCCGCCGGGCGATCCACCGCGCGGCCGGCTGACGCAGTCGGTCCGAGCTCTTATCGCTTCGTGCGCAGGAGCCGTTCCAAGATGCGCGGTTCGGCGGGCCACGCCTCGAAGATCACGGCCGACGGCACCTGGCGTGCTGCGTACCGGAACGCGAGGGCGACGACGATCACATCGTCGAGAGGACCGATGATCGGCAGGAAGTCGGGGATGAGGTCGACGGGCGACAGCACCCACAGGCCGGCGATCGCTACCGCGACCTTCGCCCGGCGCGGTACGCGCGGGTCGCGTCGAAGTTTGCGGGCGGTCGTCGCGCACGCGGGAAGCACCGTCGCGAGGTCCTTCGCCGCGCCGGGCGGGAGCCGGCGCGCCAGCAGTGCGAGCAGGGCCCACGATGCGACGATCAGCGCGACGCCGATCAGTGCGAGACGAAGCAGAACTACGCCGCTTCCAGTGGTTGCGGTCGTCGTTGAGAACCCCGAGAATCCCGTTCCCGAGAAGCGAGGTGCACGAGGCCCGCGAGCGGGCGGTTGGAGATCGGCCGGGTGGGAGCGACGTGGGCGACGAGGCTCGCCACAAGCGTGACGGCAAGCGCGGTTCCCGCGCCCAACACCCAGCCGGCGAGCACGTCGCTCGGCCAGTGCACGCCGAGGACCAGGCGACTCGCGCCGACGACGAACGACAGCAGGCCCGCGCCGAGCACCGTCGCGGCCCGGGCGATCGGGCGGCGCAGCACGAACACTGCGACGACCAGCGCCAGCGTCACGAAGAGTGCCGTCGACTCGGTCGCGTGGCCGGACGGAAACGACGCGTCGGACTCGGGGACCAGGTGCAGCGGGACCGGCGGACGGCTGCGGTCGACGATGCTCTTGCCGACTGCCACCGCGACGCCGGAGAGAACGAACGCGATGCCGGGCGCGACTGCAACCAGGAGTCGCCGGCCGCGCATCCAGAGCACGCCGGCCGCCACGAGGGCGAACACCGCCAGGGCGATCGGGCCGCCGAGCTCGGACCCGATCCGGGCGGCCGAGACCAACGCGTCGGGCCGATGGTCGACGAACCACTGCAATCGTGCCGGATCGCTCGAGGCCAAGCCGTTGTGCTGCCAGACGTCCTCGGTGATCCCACTGAACCCGACGACGGTTGCCGCGAGAGCGACGATGCCGGCCGCGACCGCGATCAGGGCCGCAATCGTGAGCCCGGTCCAGTCCCGGAATCGCTGCCAGCCGACGAAGATCCGACGCAGTGCAGGAGTTTCGAACATCCGGAAAGGGTAGGGCGCTCGTCGCCGATGCGGCCTGCCCGCGGAGCAATGCTCAATGTTCTTTCACATCTCCATCAGCTGGTCGATCAACTGTTCGGTTCGAGGCGCTCGCCGGCTCGTGCAAGTGACGGCCGAATGAATCAACCGGATCAACTGGGTCGAAGCGGGCGCTTCGGCCGCGCCGGAGCCGGCATCGGAGCGTCGGGTTAGCCTGACTTCCGATGCGCCGCCGCGGCCTGAGCCTCTTCCTCACCGTTGTCGCGGGATTCTGCGCGCTCGGCGGCCTGAGCCAGAGCGGGGTGCTTCCGTCCGCGACCGACGGTTCGCGCGCAATCGTCGTGAGCGCGACGACCACTCCGATCGTCGACGCAGTCGGCGCGCCACTTGTCGATTCGGTCCGTCAGTTCGCGCACCACGTCGGCAATGCCCCGTGGCTGTCTCAGCTGTTCGGTCTTCTGCTCGCACTCGCGCTGGGCGCGGTGTTGCTCGTCGTCGCCGGGCGGCCCGCCGCCCGCGTCCGACTCCCGCTTCGTTCTCGCGCTCCGCCCCTTTCGTAGCTCCGACGCTCGGTCGCCGCGAGCGCGCCCATCGGCGCGCGCGAAAGGGAGAAGAAAAGATGTTCGCGACTCCTCGCGAATCGTTGTCTGTGCGCGTGGCATCGCGCCTGGCGCGCGCCATCACCGTGATCCTGACCGAGTCCGGCGTCCGGCGCCGGCGTACCGCGGCGGGCGATCTGGAACCGCGCGCCTGGGGTCGGCTGCTGTGCGTCCTCGGCTCGCTGCTCGCCGTCGTCACGGTATGGACGTCGCTCCACGTCGTCGCACCCGGATCCGTCGGCGTGCCGGTGACGCTCGGTCGTCCGTCCAAGGCGCTGCGGGCCGGCTTTCACCTCACGTGGCCGTTCACGTCGGTGTCTACGTTGACGGTGCGGACCCAGAACTACTCGATGACGTCGAACCCACCGAAGAGTGCCGCGGGGAACACCGACGACTCCGTCGCCGTGCTCGGTGCCGACGGTGGCGCGGCAAAGGTCAACGCCACCGTGCTGTTCCGGCTCGATCCGCGCCGCGCCACCGAGGTCTACCGGACGCTCGGCACCGGCTACGCCAAGACAGTGGTGCGGCCCGACGCGCGTACATGCATCCGATCGGAGTTCACTCGCTATTCGACGGTGACGGCCGCGACGATGGAATGGCGGCGCGTCGAGACGGAGGTCGGCGCCTGCATGCGGCACCTGATCGAACCGAAGGGTCTGGTTCTCGCAGACTTTCAACTGCTCGAGGTCGCGCTGAACGAGAAGCTGCAGACGGCGGTCGACTCGAAAGTCGCTTCGCAACAGACGGCCGAGCAACAGAAGTTCGAGCTTGCCACCGCGCGTCAGGTCGCCGACGTCGCCCGCATCCAAGCGCTCGCGACCGCGGACGCGCAACAGATCCTTGCGTGCGGGGGAGAGGCGGCAACCAAGACCCGCAACGGGCGACGCGTCGCAACGGTGACACCCAACCCGCTCACCGAGTGCTCGCAGGCGCAGCTGACTCCGGAGTATCTGCAGTTCACGTACATTCAGGCGCTCAAGCAGCTCGTGAATTCTCCGAACCGCAGCACGATCATCCTGCCGTTCGATCAGAACCTCACTCCTCTCGTCAACGGCGCGCCGAAATGAGCATGGGTCGGCGGTCGCGGCGATTGCTCGCGTTTCTCGTGCCGGTGGTCGTGCTTGTGGCGTTCATCGCCGTGGCGCAAGGCCTCGACGGTGGCGAGGCCCGGGTCGCGCGAGCGCGGCTGGTTCGGGAGGGTTGGAGTCTGACGATCCCGGGCTCGATCGCCGACCGCCTGGCCGAACAAGGTGCGCCACCGACACCGCGGCCGGCGGGATGACCGGTCGGCCGGCGGCCTCGCGCCGAGCCACGGGCGGAGTCGGGAGCCAGTCAGGGGAATGTGGGCATGGCGGATACGGTTCGCCTACTCATGAATCCAGGTCACACGATCACCATCACGCCCTCCGAGACCCATGTAGTGGTCCGGGTCGGCGGCGAGACCGTCGCCGAGACCGACCATCCGGTCCTGCTCGAGGAGACCGGATTGCCGACCCGCTATTACCTGCCACGCGAAGACGTGCGCATGGATCTCCTGCGGGCGACGAGCTTCACGACCGAGTGCCCGTTCAAGGGTCACGCCTCGTACTGGACCCTCGAGCTCGGAGGCGAAGTGCACGACGGCATCGTGTGGAGCTACGAGACGCCGATCCCCGCCGCGGAAGGCATCACCGGATTGTTGTGCTTCTACAACGACCGCGTCGAGCTGACCGTCGGTAACTGATCAGGGGACGGGCGTGAGCAGTCCGTGCAGGTGGACCACGCCGGCGCCGTAGCGGCGGTCGAGCGCGGTTTGCGCGGCCGGCGTCGCGACCATCGCGTCGAACCGGATGTCGTCGTTCACCTCGTCGATGCTCGCCGAGCGGTTCTGAAGACCGAGGTCACGCCCGACTTCACCGTTGAGCGTCTGCACGATCAGTTCGAGCTCGTGCATCGAGCGATCGTGATGAACGACGCAGAACGGTCCTCCCCAGAGCGCGCGTAGCTCGGCTCGGCGCGCGTCGAGATCGCCCGTGAACGCGACGTTGATGACCTGCGCCGGGAAGAGGTCGGTCTTGCCGTCGACCGGTGTCGCGCTGTCGAGCCACAACCCCGCCGCATCGGGCTGCGAACGCGCGGCGTTCGCGAACGCGTTGTAGGCGTCGATGCTGTACTTCGACCGGTCCACGACCGTCCAGCCGCCGGACGGAGTCGGGCACGGCGTCTTGTACGACGGCAGTTTGACGGGCGGTGGGGTGTGGGCGGCCGTCGCGGGTTGCGTGATCGTGATCGCGGTTCCGTCGTAGGTGCCGACGATGTGGAACTCGCCCCACGTGGTGCCGTTGACCGACTCCTCCCGATCGACCTTCCTCCAGTCCCACCCCGCGATCGGCGTGCCCTTGCACTGTGGCGGCAGGGAGGTTGCGACCGCGAAGCAGAGCTCGGGTCCGTGCGTCGGATCCTGCAGCACGGTCGCATCGACGGAGTATTGCTGCGTCGGCGCGACGGCAGGCGTTCCAGTCGTCGGTGACGGCGCCGGCTCGACGGCGATGCGGGCCTCGTGCCCCCGGTCGGCGGCGCTCGCAACGACGATGACGATCGCGGCGATCACCGCGGCGACGGTTCCGGCCGCGACGAATCGCCGCCGGGTCCGGCGGACCCGGAGCTGCCGGGCGCGCTGCTCCGCGGCTTCGAGCATGTCGGACGCGGTCACGCGCGGTTCGACGTCGACCAGACGCGTCAACAGATCGCGTAGCTCGTTCACGTTGCCTCCCTGGCGTCGAGCTCGGCACTGACGTGGGCGCGTAGGTGGTGCAGTGCGCGTGACGCGATCGTTCGCGCCGCCGATTCCGAGCAGCCGACGATCGCGGCCGCGGTTCGGTACTGCTCGCCTTCGATGACCGTGAGGAACAGGACTGCGCGAGCGCGCGGTTCCAACCGGAGGAGATCGGCCAGCTCGGACGGGTAGCTGTCGAGGGTTTCGTTGCGATGCTCGAGGCGCCCGATCCGGGCGACGGCACGTCGGCGTCCTCGCTGCAGGTTGGAGGCGATGCGGATCATCGCGGTACGCAGATAGGTCGCGGGCTCGTCCAGGTCGTGCAGCCGGTGGACCTGCAGCGTTCGGGCGAGCGCTTCCTGCACGAGGTCCTCCGGCTCGATGCCGACGGGCCGCACCGCGGCCGCGAAGCGCACGAGACCCGGATAGATGTCCGCGAAGAGGTCCTCATCGGTGCCGCCCACCGCCCGCGATGTTTCCACTAGTGATGACCACACCGCCGGGACCCGAAATGTGTCAGCCGAGCCACCGGATCGTGCCGTGCGTCACGGACCGGGGGTGTAGCCCGCCGATTCGAGGTCTTGGCCGGTGCGTGCGTCGAAGAGGTGGTAGCCCCACATGCCGCAGCCCTGTACGTCGGGGCTGTTCGGCGCCGACAAGACGATCCACATGAGTTGGTTCTGGTGGTCCGGCGTCAGCGAGCCGTCCGCGTGCTGGGTGGCGGGCAACGTGGCCGAGTACCGCGCCAGCACGAGCCGGGCGTGCTCGAAGTCCGGTCGGGTGCCGGCGGCGGTCCACGCCTGGGCGGCGGTCATGACCGCGCGGTCGCTCGGCAACGGCGGATCCAACGTTGAGTTGCCGTGCTCGAGCACGAGCCGCGTCGTCAGGCGTTCCGGCTCGGGCATGGAGTTCGGATGGTCGATGCGCGCGCACCGGCCCGCGGCGGGCGTGTCGGGTGCACCCGGCGTGAAACCGATCGAGTCGAGGATCGACTCGGCGACCCGCACGTCGGGGCCGATGCCGATCGTCAACGAGACGCCGCGGTACCAGACGTACTTGATGCTGCCCTTCCAACCTGCGGTGTCCTGGAACACAACTGCGCCGGAAGACGTGGTCGACCGTCGCGCATCGCCGGGTTGATCGCCCGACTGCAGCCGCACGCCGTCGCGCTTCTTGTCCCGCAGTGAAGGAACGTACGGACAGCTGGGCGATCCGTTCTCCTGCGGGCCGACGAATGCAGTTGGCGCATCGGAGAACGGACCGGTGCAGAACCCCGTGTGCATGCCGTCGACGACGGGCCAACGCGCCGGCACCTCGACATGCACGCCGTGGTAGCTGACGACACGGAAGCCGGATCTGACGACGGTCGTGCTGGTGCGCGGGGACGACGCCGGGGTCACGACACCGATCCGTTTCGTATCGTCGCTCCGCGTCGCGATCACTGCGACACCTCCGAGCGCAATGGCGACGGCAAGTGTTGCGACGAGGACACGAGAGCGAGCCCGAGTGTGATTTCTGCGCTCGACATCGAACGCGACATCAGGCAACGGTTCGACTCGTGCGCGCTCGTGCAGAGCGGCCCGGATGTCGTCGCCAAACGCATCGCGAAGATCGTCGTCGTCAGACATCGCGCACCTCCAGGAGTTGTCGCAGCCGGGCTCGGGCTTCGTCCAGATGAAAGCGCACCGCCCCCGCGGTGATGCCCATCGCTTCGCCGGTCTCCGCGGAGGTGAGACCGCCGAGGTAGAAGAGCGTCAGCGCGATTCGGTGTCGGGTCGAGAGTCGGCCGATGGCCGTCGCCAGGTCGATGGCGGTGTCGCGATCGTCGAGATGGTGCGTGGCCGACATCTCGAGACGTTCGATCGCCGCGTGCTTGCGGCGCGTCGAACGGCGTTCGTCGAGCATGCGCCGCACAGCGACGTGGCGCACCCAGCCCGCCGGGTCTTCGTACTCCGATACGCGCTTCCAGGCGCGGGCCGCCTGCGAGAACGCTTCTTGCAATGCATCCTCGGCGCTCGCGTCGACGGCGGAGAGCACCCGCGCGAGCCGCGGGTACTCCGTGCGGAAGAACTCGTCGAACTGGAGCGCAACGCCGTCTTCCACGACCGGTGAGTGTGGCGCGGAGGTCCCCACGGGACCAGACACGCCGCAGCTGGCCGAACTGTTTGAAGAATTCGAGGTCTTCGGCCCGTTCAGGGCCCGGGCTTGGAAGTCGACGTTGACGCCGTGCCGCCGGTCGGCAACGTGGTCGCGGTGGGCGCCCTGGACGTCGGCGGGGTGGACCGCAACGTCGAGGATGTCGACCGCGATGAAGTCGTGGGCTTCGTCGAGGTAGTCGGGATCGATGTCGCGGCGACGGTCGACGATGTCGCACGGGGTGCAGTGGTGGAGGGCGAAGCGGGTTCCGTGGTCGATGTCGTGCGCGCGATCGTCGTGCCGGGAGTGACGTTGACGGTGCCGGACTGTGCCACCGACTCCGGACGCACGAGCAGGAACAACGCAAGTGTGACGACGAAGATCGCGCTCAAGATCACCGTCGATTTCCGGGCGCGGCCGATCATCAGTGGGCGTCCGGAGGCGCGCTGCTCGTCTCGACGTCGAGCGCCAGGATGATGCCCTCGTGCCGCAGCGCGGTCGCGATTCGGGCGCGCAGCTCGCGGCCGATATCGAACTGTTTGCCGGGCAACGTGCGGCAGACCATGCGAATGCTGAAGCGGTCGACGTCGATGCTCTCGACTCCCATGACCGTCGGCGTGTCGAGCAACAGCGGACGGAACTTCTCGTCGGCGTAGAGCTCTTCTCCGACGGTCTGCAAGATCGCGTTGACACGCGTGATGTCGGCGGTGGCGGGAATCGGCACGTCGATGACGGCGCGGGCCCAGTCGCGCGACAGGTTGGTGACCTGGTTGATCTGCCCGTTCGGGATGATGACGACTTCTCCGTTGACGGTGCGCATGCGCGTCGTGCGCAGCGTCACGTCCTCGACGGTGCCCGTCACGCCGGTGGTCGAGCCCAGGCTCGAGATACGGATGAGGTCGCCGAATCCGTATTGCCGTTCGGTGATCATGAAGAAGCCGGCGAGGATGTCCTGCACGATCCGCTGCGCGCCGAACCCGAGCGCAACGCCGGCGACGGTCGCGGGCGCGATGAGGCTGGAGAGCGGGACCCCGAATCGCTCGAGCACGAGCACGCCGGTGATGGAGTAGATGAGCACCACAACTGTCCACGTGATGACCTGCGTGAGCGAGTGCCGGTGCTTCGCGGCTTCCGACCGGACCAACGCGTCGGCGCTTTGATCCTGCAGGTCGATCCGAACGGTCAACCGGTTGCCCAACCACGCCGCAAACCGCGCCAGGAGGAGCGAGCCGACGATCAGCAGGACGATTTCCAGCCCGTTGCCGCGCGCCCATCTCGAGAAGTCGCTGAGCGACGTGATGGCCACCATCATCCGTCCATCATCGCAGAGGCGTTCCCGAACACCTGTTATGAGGAACGGTCTCGGCGTCGGAGTTGTACGAGGAGTGGTGTTCACCAGGACTGTTGTCGTCCTCGTCTGCGTGCTGGGCGCCGGCTGCTCGTCGCCGGCGCCGTACCGGAGCGCGCCTGTCTCGACGACCGCGGCGTGCGTAGCTCCGAACCGCTTCGGTGCCGTCGGCGCGCCGAACGAGATTCATGTCGCGACGCCGGATGCGCAGCTGTGGGGTCTCGCACTCGGGCCGGGGCACGTTCCTCCGCGCGTCGGCGACGAGCTGAAGATCGTATGGCGCATGACGGGAACGGGTCCGCTGAGCATCGTGTTCCGCGCGCCAGATGGGCGCGTTCGACCGTTGGTCTTCGGGCCCGAACGACACGGGTCGAGCAGCTACCACCGTCCCGGCGACGAGTGGGGAACGGGTTTTCGCTTTCCCGCCCGCGGCTGCTGGCACATCCATCTCGCCCGGAACGACGCGGCAGTCGACGTCCGGCTGGTCGTGAGCTGACGGTCCCGCCGACGCGAGAAATTTCCAGGCGGAGCACTCGGCCGCTCGAACCAAGTTCATGGAAGTGATGGAACGGGAGCGGCCGATGGATGCGTCGCCCTCGTCAAGAAATACGACAAAGAAAATCCCGGGCACTTCATCGAATGGCGGCGACTGCGAGACGCCGCGGAATCTGAAGCTCACCGCGGCGCCGCGTAGGTCAGTGCGAGACCGACTCCGTCGGTGTGATCAACCGACCCTGCGGGTCGCGGGCAAAGCGTCCCGCGTCGCGTTCGTGCACCGGATCGTCGACCGGCCACGGCCAACCGCCGAATTGGGTGGCGCGATAGTCCGAGAACGCCTGTTCGACGCCGGCTTGGTCGTTCATCACGAACGGGCCGTACTGGGCCACTGGTTCACCGATCGGCCGACCCTGCAGCACGAGTGCCTCCGCGCCTCGTTGACCCGCGGTCACCGTGACTTCGGCGTCCCCGCGGAGTCGGGCGCCGGTCGACGCGTCGAGGTCGTGCTCACCGATGCGCGCCGAGCCTTCGAAGAGGTAGAGCACCCGGACGGTGTCGGGTCCGGCCGCGGGCGGCAGTGTGACCTGCGTGTCGGGGTCCAGCGCGAGGTGCCAGATCGCGAGGTCGGCCTCCGGACGTGACGCCCACGAATCGGGCGGGGGAGGCGGGGGACGGAGTCCGGCGAGCTCGCCCGCGATCACCGTGATGCTCGTCGTTCGGCCCTGCTCGTCGGTGACGACGTGGCGGGGAAGATCCTCGTCCCACAACATCGTGAAGTACGGCTCGACCATCTTGTCGTCGGCGGGCAGGTTCAACCAGATCTGGAAGAGCTCGAGTGGATTCGGGTGATCGCGTTCGACCAAGGGGAACATCTCGCAGTGCACGATGCCCTTCCCGGCGGTGAGCCACTGCACGTCGCCGCGGCCGAAGCGAGCGGTCGCGCCGAGTGAATCGGAGTGGTCGATGAGCCCGCGCCGCACGAACGTGACGGTCTCGAAGCCGCGGTGCGGATGTTGGGGGAAGCCGGGAACGGTGTCGCCGTGGTACATGCGCCACCCGTCGACACCGGCGAAGTCGGAGCCGATCTCGCGACCCGCGAGAGACGCGTCGGGGCCGAGCGCCTCGTTGCCGGCCGGATAGTCGTCGACGTGATGCACGCAGAAGAGGAACGGATCGACCGTCGCCCACTGAAAGCCGAGCGGCGCTACCTCGTGTACCGGATCGTCCATGGTCGAAGGTTAGGGACCGGGAGCCGGCCGTCGGCTCCCGCGAACCCGGTATTTGCATCCCCATGGGTCGCCGGCGCGGGTCGTCTGACCTGCGCCACCGACCTTTTTGGGCGACTCACCGTCCGATTTCTGCATAGTCCGGTTTGGCCTCGGGAAGAAGTGTTTCGAGCAACCCGCAAGGTTCGGGGATCCCAACCCGTGCCCCCTATGGAAAGAGTGCCCCGACTGCCGCCCGGTCGGGGCACTTTTCCTTTTTCGGCGCGATAGCCGCGCGGAGACGCCGGGCTGCAACGGGTGTCTCCGGTCACAACGGCCCCGCTTCTGCCCAGCGCGCTTCAGTACCGACCGCTGGGTTCCGACAGGGATTCGAGCGAACCGATTGTTGAAGTTGGAGACTTCGAACCGGGTCCTCGGGCCCCAGGCGTGGAGATGGCCAAATGAGCAGCCTCAAGATCAGCTCCGCTTCGAGCACGCTCTGCTCGGCGTGCGCACAGCGCGTCGAGCACCGATCGAACTACGCGGTCGCGACCGTGACGACCGAAACGCCCGACGGCATGCGCACGAAGCTCGTCGCGAACGGGACGATCGTGATCCACGCCTGTGTCACGAGTCACGCCCCGGCGACCCGGCCCGCCTGACCGTTTTCGACAATTCGACGCGGCGACCGTGCGACCGGGCTTCAGGCGTCGTCGGTGTCAGGTGACGCCGAACGGACGTCGCGCTGTTCCTCCTCGACGTCGAGCATGACGTCGCCGGGAGCTTCCTCCAACATCATCAGCGCTTCGTTCGTGCCCGGGAGTGCCCGGATCAACTCGTCGAGCTTGCGTTGCGTCGCGGCCTGCTCCCGGCCCTGCGTGTGTTGGATGGCGAAGACCATCACGAGCGTGATGGCGGAAACGGAGACCTGAAACGCGGTCACCCAGGCCGTCGGGAACCCCAGTACCGCGCCCACGACGACAAGGCCCAGCAGCCCGAGCACGATCGCCAGCGCGACTACGGGCAACGAGGTGTAGTGCTCGATCCGGTACAGGATCCGGCTCGCCGGGGGAAGCTGCGCGGTGCGGTGAGCAATCCGGCGCTGACGAGGCCCCGGTTCGTCATCCGAGAGGTCCCGCGTCACCGGCAAAGGCTAATCAAGCCTCGGCCCGACGCCGGACCGAGGCTTGACCGCGGGTGCTCAGTTGGCCGGGCGCGGCTCGGGCTGGCAGCGCGGGCACCAGTAGGTCGAGCGGGTGGCGCGGTCGCGTCGGCTCATGATGGTCGCGCCGCAGCGCGGGCATCGTCGTCCCGCCTTGCGGTAGACCGCGAGGCCGTTGGCGAAGGTTGTGCGGCGGCCGGTTGCGAGATTGCTCGTTAGTTGGAAGCGTGCGGTTTCGTAGATGCGACGTCGGGTCGGTTCGTCGAGATCGACGATCGGTGTGAACGGAGAGACGCGCTCCGCCCAGCAGATCTCCGACTTGAACACGTTTCCGATCCCGGCTGCCACGCGTTGATCGAGGAGGGCCGCCGCGAGCTCGGTATCGGGTTCGAGCGACGCGAGCCGGCCTATCACCGCGTCGAGATCGACGTCTGACTCGCAGAGATCCGGGCCGAGGCGCTCCAGCATCCGCGATGCCCGCGACGGACGATCGCGCCCGTCACCGTCGCGGCGCAGCTCGACGATGGGCGCCGCGAAGCAGACCGCGGTCGTGCCGTCGTCGACGCGCACGACGACGCGTGCGGTGTGGCCCGGGCGGCGCCAACGTTGACCGGCGCCGTAGACGTGCCACGCACCGGTCATCTGCATGTGGGTGTGCAGGACGTGTCCGTCGGCGAAGCGCATCAGGAGGTGTTTGCCGGCGGCATCGACTGCGGTGATCTCGGTGCCGGGCTCGGGACCGCGCCGGCCGCGCGTGTCGCGTCGCACCTCGAGCTCGGTGAGGTGTTTGCCGACGAGCGCGGCCCGCAGCTGCGCGGCCGCCCGGAAGATGGTGTCGCCTTCGGGCACGTCACCATCGTGCCCGACATCGCACCTGGTCATTGCACCCCGTCATCGCACCCCTCATTGCGGTCGGGGACCAGTGTGGGGGCGAGGCGCGACGGGAAGACTGTCGGGCGTGTCGATCCAGCCCCTGGGGCCGCGCGTACCCGATCTTGCAACCGGCGCCGGATGGGGAGTGCTCGTCCATCACGAAGTCGGGAGGATTCTCGCGCACGTGGTCGGCGAGCTGGGTTTCCTCGCGCGTGAGATCGGCGACCGCGTTCCGGCGGCGGCGCAACGCCTTCTCGTCGGCGCCGACGGTGCGCGATAGCGCGCCGGGACAGCGGCAGATGCGGTTCCACGACCGATCGGACGCCGGGCGTCGTCTCGCGGCGCGACTCGCCGAGGTGCTCGCGGATGATGAGAAGGCCCGAGGAGATCTCGTTGTGCTCGCGCTCCCGCGCGGTGGTGTTCCGGTCGGCTACGAGGTGGCGGTGAGGTTGGGAGCTCCGCTCGACGTGATCCTCGTTCGCAAGGTAGGACTCCCGTCGCAGCCGGAGCTGGCGATGGGTGCGATCGGCGAGGACGGAGTGCGCGTGATCAACGACACGGTGGTTCGCCAGGCGCGCGTGAGCGCGGCCTCGTTCGCAGAGGTGGAGGCACGCGAACGCAGCGAGCTCGAACGACGCGCGGCCCGGTTCCGTGGCACGCGCCCGCGTGTGCCTCTCGCCGGCCGTACCGCGCTCGTCGTCGACGACGGCATCGCGACGGGCTCGACCGCGCGGGCGGCCTGCAAGGTCGCGCGCGCCCTCGGAGCGGCCCGGGTGATCGTCGCGATCCCGGTCGCACCCGCGCGGACGGTCGCTCAACTCCGCGAGGACACGGACGACGTGGATGCGGTGTTCGTGCTCGACGCGCCGGCGAGCTTCCATGCGATCGGCGAGTCCTACGCCGACTTCACGCAGGTCGCAGACGATCAGGTGGTCGACCTACTGCGGGGTACGGTCACTCCTTGAGCCTCGACGATTGGTTTCTGACTCGGGAGGAACGGGGGAATACCGCGACCGTCATCGACGATCGGCGCGGCAACGGCTGTGCGTGGACGCTCGGTAACCACGTCGAGGTCCACATCGACGGCGCCCGGTACTTCTCGCGTCTGTACGCGTTGCTGTCGTCGCTCGAACCGGGCAACTCCGTGCAGTTCACCGACTGGCAGGGCGATCGGGACGAGTTGCTCGTCGGGCCCGGCACCGAAGTCGGTCGTGTCCTTGTCGACGCTGTGCGACGCGGCGTGGGCGTCTACGGCTTGCTGTGGCGTTCGCATCCGCGGCTTGCGCACTTTGCGGAGAAGGACAACACGACGCTGGCGAGGACGGTGAATCGCGCCGGCGGCGAGATCATCCTCGACGAGCGCGTGCGACGCGGTGGAAGTCACCATCAAAAGATCTTCGTGGTTCGGTCTCGGGCCGGGTCTCGGTTGGAGGCGTTCGTCGGCGGCATCGACCTGTGCCACGGTCGTCACGACGACCCGACGCATCACGGGGATCCGCAGGCGATCACACTCGACGCGCGCTACGGCCCCCGGCCCCCGTGGCACGACGTGCAACTGGAGGTCGGAGGGCCCGCGGCCGGCGACGTCGACTTCACGTTTCGGGAGCGGTGGGACGACCCGACACCGCTCGACCATCGCAACCCGTGGCGACTCCTCCTGCGCCGGCTCACCCACCAACCACGACACCCCGACCCCCTGCCCCCGGAAGCGGCCGAGCTTCCCGACCGCGGCAATCACGCAGTACAGATCCTGCGCACGTATCCCGCCAAGCGGCCGCCCTATCCGTTCGCGCCCGACGGCGAACGAAGCATCGCCCACGCGTATCTCAAGGCATTCCGGCGCGCTCGCCGACTGGTCTACGTGGAGGATCAATACCTGTGGTCGGCGCAGGCCGCGCACGCGCTGGCCAATGCGCTCGCGGGTGAACCCGAGTTACACGTCGTCGCCGTCGTACCGCGCTATCCGGATCGAGCCGGCAAGCTGTCGGGCGCGGCGAATCGAATCGGCCGCGAGAAGTTCATCGAGATCCTGCGCCGTGCGGGTGGTGATCGGTTCGCCGTGTACGACCTCGAGAACGTCGAGGGCACCCCCATCTACGTGCACGCCAAGGTCTGCGTCGTCGACGACGTCCTGCTGGTCGTCGGCTCGGACAACCTCAACCGCCGATCATGGACGCACGACTCGGAGATCTCGTGCGCGGTCATCGACGCGCAGGTGGACGACCGGGAGCCGGCTGATCCCGGTGGGCGGGGCGAGGGCGCGCGCCATCTGGCTCGTGATACCCGGCTGCGACTCTGGCGCGAGCACCTGGGGCGCGCCGAGGGCGACGACGCCGACCTGGTCGATCCGGCTACGGGAATCGCCGCGTTGGCGCAGGGCGCGGCCGCGCTCGACGGTTGGTACCGCGCGGGTGAGCGCGGAGCGCGCCCGCCCGGTCATCTCCGGCGCCACGACCCCGACCGGGTCGGACGGTGGTTGAAGTGGCCCGCGCTCGCCATGTACCGCACGCTGCTCGATCCGGACGGCCGTCCCGGTGCGCTCCGTCGGACCGACGCGGTCTGAAGTCCGGCGCACCCTGCGGCGGTACGGCGCGCTAGTTGACCGGCGACAGTGGCTCGGGTTTCGGGCGCGCGGAACCGGCGTCAGTGGTGCTCGGGGACGCATCCGCCGCGTCCTGCGCGACGCGCACCGGCTGACCGAACGACAGCAGTCGTCCCCCGAACGCGATCGACACGAGGGCAAACCAGGCCCAACCGAGCGCGAGACCCGCGATGACGTCGGTCAACCAGTGCACGCCGAGGAGTACGCGGCTCGTTGCGACCGCGGCCGCGATCCCGGCGGCGCCCGCGGCCAGTACGACCTTCGTGCGTCTCGGTTTTCCCATGCCCCATAACAATGCAATCCCCGCGAAGGTGGCTGCGGCCGTCGTCGCGTGGCCCGACGGGAACGACGAGCCCGAAAATCCGGTGAGCTGGCGAATATCGGGACGACTGCGGTCGACGAGCACCTTGGTCAGGTTGGAGACGAGTACCTGGCCACCGACGACCACGAGGAGGAACCACACGACGACTTGGCGACGGGTGCGTGCGTAGACGACGACCGCGGTCACCAGCGCGGCCCCGATCATCACGGGCGTCCCACCGAAGAGGCTGACGTCGCGCAAGAAGTTGGTGGAACCCTTCGTCGCGTGATCACCGCCCCAGCGCGCCGCGCTCAGATCCCAACGCGCCAGACCGGCGTTGTGCTGCACCATGATCAGTAGCAACCCGATCGCGAAGGCGCCCAACAGCACCAATCCGAACGCGACGGTGAGGGCGAGGCCGGTTGCCGCGGACGG
Source organism: Actinomycetes bacterium (assembly GCA_025463875.1). Lineage (GTDB taxonomy): Bacteria > Actinomycetota > Acidimicrobiia > IMCC26256 > PALSA-610 > PALSA-610. The sequence goes on from JAODBI010000290.1 coordinate 22,604, forward strand.
GTCGATGCGCGAGCGCAGGATGGCGGCGAGTCGCGGGTGACGAAAGATCTCGCGGCGGATCGGCCGACTCGCGAGTTGCGGTGCCGACGGGTCGAAGTCGGGGAGGCGGGCTACGACGAAGGCGGCGACCAAGGCGACGGACACTGCGCTCAGAGCCACGACGATGACGACGTCCACTTCGCAATATCCCTTTCGTGCCGGCAACACCGCTTCTCATACATAAGTCTGGCCCATGCAGACGGTCCAGAAACCCGCATCGGACGAGCCGTCACCAATACACGACTTGCAGTTGCTACGTCGTCGCGCGTCTCCGTTTTGAATTATCAGACACAGGGAAAACGTGGGACATGACTCTTTTCCTCGTCATTGTCGTCGTTGCTGTTGTCGTGATCGTTGCTGTCGTCGTCGCGGTTTCCACGAAGCGTCGCGGCGAAGCCCGCATCGAGGAACGCCGCCGGACGGCGCAGTCGAATCGTGACCTGGCGCGCGTGGCTCAACTGGAAGCCGACCGTCAGAGCGCCGAGGCCGAGGAACGGTTGGCGCACGCCAAGCGCGAACAGCTGGCGGCGCAGCAACAGCAACTGCAGGTGGTTCGCCAACGGACCGCCGCCGACGACCTCCGGACCGAGGCGGACGAGATCGACCCGGACTCCTAGGCGATCATGTCGCAACCGCGCGAATCGCACGAGTCGCTGCTGGCGGGCCGCGGGACCGGTCCGCGCTCCCTACGACGCCCCGTCATCTCAGTCGTCGTCGGCTACGCGACCATGGTTCTCGTGCTGCTCGGCGTGGGCTATCTGCTCACGCACACGTTCAACGACAGCATCGGTCGCTGGGACGAGCACGTCAACGAGTGGTTCGCGCGGCATCGGACGGCGGCGTGGAACGACGTGACGAAAGTCGCGACGTGGTCGTTGAACACCGTGCCGGTAATTGTCATGGCCGCTCTCGTCGCCGGCGTCCTGGCGCTGCGAAAACGCTTTCGCGAGGCGGTATTTCTCGTACTGGCTCTCGTCATCGAGATCACCACGTTTCTTCCCGTGACATTTGTCGTGGCCCGGCCGAGGCCCGATGTTCCGCGAATGAACGCCACACCCTCGACCTCGTCGTTTCCGTCCGGGCACACTGCGGCGGCCACGGTGTTGTTCGTCGGCGTCGCGCTGATCGTCGGCTGTTGCACGAGCCGGCGCTTCCTGCGGGTGGCGGCCGGTGTGCTGGCGGCGTTGATCTCGGCCCTCGTCGGCTTCGCTCGCGTCTACCGCGGCCTGCACCACCCCACCGATGTCTTCGTCGGTGTGTTGTTCGGCCTTGGATGCCTGGCGATCGCCGCGATCGCGGTTCGCGCGCTGGCGCCGAAGTCGTCGTCGGGCGCGACGCATCCGGCGGACACTCGTGGCGAGCGCGTGCGGCGAGATGCGGCAGCCGCCGCCCTTCCGGGCGCGTCGGCTACCGACGACGATCGGATCAGAACAATCGCTTGAACGGGGCGACGACCGTTTCCGCCGCTCTTTGCAGCGGCGACCGCCGCTTCCACCGTCCGGGTTGCAACCGCACGCTCCGCTCGAGGTCGTCGTCGAAGTTACGATCGAGCGTCGCGACGAGATGCTCGTCGAAGGCGACGACATTGATCTCCTCGTCGAGGCTCGTCGACCGGGCATTGAGATTCGCCGATCCGATATCGGCGAGCACACCGTCGACCGTGATGATCTTCGCGTGCAGCATCGACGGTTGGTACGACCAGATCTCGATCCCCCGCGCGAGCAGCGACTCGTAGGCCGCCTCTCCGGCGAGCTGCACGAACCGCTTGTCGGCATGCGGACCGGGCACTAGGAGCTGAACTTCTACGCCGCGCTCGACGGCGCCGCACAGCCGGTCAATGATCTCGTCGTCGGGAACGAAGTACGCGGTCGCGATGCGGAGCCGTTCCTCGGCGGCTTGGCAGAGTGCGCGGAACAGTGTGAAGACGTCGCTGTGGCCCGTTTCCGACGCGCCGCGCACACACTGCGCGATCGCGTTCCCGGGCTTCGGCTGGTCGGGGAAGCGGTCGTACTCGTCGTCGAACAGCTCGGGATCCGTCTCCGACCAGTTGTCCAGGAACGCGGCGCGCAAACCGTCGACCGCCGGGCCGCGGATGCGAAAGTGCGTGTCGCGCCACTCGGATTCGTCGCGGGCGTCGCCGAGCCATTCGTCGGCGATGCCGACGCCGCCTACATATCCGGTGGCTTCGTCGACGATCAGGACCTTGCGGTGCGTGCGGTGGTTCAGCTCGTTCGGACGGAACCGTCGCAGTGGTCGGAACCATCGGATCGATACGCCGGCGCGTTCCATCGCGTCGACGAGCGCAGGCTCGATGGGCTTCGATCCCCACGCGTCGAGCAGCACGCGCACGCGGACCCCGGCCGCGGCGCGGTCGGCGAGGCGGTGCGCGAACTCGCGCCCGATGCGGCCCTGCCAGTAGACGAAGGTGAGGAAGTCGATCGTGCACTGCGCGGATTCGATCGACTCGAGCATCGCCGGAAAGATCTCGTCGCCGTTGCGCAGCGCGTCGATCTGGTTGCCCTCGGTCGCCGGGACGCCGATAACGCCTTCGGCCACGCGTCGGAGACGCGCTATGCGGTCCGTCGCCGACGACGCCGACTCGTCCTGCTCGGCCACCGTCATGACTGGCCGGCGAGCACCGGATTCGGTTGCGATGGGTCCGGATCCGAATGCTCGACCTTCTCCTGGTCCTGGGGCTCGCGGACGCCGGCCCGCACTGCTTCGAGCTGAGCCGCAACGGCACCGCCGTACATCAGGGCGATGGCCGCGAGCAATGCCCAGAGCAAGAGGGCCACGAGACCCGCGAGCGGTCCGTACGTCTGACCGAACGACTTGCTCACCGAGAAGAACACGCCGAGCCCGATCGTGACGAGCAACCAGAGCGTCGTGCAGACGGCGGCGCCGAATGCCAGCCACGACAGTGCGGGCTGGCGGCGGCGGGGGGAGTAGCGGAACACGATCGTCGTCGCGGCCGTGACGAGAAGGACCGCCACGGGCCAGCGGGCGATGCCCCAGAATCGGTTGAGCGCGTGGTTGTCGATGGAGTTGCCGATCGACGTGCCGAGCGCGAGGAGCGTGAACGCTCCGATCACGAGCACGCCGGCGGTCACGGTCAGCAAGAGTGCGAGGCCGTACTTCTGCACTGTGGGTCGATCCTGCTCGACGCCGTAGACGCGGTTCAGCCCGCGCTCGACCTGACCCATCAGCGTGCTGCCGGTGATCAGGGTTCCGACGAGCCCGAAGGTCAGGCCGCCCCACCGGTGTGTGGCGCCGGCGTGGTTCGCCTGCACCACGGCTTGGGTGAGGAGCGTCGAGGCCGGTCCGGGGAGCGCCGCTTTCATGGTCCGGACGATGATCCCGTTGGCGCCCTGACCGAGCGCGGTCGCGAGACCGACGACCCCGATCGTTGCCTGCACGAATACGAGCGAGGTGGCATACGCGAGCGATCGGGCGTGGCTGAACCCGTCGGCCACGCGCATCCGCACGAACGCGTCGCGGAGGAGTTGCCCCCGGCCGCACGATCGCAGGACCTCACGCGCGTCGTCGCCGGTGAGCTCCCACGTCTCCGGAACCGGCGTCGCCGTGCTCACTCGGACGGCACCGGTACGCAGACGGTGATGGCCGCGGGTTCGACCTTGATCCGCAGTCGGGTGACGGGTTTTCGGTCACCGCCGTCGAGCTCGTAGGTCGTCTTCTTCGAGAAGCGCACGTCGAATTTCTTGCCGCGGGTCACGTGCACGAACGGCGAGCGTTCGGCCTTGCCGATAGCGGTACGCGCGAGTGCCCGCGACCACTGCCAGGCACCCTGGGCGGTGACGACCCCGATCTCGAGCTGACCGTCGTCCGGCTCGGCGCCGGGAAACGCGGCGACATCGGCGATGAGCTTGCCGACGTTGCCGACGAGCACACAGCTCGCCTTGCCGTCGAACCACTTCTTTCCGTCGACGCGGATGCGGGTGCCGACGCGTCGCGAGCGGAGGTTCCGTGCGCCCGTCCAGATATAGGCCAGCCGTCCGAACCGATCCTTCAGCGGCCCGTCGGCGTCCCGGATCATCAGCGCGTCGAACCCGGCGCCGGCCATGACCGCGAAGTGCTCGCCGTTGACGACGCCGACGTCGAACGCGTGGCGCTCACCGTGCAGACCGATTGCGACCGCGGCCGCGACCTCCTTCGGTATCCCGATGTTCGAGGCGAACAAATTTGCCGTGCCCGCGGGGAGAATCGCCATGGTCGCGTTCGAGCCGGCCGCGACATCGATGCATCGCTGCACCATGCCGTCGCCGCCCCAGACGAACACGAGGTCGGCTCCGTCGGACAACGCCTTGCGCACGCACTTGGGCGCACGCTTCGACTTGGGCACCTCGTACCAGAGGGGATCGACGACGCCCTCGGCCGCCAGGACCGAACGCAACTCCGTCAAACCGCCGCCGAGGGTCTTCCCCGAATGCGCGACCACGGCCACCGACGTCACGGTTAGATCCCCCTCCGTTCCGATCTGTGGAATTCCTGTACCGGTCTTTGCGTGTGTTCAAACGCGAATCCGTTCGCCAGGTCCTACCCGGTGGCGACTGGGCCGACCCCGTGCAATACAGGTCGGGTCGAGGTGGCCGATACAGACGTACGGCCGTGTGCACACCGAGGGCTGGAGGAGTGTGACTCCGAACGAGCGCTGGTGCGGCTGGTGGCATCCGCAGTGTTGGGCTCCAGTCGTGCCGCTTGCGGCCGCGGTCGTGGTGGCGGAGGCGTGGGAGGTGTGGACCGGCGCGGGCTGGCGACCGGCCGGAGGTGTCGCCGTCACCCTGGTGCTGCCCGCGGCGGCATTGCTCGCAACGCTCGTGGGCTGGCGCGCGCTCGGCTTCTCGGCGCGCCAACTCCGCGCGTGGGCCGAGTGCGCGGCGGGCACGGCAGCGGTTCTCGTGGTCGTGAGCATCGTGTTCCTGGTGCGGGTCGGACCACCGCGCGCGTTGCTCAGCCTTCTCGCGGGCGCGACCGAGGAAGAGCTCGTGTTCCGGCTCGCGGCACCTCTCGCCGCGGGCGGGATCGCGGCATGGATCCGAAGACGATCGCCCGTCGATCTGCCGGCGTGGGGAACCGGGCCCCGCGTCGTCGCCCTCACGGTTGCCTCGGCGAGAGCTTCACCCTCGCGCCCGGTCACCTCGCGCAAGCGGGCGCCGCGTGGCGACTCGTACCGTTCGTCGCGCTCGGCTTGCTGCTGAGCTACGTCGTGCTCCGTACCGGCAACGTCGTCGTCGGTCCGGAACCACACGCCTACGCGGACGGATCCGTCCACCGCGCGCGCCTCAACGTCGTGCTCGTTGGCCGCACGCGCAGCGCGCAAAGGCACCTCCTGGGCGGTCATCTGCCGTCTGTTGACCACGCCGAGCCCATGTTCTGTGTTGAGCGGGTGATCGGCGGCCTGACCTCCGGTGAAGGACTGGTCGCCGAGCTCGCGGAGCGCCCGGACGGCCCCGGCCGCCATGTGCTCGTGATGGAATCTGAGTTTGCGAGGCTGCTGCGCGTCTCCGCCCGATCCGCGTCCTTGTCGGCGTTGCTGCGCGAGGCATGGGACGGTGGCGATCTCGCGATCCTCACCCGGAAGCAACCGTTACGGGTCACGAACGCGATGAAGGAGGCGGGAGCGGCCGGGCTGGACGGCAGCGAACAACGCGACCTCTTCAACCGACACCTCGCCGGCGCACGTCTCGCCGCCGCCCGAGCCGAACTCCACGCGCACGGCCTCGCGTACACGATCACGATCGACACCGGGGGCCGACCTCGGATCGTCATCCAACGCCTCGTCAGTTACGAACTCGACCCACCTCGTCCACCAACTGGGGTTTGGTCGCTTTCGTCGCTCCATGAGTCGCCCGAAACCGGTGCCGACGCGGCCGCAATCCTGAGTTCCGATAACCGTGAGGTACCGGAACCCAGCGATGACTGAACTGGTCCCCATCCCACCGGCCCCGATCGCCACCGACCACCTCGATGACCTTCAGGACGAGGCCCGCGTCTCCGTCGCTGCTTCCCGATCACTAGCTACGATGCGCGCATACGCATCTGACTCGCGATCGTTCACGTCATGGTGTGACGAGCACCGACTGAACCCGCTACCTGCCGAAGCAAGCACCGTCGCGCTCTACATGACCGACCTTGCCCATTCCGCCAAGACCGCGACGATCCGAAGGCGTATGTCTTCGATCTCGGTGACCCATCAAGCCGCCGGTCACGCCAGCCCGACTGCCGACATTCTGGTTCGTCCCACATGGTCTGGGATCCGACGAACCAACGGTGTTGCCCAGACCGCGAAGGCCGCTCTGCTGACCGACGACATCCGAAAGATGGTCGATGCGGTTCCGGACTCGTTGCTTGGCAAGCGTGACGCGTGCTTGTTGTTGCTCGGCTTCGCGTCTGCGCTGCGTCGAAGTGAACTGGTGGCCCTCGACGCTACCGACGTGCACGAAACGCGCGATGGACTCGTCATCACCGTGACGCGCAGCAAGACCGACAAGGAAGGCGAAGGCCGACAGATCGGCATCCCTTACGGATCGAACCCGACCACCTGTCCCGTACGAACACGACGCTCTTGGCTTGACGCATCCGGGATCGAGCACGGACCACTGTTCCGACCGATCGACCGTCACGGCCACCTCGGAACCGGGAACTCTCCGATCGTGCTGTGGCGATCGTCGTGAAGCGCACCAGAATCAGCGGGACTTGATCCGAGACTCGTCGCCGGGCACTCGTTACGAGGTGGGATGGCAACATCCGCAGCAAGGGCTGGTGCGACCGAAGCGCAGATCATCAACCAGACCGGCCACAAAAGCCTGCCTGTCTTGCGCCGTTATATAGAGCGTGGGTCGTTGTTCACGGACAACGCGGCGGCCAAGCTGGGCCTGTAGCGTCGTCACCGCGGGCGCGCCGCCTGCTTCATGTTATGAACGGGCTGTTAACTGCACCTCTTCGACCCGGAGGCACGACGGCGACTCGTACGATCTGTGTTGACAAGTAGTTCCCCCTCCTCGTCACTTCGATCACGACCCGCCGATGACTACCAAGTTGCGGCGGGTCGTGGCGTGTTCCGGCACTGGGCGAACTGATACAACTCCACGGTTGAGTTGTTGCACCTTTCGTAACTTCGCTGACGATGGACGACCGACGGGCTTGGCCACCGACATCCAACGCTGGCTGGACGGCAACGGCGCGTCAACGCTGCCGTACTGCTCCAGCTCGGCCAAATGCTCAGCGAGGGCCCGAACGATCGTCAGATGTTGCGTGCTGTCTATGCGGCGGCGAACGAGTACCTCAACACTTCGACGTTGGACGATCGCGACGCCCGACTCGGGATCCTTGTCGAACTCTTCCATCTCGATGTCCCACCAGGATCAACGAAGCAGCAGGCCGCCGAAAACTTCCTCCGACGCACGAAGTCCTGATTTCGCATCCGAGCAGGAGGGCAGATCGAAGCTCGGGCAGGCGCGACCGAAGCGCAGATCATGAACCAGACCGGCCACAAGAGCTTGCCGGTCTTGCGTCGTTACCTACGGTGTGGGTCGCTGCTCAACGACAACGCCGCCGCGAAGTTGGGGTTGTAGTAGCGGGGCGAGGCCCGCCCGGCTGCTGGTCACTTCTTCACTGTCATCGTTCCGTCTGACACGGCTGGTGAGCCAGAGGTGGCGTGAGCCGTGAGAGTCGCACTCCCGTTGTTGCCGGTGAGCTTGACATGGAACCTTGTGCTGCTTTGGACCGCAGGACCTGTGATTGCGACCGGCGAGTTCGTCACGACGAACGATCCACTGCTGCTGGTGATCGTGACTGTCCACGTCGACCCCGCGGTAACGGTTGGCACATTGCCGAACGCGTCCATGACGGATACGAAACCGTCCATGAAGCCATTATTTCCAACCGCCACACCCGCTCCACCGCATGCACCTGCCGCGCCACCGTTGGCTGAGCAGTTTGTAAAGGTGAGCGCGGAAGGTCCTCCAGCGCTGACGGTCACCGAGAGTCCAGGGTTGTTGTTGATCGAGCCGTCGCTGACGACTATCGAACTGATTCCTGCCTTGTATAGCTTCATCACGCCGTTGCTAGTGCCGGACACAGTGGCGACGCCGTTGGTGAAGGTGATCGTGGTCGCGGTTCCAAATGTGACGGGCGTGCCGGCCTTGTTGGTCACGGTGGGAGTGTTCGTTCCGATCGGAAGTGCACCGCTAAACGTGAGGGTCTTATCGCCGGTGTAGCTAGCCACAGTGTTCCCACCGGCGTCCTGAGCCGTAATCGTGAGGTTATTAGCCGCCCCGGCAGCGGGCGTGGTGGTAGCTGCGGAGAGGACGAGCTTCGTAGCGGCAGGTGTAACGGTGAACACACCGTTTCCGGTTGCTGTTGTTTGGTCGCCGTTTGTCACCGTGACGTTGCACGGTCCGAGTGTGGCCGAGTTGGTGACAGTTACGTTTGCGGTCAGCGTTGTCGAGCTAGTCCGGGTGAGGCTTCCAGGCAGGATGGTGACGCCCGCGCAGGCAAACGTTGCGTTGAGGTATTGCCCTTCTACAAAATTCGTGCCGTTTATCGTCACACTCAGAGTCTGTCCTTGCTCAGCGGTGTTCGGGCTGACGGAGGTCACTGTTTCTGCCGGCAGGATTCCGATGTCGGAGCCGCCGTTGCCTGCGATTGAAATGGCTTGCGCCACGATCGATGTGATTACGGGTGTCTTGCCCAGGCCGGAGACGCTTACAACGGCACTGGGTGCGTAAATCGCGCCGAGGAGCGTGATCGCTCCCTGGCCTGCGATGGACATCGGCGTCGCGTTCGACGCGCGCTGCCAGATGAGCAGACCGGCATAGCTGCCGGACGTTGGAGCAGAGACCGCAAGGCTCGCCTGGCCGCTGACGTTCAGGCTTCCGCCTTGCAAGTAGAACAGCACCGGGCAGGGGACGGTCGGGTGAGTGGGATCGCAGAGATTGTTGACCTTGACTCCGGACCCGCCACTGACGGACAGGCCGTTGCAGAAGATGTACGTACCTGCCTCAAAGGAAATACTGCTTGAGAGGCTTACGCTCGATTTGTACACCCCATGCTGGAGGTTACCGTCGCTGCCAATATGCGACGCAAACGTGTCTGAGCCAGAGCAGTCCGCGGGTGTGACGGTGGGCGGCGTCAAACCGGCGTATGGGTCCGGGACCGGGACTGTGAATGGAGTGCATCCATGCCCTCCGGGCACCGTGCAAGTCGCCGTTCCCGGAGGGACCTGC
>JAODBI010000306.1 GCA_025463875.1 Actinomycetes bacterium
TCTCCGGATCCATCACGCGTCGTCGGAGGACGACTCGTCCTCGGCGCGCTGCTGGATCTCGCTGACGACGGTGGGGTCGGCGAGCGTCGTGGTGTCGCCGAGCAGCTCGTCCTCGGCCACGTTGCGCAGGAGCCGCCGCATGATCTTGCCGGAGCGGGTCTTGGGCAGCTCCTCGGTGAAGAGGATCGTCTTCGGCTTCGCGATCGGGCCGATGAGGCGGGCGACGTGGTCGCGCAGCTCCTCGACGAGCTCGTCGCGCGGTTCGACACCACTGCGAAGTGTCACGAACGCGGCGATGGCCTGCCCGGAGGTGGAATCGGCCCGGCCGACGACCGCGGCCTCGGCCACCGCGGGGTGGTCGACCAACGCCGACTCGACCTCGGTCGTCGAGATGTTGTGGCCGGCCACGAGCATGATGTCGTCGACGCGTCCGAGCAGCCAGTAGTAGCCGTCGTCGTCGCGCTTGGCGCCGTCGCCCGCGAAGTACTTGTCGCCGAAGCGCGACCAGTACGTCTCGCGGTAGCGCTCGGGGTCGCCCCAGATGCCGCGCAGCATCGACGGCCACGGTCGCGACAACACGAGGTATCCACCGCCGGGCACTCCGACGGGCTTCCCCGCGTCGTCGACGATGCCCGCGTCGATGCCGGGGAGCGGGAACGTCGCGCTCCCGGGCTTCAGTGTGGTCGCGCCGGGCAGCGGGCTGATCATGATCGCACCGGTTTCGGTCTGCCACCACGTGTCGACGACCGGGCAACGCGTGCCGCCGATGTTGACGTAGTACCAGATCCACGCTTCGGGGTTGATCGGTTCGCCGACCGTTCCGATCACGCGCAAGGACGACAAGTCGTGCGCGGCCGGTAGGTCGTCGCCCCACTTCATGAACGTGCGGATCGCGGTCGGTGCCGTATAGAAGATCGACACCTTGTACTTCTCGACGATCGACCAGAAGCGGTCCTTGCCCGGATGGTCGGGGGTGCCCTCGTAGAGCACCGACGTCGCGCGGTTCGCGAGCGGTCCGTAGACGATGTACGAGTGACCGGTGACCCAGCCGACGTCGGCGGTGCACCAGTAGACGTCGGTGTCCGGCTTCAGGTCGAAGACGTACTTGTGCGTGTACGCCACCTGCGTGAGGTAGCCGCCGGTCGTGTGCATGATGCCTTTGGGGCGACCGGTCGTGCCCGAGGTGTAGAGGATGAAGAGCAGGTCCTCGGCGTCCATCGACTCGGCCGGGCACTCCGCGCTCTGGCGGGCGACGTCGTCGTGCCACCAGAGGTCGCGACCGTCCTGCATCGCGCAGTCGGACTCGGTGCGCCGCAACACGAGGACGTGTTCGATCGACGGCGTATCGGCGAGCGCCTCGTCGGCGATGTCCTTCAGCCCGACGACCGAGCCGCGGCGCCACGCGCCGTCGGCCGTGATCAGCACCCGCGCTTGCGCGTCGTTGATGCGATCCTTCAGCGACTGCGCGGTGAAGCCGCCGAACACGACGGAATGGGCGGCGCCGATGCGAGCGCACGCGAGCATCGCGGCGACCGTCTCGGGCACCATGCCCATGTAGATCGCGACGCGGTCGCCCTTGACGACGCCCAGCTCCCGCAAGAGGTTCGCGACGCGGCCCGTCTCGTCGAGCAGCTCCTGATACGTGACCGCGCGGGTGTCGCCGGGCTCGCCTTCCCAGTGCAGCGCGACCTGGCTGCCGTGGCCGGCCTGCACGTGCCGGTCGAGACAGTTCTCCGAGACGTTGATCTTGCCGCCGACGAACCACTTCGCGAACGGCAACTGCCAGTCGAGAATGGTGTCCCACTCGCGATGCCAGTCGAGCGCCAGCGCCTGTTGGGCCCAGAAGCCCTGCCAGTCGCGCTCGGCGTCGTCGTAGACGCTCGCGTCGGTGACCAACGCCTGCTTCGCGAACTCGGGCGGCGGCGGAAAGGTGCGGCCTTCTTGCAGCAGCGCAGAGAGTGTCTCAACCATGAACGCGGAGGCTAGTCACGACCACGAGAACCCGCGGCCCCCGGCCCCGCCCGCGCCGTACAGCATCACCTGGTGCGAGCCGAGGCCGGCGCGGTCGGTCAGCGCCGCGGCTTCGGTGACGCGGCTGCGGCCGGCGAGGGCTTCGATGTCGCCGCGGTCGGCACCGGCCTCCCAGATGCGGCGCCCTTCCGCGACGAGGTCGTCGATGCCGAGGACGGCGAGCCAGTCGGCCTGATCGTCGATCCGCAGGAGCGAGAGGGGCGACACCGACTCGAGCTGTTCGAGCACGACGTCGGCGGTGATGTCCTGCTCGCCCGGCGCGTCGAGCGGGTCACCGCCGATCGCATGCTCGCGGTACGTGCGCAGCCACGGGTGCGCGCCGATGTTCGCGATCGTCGTCGTGTAGTCGATGACGAGCACGAAGCCGTGCCGCACCACGCCCTCGCACGTTCGCCACCACTCCTCGAGCCCGCGCGGAATCGGGATGCGCGTGCCCGGCTCTACCGAGTACCCGAGGTCGGCATCGATCGGGACGAGCACCTCCTCGAAGACGACGCCCGAGGGTCCGCTCGAGGCGCGCACGCCGACCCGCACCTCGTTCCAGCGGCGGCCGTCCCACTCCGCGATCCCGAACGGCAGGTTGTCGAGCAACTCGTTCGCGAACACGACCGTGTCGCGCGCCGAGACGGGTGGCAGCTCCTCGACCGACGCGAAGACGGGCCCGGCGCCCGCTGCGGGCACCGCCTGGTCTTCGTGGAAGCGGCGCACGAACGGACCGAGCGCCTCGTCGGCCGGTTCCAGAGGCAGCCGCGCGCGCTGTTCGAATCGCAACGCGGGCGATCGCTCGACGAGCACGTAGCGCAGTGCGGTCGAACAGGCCGGTGCGGCGCGCAGTACTTCGCGCGCGAGCCGGCCGTTGCCGGCGCCCGCTTCGACCACGAGGAACGGGTCGGGCTGCTCGAGGGCATCCCAGAGCCGGTCGAGGGCGCGCGCCGCGCACGCACCGAACAGTGGGCCCACTTCGGGGCTCGTGACGAAGTCGCGTCCCGAACGGCCCGCACCGTGACCGCTGGCGAAGAACCCGCCGTCGCCGTAGAGCGCGATGTCCATGAACCGATCGAACGTGATCGGTCCCTCGCGGTGGATCACCTGTGCCAGGTGCTCGGCGACGGCGTTCACGTCAGCACGTCGGCACGTCAGCGCGGCTGCTCGTCAGAAGGCGAGCTGACCGACCCGGGCGAAGAGTTGCGGATAAATGCCGACGACCACGACGACGGCCGTCGTCAACACGATGGCGGCGACGAGCGGCTGCGGGATGACGATGGGCGTACGGTCGTCGGCGGTCGGCTCGTGGAAGATCATCGCCCGGATCGGGCGCGCGTAATAGAAGAACGCGATCACCGAGTTGACGGCCGCGATGATGCCGAGCGCGATCGCCCACCCGGTGCCCGCGTCGATGATCGATCGGAACATGACGAACTTGGCGAACCATCCGGCGAAGAACGGGATGCCCGCGAGCGACGCGAGGAAGACGCCCATGACGACGGCGAGGGTCGGTGAGATCTGGAACAGGCCGTCGTAGGACGAGATCTCCGCGCTCCGCGTGCGGCGCGCGACCGCGATCACCACCGCGAACGCGCCCAGGTTCATCGCGCCGTAGATCAACAGGTAGACGACGACCGCGCCCATCGCGGAGTTCGCCTTCTCGAGAGGCCCGTCGGCGCCGGCGATGCCGGCCGCCGCGAACGGCACGAGCATGAACCCGCCCTGCGCCACCGACGAGTAGGCCAGCATGCGGACGATGTTGGTCTGCCGCAGCGCGGCGAGGTTGCCGAGTGTCATCGAGAGCGCCGCGAAGACCCACAGCACCGGCCACCACGAGTTGGCCGCCGAATGTGCGTTGCCGGTGAGGAAACCGAAGTAGATGATGTTGATCAGGGCGACGAACCCGCCCGCCTTCGACGCGACCGACAAGAATGCTGTCACCGGAGTGGGCGCGCCTTCATACGTGTCGGGCGCCCAGAAGTGGAACGGCACCGCACTCACCTTGAACGCGAAGCCGACGAGCGACAAGAAGATGGCGACCGCGACGAGCGGCTCCGTGCCGTGCTGCGACAGGTACTCGGAGATGCTGTGCGGACCGGAGAGCTTGGTCGCGCCCGTCACGCCGTAGATCAGCGAGAAGCCGTAGAGCATCAGCGCCGACGACAGGACACCGATCAGGTAGTACTTCACGCCCGCCTCGTTCGAGGCGCGGTCGTGCTTGCGGAAGGCGGCGAGCACGAAGGTCGGGATCGAGATCGTCTCGAGCGCGACGAACAGCGTGATGAGGTCGCGCGCGCCCGTCATGATGCTCATGCCGAACACAGCCACGAGCAGCAGGAAATAGAACTCGCCGTTGTAGTAGTCGCCTTCGCCGATGTAGTCGACCGACAGCAGCACCGTGATGTACGCGGCGAGGATGAAGAACGCTTTGAGAGCGAGCGCGTAGTGGCCGACGACGTACGCGCCGTCGAAGAGGATGCGCTCGTGTCCCGAGTGCGCGAGCGTCGCGATCGGGATCAGCGCGCCGAGCAGGCCGAGCGCGGTGATGCTCGACGTCCGCCAGGCCTCGCGGTCGGGCAGGAGCAGATCGGCGACGAGCACCACGACCATCGTCACGACCAGCACGAGGTCGGGCGCGAACGCGTGCCAGTCGAATTTCGGGGTCGAGATGACCTCGGTCGCAACGGCGAGCAGCACGTCAGCCCCCGCCCCCGGTGACCTGCGCGGTCGTCTGCGCCGGGTTCGGCGAGCCCGGGCACACCAGGGTGGGCGAGACCGGCGTGGTGTCCTTCGACACGAACGGCGCCGCCGTCTGACACGTCACCGCATCGTCGGTGACCCGGAAGATCAGGTTCGGGAAGATGCCGAGCGCGACGATCAGCAGGAGGATCGGGACCCATGCCGTCCACTCGAACGACGAGACGTCGTGGATATGGGCGTCGGCGAACTCCGGCTTCGGCAGCCCGAACGCGACCTTCTGCAGCATCCACAGCAGGTAGCCCGCGGCGAGGACGGTGCCGATCGCGGCGATCACCATGTAGGTGCGGAAGAGCGGCTGCGAGAGATCGCCGCCCGGGTTGAAGGTCGACAGGACGGCCGGGAACTCACCCCAGAATCCGGCCAGGCCGGGAAGCCCGAGGCTCGCCATCGCGCAGAAGCCGAGGATCCAGCCCATCTTCGGCGCCTGCTTCAACAGACCGCCGAGGCGCGACAACTCGCGCGTGCCGTAGTTGTGCTGCACCGAACCGGCGATGAAGAACAGCATGCCGGTGATGAGACCGTGGGCGACCATGCCGAATATCGCGGCGTTGATACCGAAGGTCGTGAGCGTCGCGATACCGAGCATGACGAAGCCCATGTGCGCGACCGACGAGAACGCGATCAGTCGCTTCATGTCGGTCTGCGCGAGACAGCCGAGCGCGCCGTAGATGATGCCGATCACGGCGAGCAACCCGATCCACGGGGCCCAGCTCTTCGCGGCCTCCGGCAGCATCGGCAGCGCGATCCGGATGAAGCCGTAGGTACCGAGCTTCAGGAGGATCGCAGCGAGGAGCACGGAGCCGACGGTGGGTGCCTCGGTGTGCGCGTCGGGCAACCACGTGTGGAACGGGAACATCGGCACCTTGATCGCGAAGCCGATGAACAACCCGCCGAAAATAAGGAGCTGCGTGCTGTGCACCACTCCCGAACCGGCCGCGTGCGAGAGCAGCACCATGTCGAACGTGTGCCCGACGCCCGGCACGTCGACCTTGAAGTAGAGCGCCAGGAACGACAGCAGCATCAATGCCGAGCCGAACAGCGTGAAGAGGAAGAACTTGATCGAGGCGTACTCGCGGTTCGGTCCGCCCCAGACGCCGATCATGAAGAACATCGGGAGCAGGACGATCTCGAAGAAGATGAAGAACAAGATGAGGTCCTGCGCGACGAACGTTCCGTTCATCCCGACCTCGAGGATGAGCAACAGCGCGAGGAACGCCTTCGGGTTGTGCGGCTCGGGGAAGTGGTTCCACGAGTAGATGACACACAGCACGGTGATGAACGATGACAACGCCAGCATCGGCAGCGAGATGCCGTCGACCGCCACGTGGTAGTGGCTGTTGATGACGTCGATCCAGTTCTTCGTGACCGAGAACTGCAGCGTGCTCGTCTTGTCGTAGTTGAACCGGAAGAGCGTGGCGATGGTGAAACCGAGGGTGGCAAGGGTCGTGACGAGCGTGACGCCTTTGATCGCGTCTTCCCGCTCGCGCGGGATGAGCATCACGATGGCCGCACCGATGGCGGGGATGAAGACCACGAGGGTCAACGCCCAGGAGTCGAACCAGGAATGCATTTGAGCGAATTCCCCTTGCCTAGGTGAAGATCCAGAGCGAGCCGGCGAAGATCACGACGGCCGCGACGAGCATGAGTGCGTAGAACTGGAGACGGCCGGTCTGCAATCTGCGGACCTCGGCCCCGGAATCGCCGGTGATCGTCCCGATGCCGTTCACCAACCCGTCGACACCTTTTTGGTCGATGATGTTGTACGTGAAACGACCGACGGCCTGCGTGCCCTTGCCGGCGTAGTTCAAGACGTTGTCGATGATGTTCTGGTTGACCCAGTACACGCCCGCCGCGATCGGGCCCTTGATGCCGGCGACGATGACGTTCTCGTAGAGGTAGTCGAGGTAGAGCTTGTTGACGAGGAAGCGCCGGCCCGCGCCCAGGAGGGCGTTACGGGAGCTGAGGCCCTGCGGCAGCAGGCCCTCGTAGTACGCCCACGCGATCGCGATGCCCGAGAGCGCCAGACCCACCGAGCCGATCGCGAGGAAGACGTTGAACGCGGCCGGATGCGCGATCGTGGGGATCTCGGCGAACGCCGGGGGGAAGTGCGGATCGAACCACTTCTCGAACTTGCTGAAGTGCGGGAAGTTCAAGAAGCCCGCGAACACCGCGAAGAACGAGAGCACCCACAGTGGCGTGGTGATCAGGCGGTTGCTCTCGTGGGGTGCGTGCACCTCCGCGTCGTGCTCGACCGACGCCATGGTGTCGATGGGGTCGTGCTCGGCCTCGTCGACGTGCGGGATCGCATGCGGGCCGTGCGCGCCGCGGTATTCGCCGTGGAAGGTGAGGTAGACGCAGCGGGTCATGTAGGCCGCGGTCATGAACGCGCCGATCAACCCGACGACGAGGAAGAGCTTGTAGTCGTTGTGGCCGGCGTTGGCGAGGATCTCGTCCTTCGACCAGAACCCGGCGAGGGGGAAGATTCCGGCGAGCGCAAGTGTGCCGATGACGAAGGTCTTGTACGTCTGCGGCATGTACTTCTTCAGGCCGCCCATGTCGGTCTTCATGTCGAACGAGTGGTGCGAACCCGAGTGGCTCACCGAACCCGCGCCGAGGAACAGGTCGGCCTTGAAGAACGCGTGCGTGAAGAGGTGGAACACGGCCGCGGTCCACGCGCCGACGCCGAGCGCCATGACCATGTAGCCGAGCTGGCTGATCGTGGAGTACGCCAGCACCTTCTTGATGTCGTCCTGCACGAACGCGAGCGCGGCCCCGACGAGCACCGTGATCCCGCCGATCGCCGCCATGGGGTTGATCCCGCCGTCACCGATCGAGAACCCGTGGAAGAACACCGGGTACACCCGGGCGCCGAGATAGACGCCGGCCACGACCATCGTCGCGGCGTGGATGAGCGCGGAGACCGGTGTGGGGCCGGCCATGGCGTCGGGCAACCAGGTGTGCAGTGGGAACTGACCCGACTTGCCGACGATCGCGAGCATCAACGCCGCCGCGCACCAGAGGATCAGCGTGTGACCGACCTTGGAGCTCGACGCGGCGGAGTTCAGCTCGATGATGTTGAACGACCCGACACCCGTCGCGCGCTGCACGATGAAGAACGTCATGATCACGCCGGTCAGAAGCCCGATGTCGCCGGTGCGCGTGGTCAGGAAGGCCTTCAACGCCGCGTCGCTGTTCGGCTTCTCCTCCCACCAGTGACCGATCAGCATGAACGAGCAGACGCCCACCAGCTCCCAGCCGACCAGCAGCTGCAGCGTGTTGTCGGCGACCACGAGCAGGAGCATCGACGCGGTGAACAGCGAGAGCGCGGCGTAGAAGTAGGTGAAGCGCACGTCGCCGCGCATGTACTCGAGGGAATAGACGTGCACGAGCAACGAGATCAACGTGACGACGAACATCATGACGACCGCGAGACCGTCGATCTGGATGCCGGCGGTCAGGCGCACGCCGCCGTTCTGGAACCACGTCACGTGGTGCAGCACCGGGAGCACGGCCGCCTCGCCGCCGCCCTGTGCGCCGAGGTGTCCGATGCTGCGGCCGAGCGCGCCGAGTGCCGAACCACCCTTGGCGTCCTGGACCCGCATGATCCAGCGGACCGCCGCACCACAAGAAAGTGCGAACGACGCGCCGACCGCGACTACCCCGACCTCGGAGCCGTGCCGCGGCATGCGCTTGCCGAACAGCAGGATCACGACGAACGACAGCGCCGGGATCAGCGGTATCAGCCACGCCTTGTCGAGAAAGAACACGCGCTAGCCCTTCATCGTGTCGACGTCGTCGAGGTCGGCACTGTGCAGATTGCGATAGATGAGTAGGACGATCGCGAGGCCGATGCCGACTTCCGCGGCGGCGATGGTCAGCACGAACAACGCGAAGATCTGTCCGATCACGTCGCCGTGGAACGCACCGAACGCCACGAGATTGAGGTTCACGCCGGCCAGCATCAGCTCGATGCTCATGAGCACGAGTACCGCGTGCTTGCGTGCGAGGACGCCGTACACCCCGGTGCAGAACAGGAACGCGGCGAGGATGAGGAACTCGTTGAGCAGCATCCCTAGTCCTTCCGCGCCAGAACGACTGCGCCGATGAGCGCGCCCAGCAACAGGACGCCGACGACTTCGAAGGGGATGATGTAGCTGGTGAAGATCGCGTTGGTGATCTGGCCCGTCCGGACCGGCCCGTTCACCTGCAGCTTCTCGATCTTGTCGGCGTGGAATGTGTGCACGAGCAGACCGACGAGGATCCCGACGAGGAAGAGCGCCGTGACCGCCGCGGGCCAGCGGAGGTCGTTGTCGAGCGAGTCCTTCGGGTGCATCGGGGCTCTCGTGAGCATGATCCCGAACAGGAAGAGCACGATCACCGCGCCGATGTAGACGAGCACCTGGACCCAGGCGACGAACTCCTGACCGAGGAGGATGAACTGCGCGGCTCCGCCGGCGAGAACAACGACGAGATAGAGCGCGGCGTGCACGACGTTCTTCGTGCGTACCACGCCGATCGCACCGAGCGCCATCGCCGCCGCGATGATCCCGAAGGCCACGTTCTCCGCGATCATTTCTTGCCCTTCACCTCCGCGCCGATCTCGAGCGGTTCGGGCTCGGGCACGGTGGCCATCCACTCACCGAGCTTGTGCTTGTCGTGGAGCAGATCGGCGATACGCGTCTCGGAGTACTCGAACTCCGGACTCCAGAAGAGCGCGTCGAAGGGACACACCTCGACGCAGATTCCGCAGTACATGCAGAGCGCGTAGTCGATGTCGAAACGGTCGAGCAGGCTGACACTGCGCGGCCGTCCGCCCTCGCGGCGCGGCGGTCGCTGCTCCTTGTGACCCTCGATGTAGATGCACCAGTCGGGGCACGAACGCGCACACAGCATGCACACGGTGCAGTTCTCTTCCTTGAGCGCGATGACGCCCCGGGCGCGCGGCGCCGGGTCTTCGCGCTCGTGCGGGTACTGCACCGTCACGGCCGGCTGCATCATCGTCTTGAACGTGACACCGAGCCCGGTGAGCATGCCCTTGATCTCGCGCTTCATTGGATCGCACCCATCAGAACGCCACCTTCAACACACCGGTCAGCAGGATGTTCGCCAACGCGATCGGGATGAGCCATTTCCACGCGATCGCCTGCAGCTGGTCCTCACGGAACCGCGGATACGTGAAGCGCGCCCAGAACATCAAGAACGCCACGAACATCACCTTGGCGAAGAGCACCGCCGGGCCGAGGAAGTCGGCGGCGGTGCAGTGCACCCACGGGACCGACCAGCCCCCGAGGAACAGCGTGGCCGCGAGCGCCGCGAACGCGAACGCGGTGCCGAACTCACCGATGAAGAAGAACAGGAACCGAAAGCCCGTGTACTCGACCATGTAGCCCGCGACGAGCTCGGATTCCGCGACCGGCATGTCGAAGGGCGGCTGGGTCAGCTCGGCCTGGGACGCGACCATGAACAACGCGAAGCCGACGAACTGCGTGAGGATGAGCGGGAATCCGATGCCGCTCCACCCGAAGAGCGATCCGGTCTGCTGGAAATGGACGATGCCCTGCAGGCTCATGGTCCCGGCCTGGATGACCACCCCGACCACCGCGAGCACCAACGGCAGCTCGTACGCGATGAGTTGGGCGGCGGCGCGCAACGCACCGAGCAGCGCGTACTTGTTGGAGCTCGCCCAGCCCGCCATCAACACGCCGATGACCGACAGCGACGAAACGGCCAGCGCGTAGAACACGCCGACGCCGTCGAACATCTTGACTGAGTCGAGCGATGCGACGCGGATGCGCGGGCCGGCCGGGATCACGACGAACACCAAGAAGGTGGACAGAACCACGATCGCGGGCGCGAGCGCGAACACCCGCCGATCGGCTTCGCCCGGCATGATGTCCTCCTTCTGGAGGAACTTGATGCCATCGCCGATCAGTTGGTACCAGCCGTGGAACCCGCCGGGGTCCATCGGGCCGAGCCGGCTCTGCATGTGGCTCATCATCTTCAGCAAGAAGACGTAACCGAGGATGAGCGCGGTGAGTGGCACGATGCCGAGCACGACCGCCGTCTTGATCGCGAGAGTGGTACCCCACCCGACCTCGATCGCGATCACGACCGCTCCCTCGCTGCGATGCGCGCGGAGGCACAAGACAGCTGTGTCCGCCCTTCGGCGCATCTCCGCTGCGTCCGCACGGTCACCGGTCGATGTCTCCGAGAATGAAGTAGAGGCTCGCGAGAATCGTGACGATGTCGGGCACGTACACACCGCGCAACAGCCACGGCAGGAGCGACACGTTGCTGAACGACGCGCTGCGGATCTTGGTGCGGAACGGACCGGTCGCACCCTTGGAGATGACGTAGTAGCCCATCTCGCCGAGGGGGTTCTCGGTGTTCACGAACACTTCGCCCTCGGGCACCTTGATGATGCGCGGCACCTTCGCCATGAGCGGACCGCTCGGCAACTGCTCGAGCATCTGCAACACCATGCGCGCCGACTCACGCGTCTCCTGCAGGCGCACCCAGTAGCGGGAGAACGAGTCGCCGTCGGGGTGGGTCCAGACCTTCCAGTCGAGGTCGTTGTAGACGAGATAGTCGGGACCGTCGCGGCGCAGGTCCCAGTCGACGCCCGACGCGCGCAGGTTCGAACCCGAGACCCCGTACGCGGCACCGAGCTCCTGCGGGATGATCCCGATCGAACGCGTGCGCTTCTGGAAGATCGGGTTGCCGACCACGAGGTCGTCGAACTCGTCGCAGGAGGCGAGAACCTTCTGCATGACGCTCTTGCACTCGGAGATCCAACCCCAGGGCAGGTCGTCCTTGATGCCGCCGATGCGGTTGAAGTTGGGATGGAAGCGTCCGCCCGTGACGGCTTCGATGAGGTTGAGCACGTACTCGCGATCACGAAAGCCGTAGAACGCGGGTGTGATGGCCCCGACCTGCAGACCCATCTCGCCGAGGAACAGCACGAACGTGGCGATGCGCGAGAGCTCCGTGAGAATCGTGCGCAGGTACTGCGCGCGCGGCGGCGCCTCGATCCCCATCAGGTGCTCGGCGGCGGCGATGAACGGCACCTCGTTCGCGAACGACGAGAGCCAGTCGATGCGATTGATCAGCGTGGTGATCTGCGGGTACGTGCGGAACTCGGTCAGCTTCTCGTAGCCGCGGTGCATGTAGCCGATGACGGGGTCGGCCGAGACGACACGCTCGCCGTCGAGACGCACGACGAGTCGCAAGGTGCCGTGCGTCGCGGGGTGCTGCGGCCCGATGTTGAGCACCATGTCGCCGGTGTCGAGCTCGACGGCGACCTGCGCGTCGGCGAGGTGGCGGAACGCCGCGGGGTCGACGGCGATCTCGGGGAGGTCGCCCGGCGACGGGAGGTCGGTCGTGGTCATGCGGTTTCACCACCGTCGAGTGCGGGCGCAGCTTCGTCGTCGGCGGCTTCGCCCGGCATCGGCTCGACGTCGACGAGGCCGGGCCAGGGCTTTACCTCCCGCGCGAGCAGCGGGTAGTCCTTGCGCAGCGGATGTCCTTCGAATTCCGACGGCAGGTAGAGGTGACGAAGACTGGGGTGGCCGTCGAACACGAAGCCGTACATCTCCCACGCTTCGCGCTCGTGCCAGTCGGCCCCGGCGTACACCGGCACCCAGGATTCCACGTGCAGATCGTCGTCGGGGAGGTCGGTCTTCAGGATCACGCGCCAGCTCTTACGCCGCGTCGACATGACGACGGCGAACAGTTGGTAGCGACCCTCGCTCCCCGCGACCCCGTACGTCTGCTCTTTGGGCTGCGCGGGTGTCGACGTGTCGCCCGAGCCGTCCTCGGTCACCGCGGGGGTCGGCATCCAGTCGATGCCGGCGATGAAGGAGAGGTAGTCGCAGTCGAGCTTCTGCTTGCAGACCTGCGCGGTGATACGCCAGGCCTCCCGGTCGACGCGCACGACGACGTCGCCGTACGCCGCACCGTGCTCGACGATCGCGTCGCCGAGCTCGGCCTGCAGCCGGGCGAGGGCATCGGCGGCCTGCTCGCGCAGTTCGGTCTTGGGATCGGCCGGCACTTCGGCAGGCGGCTCGGCGGGCGTCTCCGTCGGGGTCTCAACCAACGACGATCGGCTCCCGCGTCACCCCACGCCAACGCTCGGCCGGGTCTTCGCTCATGATCCGCTGCTGCAACAGCACGATTCCCTGGATGAATGCCTCGGGCCGAGGCGGACAACCCGGGACGTAGACGTCGACGGGGATGATCTGGTCGACGCCCTTCGTGACCGAGTACGAGTCCCAGTAGGGGCCGCCGCAGTTGGCGCAGGACCCCATGGAGATGACGTACTTCGGATCGGGCATCTGCTCGTAGAGACGCTTGATCGCGGGCGCCATCTTGTCGGTGACGGTGCCGGAGATGACGATGAGGTCGGCCTGGCGGGGGCTGGCCGGGAACGGGATGACACCCAGGCGCATGACGTCGTAACGGGGACCGGCGAGCGCCGCACCCATCTCGATCGCGCAGCAGGCCAAGCCCCACTGCAGCATCCACAACGAGTACTTGCGGCTGTAGTTGAGGAGGTGTTGGAGCGGTTTGGGTGCTTTGCCCGAACTGACTAGGCCCACTTGAGGAGACCCTTCCGCCACACGTAGGCCAAGCCCAGGAGCAGCACCCCGACGAAGACACCCATCTCGATCAGCCCGAACCAGCTCAGGGCCTCGACGTTGACCGCCCACGGGAAGATGAAGACCGCTTCCACGTCGAAGATGACGAACAACAGGGCGTAGACGTAGTACCGGACGTTCATCTGTCCGAAGAGGGGCAGCGGGTCCGAGCCCGATTCGTAGGTGATGTACTTCTCGTCCTGCGGCACCTTGGGGCGGAGGATGCGCGCGACGGCGAGCATCGCTCCGACCATTCCGAATGCGGCCAGAACGAAGACCGCGACGGCGAGATACTGCCTGTAGAACTCGGTCACGCGCGCTTCCGTTGCCGGGTTGTTTCGGGGTCGGGCGGAGTATATGCGGGCCCTGTTTTGCAGTGACGAACCGTGTCGGGACGGCTTTTCGCAGCGGCGCGGCCGGTCCTGCGACGGGTCGGACGACCAGTTGAGCGACGGGTGGCGGGGGCGGGCGAGAAGATGGTTGCGACGAGGACTTTCAGTCGGCGCCGGATGGGTACCGTCGACATGCGATGGTGTCCGTGATCCCGCACAAGACCCGGTCCGAACCGGTCGATGAACCGACGATGGGAACGAAACTCCCGTTTCCCGCCGGCCACCGGACGCGAGGCGTTGAGGACGAGCCGCGACCGCGTACCGCGTTCGTGCTCTCGGGTGGCGGCAACCAGGGAGTCAGCCAGGTCGGGATGCTGCGGGCGCTCCTCGAACGGGGCATCGTCCCGGACGTCGTGATCGGTACCTCGGCCGGCGCGCTGAACGGCGCCGCCGTCGCCTACGCGCCGAACCTCACCGGGGTCGCCCAGCTCGCGGTGGTCTGGGAGCAGCTGCAGGCCGACCACGTCTTCCCGGGTGGACGGATCCACCGGGCGTGGAACGTTGTCCGGCGCGGAACGCACCTGTTCGGTAACGAGGGCCTGGCGGCACTGATCCACAACTCGACCCCGGCCCGTTCGTTCTCCGACCTCGAGATCCCGCTGCGGGTCATCGCGACCGACCTCGACACGGGCGAAGAGGTGGTGATCGCCCGCGGCCCGTTGAAGCCCGCGCTGCTCGCGAGCACCGCGCTGCCGGGCGTGTTCCCGATCGTCGAGCACGCCGGACGCCGCCTGGTCGACGGCGGAGTTGTGAACAACGTTCCGCTGTGGCACGCGCTCTCGGGCCCGGTCGACCGCATCTTCGTGTTGAACGTCTCGTCGGGCGCGGGCGACCATGCTGTCCGCTCCCCACTCGACGTCGTGATGACGTCGTTCATGCACGCGCGCAATCAGCGTTACGAACTCGAGCGCCGGCACGCGATCGAGCACGTCGACATCATCGATCTTCCCCGCCCACACGACGGGCGCGATCTCTTCGACTTCTCCGGCGCGCACGCGCTCATCGAGTCGGCGTACCAGCTCTCGATGAGGAAGCTCGACGAGTACGAACGCGAGTTGGCGGACCGGCGCGCTGCGGCCGCCGCGAAAGCCGCCGCCGACGAAGCGATCGTGCGTGAACAGCGCCGGCGCTTCCGTCTTCGCCGCGGCGCCTGAC
>JAODBI010000328.1 GCA_025463875.1 Actinomycetes bacterium
CTCGGCGTCGAGCCTCCCGTACGCGTCGACGAGTCCGGTCACGGCCCGGACGACCCAGCTCGGGCCGAGCCGGGTCACGCCGTCGATCAACCGGGTCGCACCCTCGGCCATGAGCGCGCGGCCGGCCTCCTCGGCATCCTCCGCGCTGGGATCGGTCGCCTCGCGATACCGGCGCGCCCTTACCCGGTCGTCGTCAGGCGTCGTCATCGGCCAACATCGTCGCGTGCGGCTCCGGGCGTTGTCGGTGTTCGAGCGGGTCGTCTACCACTGCGCCTGCATCGACCCACGCGATCCGGCGCATCCGGTGCTCGAGGTCGATGCGCTGCTGCGCACGGGCGATGCGGACGGGCCCCTGCTGGTCGCGGTCGCCGATTTCAAGCGCATGCTCGGGTTCGAGGTCGCGAAGGCGTGCGTGAACGAACTGCGCCGGGCGGGACGCACCGAGTCTCACGACGGGGTCGAGTACGTGGCGTTCGCGATGTGGGAGATGGTCGGGTCGTGAGCGCGCGCCGAGCACGCGGACCGGCTCGAGAGGTCAACCGGCGACGACATCGCCTTCCATGCGATTGACGGTGCAGCCGAGGTCGGAGAGATACGCGACGGCCTGATCGCGCGCCTCCACCGGGCCCGCGAGCTCGAGGATCACCCACGCGGAATGGGCTTCGACGTTCGCCCGCCGGATGCTCGGCACGACGTCGAAGTTCTTGATCATCTCGTAGATCATCGGGCGCTCGACGAGTGGCTCCGGAATCGACACGAAGAGCCGGATCGAGGGTGAGTTCGGCTGCGTCATCGAGCGTCGTCCTCCACGCGTAGTCCGACGCGTGCGCACGCGTCGGCCGGGTCGAGCACGAGACCGGTGAAGAAGGGACCGAACTCGGCGTAGCGCGCCGACACCGGGTCGAAGCGCATCTCGTAGACGATCTCCTTCAGCGCGGCGATGTCGTCCGCCAGCAGCGTGACGCCCCATTCCCAGTCGTCGATGCCGGTCGAGCCGGTGATGAGCTGGAGCACGCGCCCGGAATACGTGCGGCCGACGCGAGCGTGCCCGGCCATCAGCTCCTTGCGATCACCGAACGGCAACTCGTACCAGTTCGCGTCGGCGGCCCGGCGCTTCGACATCGGGTAGAAGCAACAGGTCTGCTTGAGCGGCAGTCGCGGATGGACGCGGTTCTCACGGTAGTGCTCAATGCGATCGCGCCACGCTGCCAGGCGCGCGTCGAGGTCGGCACCGCTCAGACCCTCCTCGCGTGTGAGCCGTGCTCGTTCCTCGTTCTCGGTCGCGCCGTATTCCGACTGCTCGGTGAGCGAGACGTACGAGTACACCGGTTCGAGCGGTGCGGCGAGCAGCTCGTTCTGAAAGCGCTGCAACCGCGCGAGATCGGGTCCGAGCGCGATGACACCCAGATCGGCTTTGTGCCCGAGCATCGCCAGCGCGACGCCCTGATGACCGTCGGCCTCGAGCGCGGCGAACGCGTCGCGCACATGCTTGCCCGCGCCCGGGTCTCGCTCCGCGCGCTCCCGGTCGACGCGGTAGTAGAGGTGCAGAACTCCCCAACCGATCGACGGAACGACGCTTTGCACGAGCCGAATCGTACCCGGCGGTTTTCGTCCGCCGTGATCGACGGGTGCGCGCTACGAGCGGGGCCCGAGGGCCGAGACGGTCAGCCCGTCCACCACGCGGGGGCAGCCGTTGCGACCGAGGTAGGTGCCGGCCCGAGGACCGGACGCGACGTCGCCGACGGCGTACGCGACCCCGTCGGCCGTCTCGGAGAGGCACACCGCTCGGTCGGCGAGACCGCGGTCGGGACCCACGACGACCGAGAGCTTGCCGCCCCAGTCGAGCGACGGTTCGATCTGCTTCAACATCGCGAGATCGGCCGTGTACGTCTGAGTGTCCGTGTACTCGACCTTTTCCGCGGTCAGCGCGTTGCGGAGGTCGGCTTCCGTCTTCTGCACCGCCGGCGAGATGGCGGGCGTCGCGTTCGCGGGGGCTTGCACGTCAACTGGGACTCCGAAGTCGAAGAGCTCCAACGACTCGACGATCTTGGGACGACTGCCCGGAGCCACGCCCAGACGGGCCGCGACGTGGGAGAGATCGATCGACATGTCGAGCTTGCGCAACCGCCCCGCGTCGTCGATCCAGACGCGCGCCGGGACCTTGGCCATGCCGAACTGGTCGAGCGCGTGCTTGACGACCGCCCGCTTCGCCGCGTCGCGGATCCGCGACAACGCGCGGACGAGGTCGAGCGTCGCCGCGTATCGCGTCGTGTCGACTCCGTGCAGCGATTCGTGGCCTTCGATGCGCGCGTCGGAGGAGACACCTTGCAGGAAGTCGAGGTAGTTCGACGGTACCGGCGTCTCGGTCGACGACGCGGTGGCGACCGCTTGACTGATCCAACCGTCGCCGGTGTTGAGGTAGAGGGTGCCGTCGACCATGCGCATCTCGATCGAGATCGAGGGTCCAGGGCCTGCGTTCTTCAGGGTCATCTGCAAGCGCCGGTGCGTAAGGTCCAAGACCCCCGTCCCACTGAACGTGACGTCACCGACTGTGCCGAGCCCGGACGTCGTCACGTCGAGCGAGAGCCGCGTGGTCTTGGCGTCGGTGGCGCGCTGGACCGAGGCCAAGAGGCGCGCCTGCGGAGTCGAAGTCGTCACCGCCGGCGACGACGTCGGACTCGTCGCCTCGGAGAACGGCTTCCCGCCGCCACAACTCGCCGCCAGGAGGGCGACTGCGAGGACCGGACCGGAAAGCCCGAGGGCGCGCGTCCGCTTCGTGCTCTTCGTGAGCGAGGTCGTCATCTCCGAGATATCGGTATCCCGTCGGCCCGGCCTGAGCCCCTGATCGCGCCGGCGCGACCGCTCCCGGGATACGTGTCATGCGGCCCGCAATCGGGCGGAACGCAGAAGGGGCGCCCCGGAGGGCGCCCCTTGGAACTGCGTGGACCGGGACTAGAAGTCCATGTCTCCCATGCCGCCGCCGGGCATGCCGCCGGGCATACCGCCGGCGCCCTTCTCTTCGGGCTTGTCGGCGACAACCGCTTCGGTGGTGAGGAACAGCGCCGCGATCGAGGCTGCGTTCTGCAGCGCCGAGCGGGTCACCTTGGCGGCGTCGATGACGCCCGCCTTCACCAGATCCTCGTACTCGCCGGTGGCCGCGTTGAGGCCGTTGGCGCCTTTGAGGTTCTTCACCTTCTCGACGATCACGCCGCCTTCCATGCCGGCGTTGACCGCGATCTGCTTCAACGGCTCTTCGAGCGCACGAGCAACCATCTTCGCACCGGTCGCAACGTCGCCCTCGAGGGTTGCCGCGAGCTCGAGCACCTTGGCCTGGGCCCGAACGAGCGCCACACCGCCGCCGGGCACGACGCCCTCTTCGACAGCTGCCTTGGTGGTCTGGACCGCGTCTTCGATGCGGTGCTTCTTCTCCTTGAGCTCGACCTCGGTGGCCGCGCCGACCTTGATGATCGCAACGCCGCCGGACAACTTGGCGAGGCGCTCCTGGAGCTTCTCACGGTCGTAGTCGGAGTCGGTGTTGTCGATCTCGTTGCGGATCTGCTGGATGCGACCCTGCACGTCGGCCTTGGAGCCCGCACCTTCGACGATCGTGGTCTCGTCTTTGGTGACGACGACCTTGCGCGCCTTGCCGAGCAGCTCGAGGCCGATGTTCTCCAGCTTGAGGCCGATCTCCTCGGAGACCACCTGGCCGCCGGTGAGGATCGCCATGTCCTGCAGCATCGCCTTGCGCCGCTCGCCGAAGCCGGGGGCCTTGATGGCGACCGACTTGAACGTGCCGCGGATCTTGTTGACGACGAGCGTGGCCAGAGCCTCGCCCTCGACGTCCTCGGAGATGATCACGAGCGGCTTGCCCGACTGCATGACCTTCTCGAGCACGGGCAGGAGGTCCTTGACGGCGCTGATCTTGCTCGACACGAACAGCAGGAGCGCGTCGTCGAGGACGGCCTCCATGCGGTCGGGGTCGGTGACGAAGTAGGGCGAGATGTAGCCCTTGTCGAAGCGCATACCCTCGACGAGGTCGAGCTCCATCCCGAAGGTCTGGCTCTCCTCGACGGTGATGACGCCGTCCTTGCCGACCTTCTCGAGCGCCTCGGCGATCATCGAGCCGATCTCCTTGTCGGCAGCCGAGATGGCGGCGACGTTGGCGATGGCGGCGGGGTCGGTGTCGACCTTCTTCGACTGAGCCTTGATCGACTCGACGGCTGCGGCGACGGCCTGCTGGATGCCGCCCTTCAGGACCATCGGGTTGGCGCCGGCGGCCACGTTGCGCAGACCTTCACGCACCATCGCCCAGGCGAGCACGGTGGCGGTCGTCGTGCCGTCACCGGCGACGTCGTCGGTCTTCTTCGCAACTTCCTTGACGAGCTCGGCGCCGATCTTCTCGAAGGGGTCTTCGAGGTCGATCTCCTTGGCGATCGAGACGCCGTCGTTGGTGATGGTGGGGGCGCCCCACTTCTTTTCGAGGACGACGTTGCGGCCACGCGGGCCGAGGGTGACGCGCACTGCGTCGGCGAGCTTGTTCATGCCCGCCTCGAGCGCCCGGCGGGCATGCTCGTCGTAGGCGATCTGCTTGGCCATTAAAAAACCCCCTGGGGCAGCCGACATTGGCTGCGTGGAACGGGCGGATGATTGGCACTCAGGATAGCCGAGTGCTAACCCATGTTGGCACTCGACAGTCGAGAGTGCAAGCCCGGCCGAGCCCGGGCCCGGAGCCGAAGTCCCGGCCCACGAGGCAAAGCGTTCGCCATAACCTGCCGTTGTGGCCGAACTGCACGATACGACCGAGGAGTACCTCGAGACCATCCTCTCGCTCGAAGAAGAAGGCGTCGTACCGATGCGGGCCCGGCTCGTGGAACGCCTCGGACTCTCGGCCGCCGCGGTGTCCGAGACGGTCGGTCGCCTGGTCGACGGCGGCTGGGTCGAGCTCGCCGGCGATCGCCGGCTGAGCCTCACCACCAAGGGTCGCGGACTCGCAACTTCGATCGTCCGCCGGCACCGTCTCGCCGAACGCCTGCTCGTCGACGTGATCGGTCTCGAGTGGGAGAAGGTGCACGCGGAAGCGGCGCGCTGGGAGCACGCGATCTCAGCGGACGTCGAGGAGAAGTTGGTGCTGCTGCT
The DNA here is from genome assembly GCA_025463875.1 of Actinomycetes bacterium. Classification (GTDB taxonomy): domain Bacteria; phylum Actinomycetota; class Acidimicrobiia; order IMCC26256; family PALSA-610; genus PALSA-610. The sequence goes on from JAODBI010000328.1 coordinate 5,137, forward strand.
CGGTGATCCGGCGACGTGCCCGCACGGCAATCCGATCCCAGGCTCGCTGCACTCGGTTCCCGCGACCCCCACAGTCGCGCTCGCCGAGGCTCACGTCGGTCCGGTCACGATCTCCCGGGTGAGCGAACGGCTCGAGATGTCGGACGACGCGCTGATCCTCATCGCCGCCGCGCACTTGCTTCCCGGTTGCGAAGCGACGGTCGTCGATCTCGACGCCGAAGGCGTCACCGTCAAGACCGACACCGGCGAGCACCGCGTTCCGGCTCGCGTCGCCGAGTCGCTCTACGTCCTCGCGCGCTGATGCCAGATCGAGGTAGCGCGGAGCCGGAGCTGCCGGCGCGGAGCGTTCGATCAGCGGGTATCAGGCGTGCTGACGGCCTCGGTCGGCGCGCAAGAGCCGCCAGATGACGTGGGGCATCTCGGGGAAGTGCAAGAGCACGCGCTCCTCCCACGGTGTGAAACCGAGCCGGCGCGCGACAGCCTGTGACGCGGTGTTCTCGGGCAGGATCACGCTGTAGAGCGCGTCGGCGTCGTGGTGCGCGAACGCGTAATCCACAGCGGCCGCGCCCGCTTCGGTCGCGTAACCCTTGCCCCACTGGTCGGGATGCAACGCCCAACCGATCTCGATCCCCGGCCAGCCGGGACGCTCCGGCCAGTGCATTCCCGCGCGCCCGACGAACGCGCCCGTCGCCTTCTCCTCGAGTGCCCACTGTCCCGTACCGCGCAACTCCCACTGACCCAGCCATTGCGCGATCCCGGTCCACGCCTGTTCGCGGCCGATGTCGTCGGGAAGATGCAAGGACGCGCGTACCTCCGGCGTCTGCAACAACGCGGTGTACGCGTCGACGTCGAGTTCGACGAAGGGGCGCAGTAGCAGCCGGTCCGTCTCGAGGGTCGGGCACCTGCCCACTGCGGGTCAGCCGCCGGCGACGGCCGGCACGATGCTCAATGTCTGTCCGTCGGTGACGGGCGAATCAACGCCTTGCAGGAAACGGATGTCCTCGTCGGCGAGGAACACGTTGACGAACCGGCGCAAGCCGCCGGTGTCGTCGAACAACCGCTCGGCGAAACCGGGATGCGCGCTCTCGAGCGCCTTCAACGCCTCGGAGACGGTGGCCGCCTCGACCTGAACCTCGGAAGCGTTGCCGGAGAGGCTGCGTAGTTGCGTGGGGATCCGGACGGTGACGCTCATGGTCTTACGACTCCTCGATGTCGAACGCTTCGTGGAACGCGTCGAGCGTGGGTGCGATCGTCGCGGTCGGGCCCGTCGTCGGTGAGACGGCTTCGATTGTCTTCAGGCCGTGCCCGGTGATGTACACGACGACGCGCTCGTCCGAGCGGACAACGCCCTCGGCCGCGAGTTTCTTCAACGTCGCCACGGTCACTCCGCCGGCCGTCTCCGCGAAGATGCCTTCGGTGCGCGCCAGCAATCGAATGCCTTCGACGATCTCGTCGTCGGTGACGGTCGCGAACGCGCCGCCGGTGGTGCGCACGACGTCGAGCGCGAAGTAGCCGTCGGCCGGATTTCCGATCGCGAGCGACTTGGCGATCGTGTCGGGCTTCACGGGCCGGATCGTGTCGGCTTTCTCGATGAACGCCTTGGCGACGGGCGAGCAACCGAGCGCCTGCGCGCCCGAGACGCGGACGTGCGGCTCCTCGTCGAGCAGCCCGACCTTGTAGAGCTCGTCGAAGCCCTTGCGAATCTTCGTCAGCAGCGAACCACTCGCGACGGGGACGACGACGTGGTCGGGAACGCTCCAGCCGAGCTGCTCGGCCGTCTCGAACGCGAGCGTCTTGGAGCCCTCGGCGTAGTAGGGCCGCATGTTGACGTTGACGAACGCCCACTCGTAGATGCTCGCGAGCTCCGCACACAACCGGTTGACGTCGTCGTAGTTGCCGTTGATCGCCACGAGGTTGCCGCCGTACACGGCGGTCGTCACGATTTTGCCCTGTTCGAGGTCGGACGGAATGAACACGTAGCTGCGCATGCCCGCCCGGGCCGCGTGGGCCGCGACCGAGTTCGCGAGGTTGCCGGTCGACGCGCATGCCGCGACCTTGAAGCCGAACTCGAGCGCCTTGCTCAGCGCGACCGACGTCACGCGGTCCTTGAACGAGTTCGTCGGGTTGCGCGTGTCGTTCTTGAGCCACACCTCGCCCAGGCCGAGCTCGGCCGCGAGGCGATCGGCACGCACGAGTGGCGTGAAGCCGGTCCCGAGATCGACCGCGCTGTCGGGCGCCACCGGCAGCATGTCGGCGTAGCGCCACAGCGTCAGCGGGCCGGCCGCGATCTTCTCGCGACTCACCGACGCCGTGATCGCGTCGTAGTCGTACGCGACCTCGAGCGGACCGAAGCACCACTCGCACGTGAAGATAGGTGCGGCGGCGTACTCGCGACCACACTCCCTACAACGGAGTCCCAGAACGTTTGCCATCGGAGCGCTTCCCCTTTTTCTCTCGACGCGCTCCGAGCGCCTCGAGCGACTGCCGGTTCTGGAGGCCGCTCTTTGGCTGCTCATCGGTCAGGCATTGGCACCTGGCTCCAACCCTCGGGCCAATGGCCGTTCGGTCTTCGCTGGTTGCCGCGGCGTCAAAGGGCCTGTCCCTCGGCCGCTCTCGATGAGCGCGTTGTGCGGGGGAGAATATCACCTTCCCGTAGCCTGCTTCCATGGCTGGAGGCGAGCCCCCGGTGTCGGCCGAAGCCCAGCCGACCATTTCCGTTTGTCTGCCGGCGCGCAACGAGGCGCCCACCATCGGAGCGATCGTCGCGGAGACCGTGCGGCTCGACCGCGTCACCGAAGTGGTGGTGCTCGACGACGGATCCACCGATGACACCGCTGCCGTCGCGACCGCCGCCGGCGCCCGGGTCGTCGCCGAAGCCTCGGTGCTTCCGGAGGCGGGCCAGGGATCGGGCAAGGGCAACGCGATGTGGAAGTCGCTGTATGTATGCCGGGGCGACATCATCTGCTGGGTCGACGCCGACCTTCGGAACTTCCACGGCGAATACGTCGAACGGCTCTGCGCACCACTGCTCGACCAACCCGACACGATGTTCGTGAAGGCCTTCTTCACCCGCTCGTTCGAAGGCGCACCCACAGGCGGCGGCCGCGTCACCGAGCTGGTCGCCCGACCCCTGCTCTCTCTCCTCTTTCCGAAGCTCGCCGACATCGTCCAGCCCCTCGGGGGCGAGTACGCGGCACGCCGAACCGCGCTCGAGGTGTTGCCGTTCGTCGAAGGTTGGGGCGTCGAGCTCGGGCTCCTCGTCGACGTGGTGGAGCGGTTCGGTCGCCCTGCCGTCGCGCAGGTCGACCTCGACGTGCGAGAGCACCGCAACCGTTCGCTCGAAGACCTCGGGCCGCAGGCGCTCGCGGTCATGACCATCGCGCTGCGCCGGGCGCTCCTCTTGCCGGAAGCGACCGCGCCGCTCGTCGAGTTCTTGCGTGCACTCCCCGACGGCACGATCCACGCCGAGGCGGTGGAAGTCCGCGAACGACCGCCGATCATCACGGTTCCGGCGTACCGAGAGCGTTTCGCGCCGCCTCGATAGCGGCTTCTTCTACGAGCAACGCGGTGCGCGTATATGTCTCGCTTGACTGCCAGACGCGATCCGTGAGCGCGAGCACCTGCACGTTCGGACGTTCGGCGAGCGTCGCGCGCGCGTCGTCGCTCACCTGTCCTGCGATGATCGCCACCCGCGCGACATCGAGGTCGTCGGCCCACGAGAGCACTCCACCCACGACCTTGCCCACGAGGCTCGACGGATCGAGCTTGCCCTCGCCCGTCAACGCGAGGTCGGCACCCTCCAGCGCCGCCTCGAGCCCGACCGCCTCGGCGACCACGTCGAATCCCGACGCGAGCTCCGCGCCGATCGCGGCGAGCCCACCTGCGAGGCCGCCCGCCGCACCCGCACCGGTCAACTGCGCGACGTCGACCCCCGTCCGTGAGCGGTATTGATCGGCGAGCAGCTTCAGCCGACGGGTCAGCAACGAGATCTGCGCGCCGGACGCGCCCTTCTGCGGGCCGTACACCTCGGCCGCCGCGGCGAACGCAGTTTCGACGTCGCACGCGACGGTGACCTTCATCCCCTGGAGCGACCACCCCAGAGCTTCGACGGCCGCAAGTCCACCGTCGGTCGTCGCGCTGCCCCCGACTGCAACGAGCACGCGTGTGAAACCTTGGGCACGCACCGCCGCGATCAGCTCACCGGTTCCACGCGTGCTTGCGCGCAACGGATCGTTGTGGCCGGCGACCAGACCGAGCCCGCTCGCGCGCGCCATCTCGACCACCGCGAGTCCTCCGGTCAGCACACCCCACTCCGCGTCGACCGGATCTCCGAGCGGGCCGGTGACGCGCGCAGTGCGCCGAGATCCACCGGTCGCGGCGAGCAACGTGTCGAGCGTTCCTTCGCCGCCGTCCGCGAGCGGCAACTCGACGACGTCGTCGAAGCCCGCCCGGGCCGCTCCCGCGGCCATCGCGCGCGCGACCTCGTCGGCCCGCAGGGTTCCTCGGAACTTGTCAGGACAAACGACGGCGCGGGTCACAGCGAATAGATTGTCGCCTGTCCGTCGTCCGCGTCGCCCCTTGGAGCCCGAGTTGCTCGAACGCGTTCCGCTACTCGACAAGCATCTCGACGACTACGCCGACGTCGTCGAACCGGGGACGCTCGAGCGCATCCGGGCCCTGGCCGAGCCTCTGCAGGGCGCACGGGTACTGCACCTGAACGCAACTGCGTACGGCGGCGGCGTCGCCGAGCTGCTCGCCACCCACGTCGCCCTGCTCCGCGACGTGGGAGTCGATGCCGAATGGCACGTGATCCACGGGAGCGACGAGTTCTTCGCCGTGACCAAGACCGTCCACAACGCGTTGCAGGGGGCCGACGTCGAGTGGACGCAGCAGATGGAGCACATCTATCTCGAACGCGTGCTCGACAACGCGTTGCAACTCGAGGGCGACTGGGACTTCGTCGTCATTCACGATCCGCAACCGGCTGCGATCCGCGACTACGCGCGCGGGCACGGCGTCGCGCCCGACAGCACGAAGTGGATCTGGCGTTGTCACATCGATCTCACCGATGCGAACCCGGAGGTGTTCGAGTTCTTCCGACCGTTCGTCGAGCAGTACGACGCCTCCGTATGGACGATGCCGCAGTTCGTCCCGGATTCGTTGCAGATGGATCGCGTCGTCATCGCTCCGCCGTGTATCGACCCGTTGTCGGTCAAGAACCTCGACCTGCCCCAGCCGTTCGTGAACGAGATCGTCAAGCAGTACGGGGTGCGGCCCGGCGATCCACTGATGGTCCAGGTGAGCCGGTTCGACCCGTGGAAGGACCCGATCGGCGTCATCGAGGCGTACCGAATCGTGAAGGAAGAGTTCCCGAGCCTGCAGCTCGTGCTCGCAGGATCGATGGCCACCGACGATCCCGAGGGCTTCCACTACTGGGAGCTCGCCGACGAAGCGCGCGCGGGCGACCCCGACGTGCACCTGTTGTCGAACATCCAACAGGTCGGCAACGTGCAGATCAACGCGTTCCAACGTCTGGCCGACGTCGTCGTCCAGAAGTCGCTGCGGGAGGGATTCGGCCTCACCGTCAGCGAAGGGCTCTGGAAGGGGCGGCCGGTCATCGGTGGTCGCTGCGGAGGGATCACGCTGCAGATCGAGGAAGGCATCTACGGCTATCTCGTCGACGACGTCGAGACCGCGGCTAAGCGGGCTGCCGACCTCTTGGGCAATCAGTTCCGCGCCAACGAGATGGGCATTGCCGGG
>JAODBI010000357.1 GCA_025463875.1 Actinomycetes bacterium
TCCATGGCAACCTTGGCGGTCCCGATGAAGTCGACGAGCCCGCGGGCCCGCGCTACACCGAGATCCGCTTGTCCCGGGCCGGCGCGTTCGCACTCGCGGCCGAACGCGGCGAGCTGCCGCGGCTTCCGATCGGGCTCATCAACGGCGACCTCAATGCGGGAGGAACATCTCCGCCCTTCGAGCCGACCGCGATCGCCCGCGCCGTCGAACGAGCCGGTGCCGACACCGGTGCCGGCGACGCGGAGTTGATCGAACTGGTCGGCCCGCCGTCGTTTCCCACCGCGTGTTCAGTCGAGGGTGACATCACCGCGCTCGCAGCTGGAGAGCCCGCCGACCTCCGCCTGAGCGCCCGCGTCTCAATCGAAGCCGACCGGAAGCCTGTGCAGATCGTGATCTCGCACCTGCCGTACAGGATCGGACTCGAAGCGGTGGCCTCCTCGATCCAGAACCGCGCCATGGACCGCGAAACTTTCGCCCACAGGAATCACGCCCTGAACGACCGACTCGGGATACCCCTCACGGATATGACCGACGAATCGACCGCGGCGGAAGTTCGCCTCGTGTGCAGCGTCAAGAACGGCGCCGACGCGAAGCTGTGTCGAGACCGCATCCTCGAAACGTGGCCCGTCACGATCAAGGTCGCCGCGCAACTTGCGCGGCCGCTCCCCGCGCTCGTCCGCGCGCTCGTCGACGACCCGACCACCCAGAGCCGCGCCATCGCGGCTCTTCTCGCCGAACGCTAGAACGTCAGGCTCGACGCTGGGCGGTGCGCCGGTACCGGATGTTCAAACGTCGGAGCCGGGCATTGAAGTCGTTCACCAGCTTGGCTCTTCGCACCGGATCGTCCTCGACCGCCAGATCGGCTTCCAGTTGGGTTTCGAGGTCGGCGATGCGGTCCGCGCTGGTGCGCGGCGCGACCGTCTTCGGCGGCGTGCGCGGCGCCAGCCCGCTCAACCAACCGCCTTCGTCGCGCACGGGCGGGCGGGGCTGCGGATCGGTCCAGCCGAGATCGCGCTTCAAGACGTATTGATCCGACGCCTTGTTCACGGCCACCGCAACCACGTCGAGCGGCTCGAAACACGCCTCGACGCACTCGTCGCGCGTGCAGTAGTCGTAGCCGAGCTCGATCCGCTCCGACTCGAGTCGTGCGCCACAGTGCCTGCACTTCAAACCACAAACCTCCACGGGAACAAAAGCGAGCCTCTCCTCAACGGTGCAGACGCGCCGCTCATTCCCGTGGGGCACGCCCCGACCGGGGTCGGGGGCGGTCAGGGACTCGGAATCGGGCGAGCCGGGGCGCCGAGCATCCGGGCGGGCAAGGTGTCACCATGGACAGATGCGGCACTCAGGGCCGGCTCGGGAGCAAGATCGGATCGCACGGCGTTCGGGCGCGGTGTTCCTGCTCTCGGTGGGCGCCGCCGGACTCGCACTGTTCGCCGGCTTCGGGATCGCGATGGCCGCCTGCGAACACTCGGTCCGGGACGTGTTCTCCGGATTCGGAAACATCGGGACGTTCGAGAACGTGCAGCCCATCCCGATCCCGCAGACCGCCTGCCCCTACGTCCGGCTCGCATCCGCCGCCGCCGCGGATGCGGCAGCACCGTGGCACGCCGCGTTCAAGCCGTCCCCCGACTGGGAGCGGTTTTCGACGCAGCTCTCGGGGCCGCTCGCGAATCTCGACGCCGCGCTCGGCGCGGCGGTGCCCCACGTCCCTGAGCCGGTGGCGCGGGACCTGCGCACGGTTCTCGCCGACGTGAAGGTCGGTCGAGTGCAGCTGCTCGCGGCGACGTCGGTGAGCGACTACATGGCCCGATCCGACGTTCTCGGGGGCTTCGCCGCCCTCGGCCACGCGAGCGCGCTCATCGGCACCGCCTGCGGCCCGACACTGGCGCCGCCACTGCCGTTCTGATGCAGCCGGCCGAGGGTCGCACGCCGATCGCGGCCCGCCTGCACGACGTAGTGACCGCGCGCCTGACGTTGCGCCGGCTCACCACCGATGATCTCCGAGAGCTCGCAGTCATCTTTGCGCAGCGCGAGGTGTGGGAGTTCCCGTACGGGCGCGGCATGACCGCTGTCGAAGCAGAAGCGTTCCTCGACCGGCAGCACGCACTCTGGTGTGCGCACGGGTTCGGCGGGTGCGCGGCGCGCGAACGAGACGGTGGTCGACTCGTCGGGGTCATCGGTCTTTCGGTCCCGACCGTTGGTACCGAACCCCGGTCGCCGGTGTCGGTCGGCTGGCGCCTCGCGCCATCTGCGTGGGGACGCGGATATGCCACCGAAGGCGCGGCCGCACTCGTCGACGAGGCGTTCACGACCTTGCGCTACGACCGGATCTGCTGCATCACCCAGCCGGAAAACGTCCGCTCCGTGCGGCTCGCGGAGCGGCTCGGGATGACCTTCGCCGAAGCGGTCGACGTCCGCACGGACGACGACGCCTCGCACCTCACCGCGGTGATCTACGAATCGAGAATCGACGACCCTCGGCGCACGAGCGCGTGAGAGCATGAACCCATGACCTACACGCACGGCCATCACGAGAGCGTCCTGCGATCGCATCGTTGGCGGACGGTCGAGAACTCGGCGGCCTACGCGGCGCCGTACTTCGTAGCCGGTGCGCGCGTCCTCGACGTCGGATGCGGACCGGGGACGATCACGATCGACATCGCGAACCGGGTCGCACCCGGCGGCATGATCGGCATCGACCCCTCGGCCGAGGTCGTCGCGGCCGCGAGCGAGAGCGCGTCGGACATCGAGAATGTCGAGTTCGCGACCGGCGACGTGTACGCGCTCGATTTCCCCGACGCCTCGTTCGACGTCGTGCACGCGCACCAGGTGTTGCAGCATCTCCCCGATCCGGTCGGCGCACTCCGCGAGATGCGACGGGTCTGCAAGCCGGGCGGAGTCGTCGCCGCGCGCGACAGCGACTACGACGCCTTCACGTGGTACCCGACCGACTCGCGACTCGTGGCGTGGCAGGCGCTCTACCGCGAGATCGCCCGGGCGAACCGGGGCGAGCCCGACGCGGGCCGCATGCTCCTGGCCTGGGCGCGCCGCGCCGGCTTCTCCGAGATCGAGCCCTCGGCATCCGTGTGGTGCTTCGCAACACCCGAAGACCGCACCTGGTGGGGAGAGCTCTGGGCCGACCGCATGACGACATCGGCCATCGCCGAACAGGCCGAGCGCGAGAAGTTCGCGCCCCGCGCCGTTCTGGAGGACATCGCGGCCGCGTGGCGCGAATGGGCCTCACATCCCGACGGTTGGTTCGCCGTGCTCCACGGCGAGATCATCTGCCGCCCGTAGCCGGCGGCCCGCGCTCGCTGCGCTCAGGCGGGCATGGCCAATCCGCCGTCGATGACGAGCGTCTGGCCGGTGACGAACTTGGCGTCGTCGCTGGCGAAGAACACGCACGCGCCCGCGAGGTCTTCGGGCTCGAGCGTCGACTTCATCGCGGTCTGCGCGGTCATGCCCTCGATGAAGAAGTCGGGAACGATCTTCTTGGTCGCCTCGGTCATCGTGACACCGGGCGCGATGCAGTTGACCGTGATGTTCCAGTTGCCGAGCTGGGCGGCCATGAACTTGGTGAGGCCGACGATGCCCCACTTGGTGATCGAGTAGCTGTAGTTGCCGAGTCCTGTGAAGTCGTCGCCGAAGCTCGGGAACGAGTAGGCGTACGCCGCTCCCGACGACTGGTTGATGATACGTCCGTACTGCTGCTTCGCCATGACCGGGGCCGCCGCACGCACCATCAACCACGCGCCGAACTGGTTTACCGCGAACACCTTCTTCAGGTAGTCGAAGCTCGGATCAAAGTTGTCGATGTCGTAGTACAGCGCGGCGTTGTTGACGAGGATGTCGACCGTCCCGAATGCCTCGACCGTCTTGTCGATGCACGCCTGCGCGGATGCTTCGTCGGAGATGTCAGTCTGGACCAGAAGGGCGTCACCCTTGCCTTCCAGTGTGTTCATCCCGGCCGCGGCGCGGTCCTCGTTGATCTCGGCTACGACGACCTTGGCGCCCTCGTCGAGAAACCGCTGCGCGTACGCGAGCCCGATCCCCTGACCGGCACCCGTGATGATTGCGACCTTGTCCTGCAGCCGTCCCACGCTGGTCTCCTTTTGTATGGGTCGCTCGCGCTACGCCGACCCGAGGGTGGGCAGCGCCTCGCGATCAGATCGGCTTCGCTGCTGCTCTTATTTCCTCAGTCGGGCAATGAGATTGAATCGCTCCGTCACGACGGGCGAGCCGTCGCGCGCGTCGCTCCACTGCGTCTCCATCACCACGAAGGTCATGTGCGCGGTGTCGGATGTCTTCTCGTAGATGTCGGTGATCGTCTGCACACCGTCGAGCACGTCGCCCGCGACCGGTGTGCGGTGATACTCGAACTCCTGCTCGCCGTGCAGCACCAGGGCTCCCTGCGCGTGCAACTCGCCCATGATCGTGTGCATCGGATTCCCACCGCCGGACGTGGGATCCGCGGGCTGGTCGTCGGCGGAGAGCCTCGACCAGTACGGCGCCGCGAAGGTGAACGTCGGCGGCGCCGGGGCGTCTACGGACCGATACGCGGCGCTGGTGTCGCCGACCGAAGCTGCGAAGTTCGCCAGCACGGAACGGTCGAGCGCGACGCGCCACGCACCGGTTCGGCGCCCGATCACACTCGTGTCGACGGCCATGCCGACCTGCCCCTCTGCCTTTGGCACGCGCTTTCGCGCCCGCGCTACGGTGACGCCAACGTCAGTTTTCTTGTCAGTAGGGGGAACGCGCAAATGGGCATGCTCGACGGCAAGGTGGCCATCGTCACCGGTGCGGGCAACGGTGTCGGACGCGGCGAAGCGATCATGCTCGCCGACCACGGCGCCAAGGTCGTGGTGAACGACCTCGGTGGATCGGTGAGCGGCGAGGGCTCCGACAAACGAGCCGCCGACGCGGTCGTCGAGGTCATCAAGAGTCGCGGAGGCGAGGCGGTCGCGAACTACGACAGCGTCGCCGACTACGACGGCGCCAAGGGCATCATCGGCTCCGCGATCGACGCGTTCGGTCGCCTCGACATCCTCGTCAACAACGCGGGCATCCTGCGCGACAAGATGATGTTCTCGATGTCGCCCGAAGACTTCGACTCCGTGGTGAAAGTGCATCTCTACGGTGCGTTCAACACCATGACCCACGCGTCGCAGTACTGGCGCAACGAGTCGAAGGAAGGCCGCCAGCCCCGTGCCGCGATCATCAACACGGTGTCGAGCGCCGGCCTCCAGGGTCAGGCCAGCCAGATCAACTACGGCGCAGCCAAGGCGGGCGTCGCGGCGATGACGATCATCGCGAGCCTCGAGCTCAGCCGCTACGGCGTGCGCGCCAACTGCATCGGTCCCGGTGGCGCGACGCGCATGGTTGCGCAGGCGATGAAGATCGAGGTCAAGAACCCCGAGGACTACACCGAGTTCGAGGCCATGAACCCCGGCAACTCGGCGCCGGCGGTCGTGTGGCTCGCGTCGGACGAAGCGCAGCACGTCACCGGTCAGGTGTTCCGGCTCGTCGGCAACAACCTCGCGCTGTACCGCCCGTGGGAGATGGGCGAGCAGTTCCTGGCCAAGGACAAAGAGGGCAACCCGAAGCCGTGGGACCCCTCCGACATCGGCCGCATCGTCAACCGCTACGTGTTCCAGAGCGAGAACCCCGGGATCGACGCACAACGGCGTTCATGAGGCCCATGAGTTTCGAGACGATCGCCTACGACGAGGGTGACGACGGGGTCGCCGTCGTCACGCTGAACCGGCCCGAGGTCCACA
>JAODBI010000363.1 GCA_025463875.1 Actinomycetes bacterium
ACGAGATGAAGGCGACGTACGAGAAGCTCGGCATCCCGGAGGCGGAGCGCAAGTTCCTCGCGGGCGTCACGAGTCAGTACGACTCCGAGGTCGTGTACCACAAGAACCGTGAGGACCTGGAGCGCAAGGGCATCCTCTTCACGAGCATGGACCAGGCCCTCATCGACTACCCCGAGATCGTGCAGCAGTACTTCGGCACGGTCATCCCGCCCGGCGACAACAAGTTCGCGGCGCTCAACTCGGCGGTCTGGTCCGGTGGCTCGTTCATCTACGTTCCGCCGGGCGTGCATGTCGACATGCCGCTGCAGGCGTACTTCCGCATCAACGCCGAGAGTGCGGGGCAGTTCGAACGCACGTTGATCATCGCCGACGAAGGTGCTTCGGTGCACTACGTCGAGGGGTGCTCGGCTCCCGTCTACACGAACGACTCGTTGCACTCGGCCGTGGTGGAGCTCATCGCCAAGCCGGGCGCGCGGATCCGTTACACGACGATCCAGAACTGGTCGCCGAACGTCTACAACCTCGTCACGAAGCGGGCGCGGGCCGAGACGGAAGCGACCGTCGAATGGATCGACGGCAACCTCGGATCCAAGCTCACGATGAAGTACCCGGCGGTCGTGATGACCGGCCCGAAGGCGCACGGCGAGGTGTTGTCGGTCGCGTACGCGGGCAAGGGTCAGCACCAGGACGCGGGCGCCAAGATGACGCACGCCGCCCCGGAGACCACCTCGATCATCGACTCGAAGTCGATCAGCAAGGACGGCGGGCGCACGACGTACCGCGGGCTGGTCAAGGTCGAAGAGGGCGCGCACCACGTGAAGAGTCACGTCCGGTGCGACGCACTGATCCTCGACGAGGAGTCGCGCAGCGACACCTACCCCTATATGGAGATCGAAGAGAAGGACGCGCGCATCGGTCACGAGGCGACCGTCTCGAAGGTCGGCGACGACCAGCTCTTCTACCTCCAGAGCCGCGGACTCAGCGAGCAGCAGGCCACCGCCATGATCGTGAACGGCTTCATCGAGCCGATCACGAAGACACTCCCGATGGAGTACGCGGTCGAGCTGTCGCGTCTCATCGAGCTGAACATGGAAGGCGCGGTCGGTTAAGAGATGACCGCCGCGTTCACGGCCGATGCTGCGCGCGCGCTCGGAGGCCCGGAGTGGTTGGCTCGGCGGCGTGAAGTAGCCGTCGAGCGGCTCGCCGACGTCGTCTGGCCCACTCCTTCCGAAGAGATCTGGCGTTACTCGCGCATCGATCGGCTCGACCTCGGCCGCTACCGACCGTTCGCGGCGGAAGAGCTCGGCGCGCCCGGCGACGAACGCGCGCCGGGCGGCGGTCCGTGGGCCGCCGAAGCGGGCAAGCACGCGGGCATGATCGTCGTCCGCGACGGGCGCGTCGTGCACCACGAGCTGGATCCCGCGCTCGAGGCCAAAGGCGTCCGCGCCTGCGGCATCGCCACGTGCGAGGACGACCTCGTATCAACGCTGATCGGACGCGCGTCGAGCCGGTCGGAAGACGCGTTCACGGTGCTGCACGATGCCTTCCTCGCCGGCGGTGCGTTCGTGCACGTTCCCGCCGGCGTCGTGGTCGAAAACCCGATCCTCGTGCTGCACTGGTGCGAGGGCGACGGCCGCGCGTCGTTCCCCCACACGCTCGTGTCGTTGGGTGAGGGCGCGGAGGCGACCGTCCTCGACCGCTTCGGCTCGCCGGATACCGACCACCTGGTCGACGCGGTCACGGAACTGCTCGTCGAGGACAACGCGCACCTGCGTTACCTGACGGTGCAGGAGCACGGCTCCCGCACCTGGCACCTCGGGTTCCAGCGCGCGCACGTCGGACGCGACGCCACGCTCCGCACGTCGGCCGTGGCGCTCGGCGGCGACTACGCCCGCCTGCGGAGCGAGGCCCTACTCACCGGCCAGGGCGCGGAGAGCGACCAGCTCGCGGTGTACTTCGGCGACGGCGAGCAGATGCTCGACTTCCGGACCCTTCAGGACCACGACGCGCCGAACACGCGCAGCGACCTTCTGTTCAAGGGCGCGGTGGAGGACACCGCCCGCTCCGTCTACTCCGGTCTGGTGCACCTGCGGCCGCCGGCGAAGAAGGCGAACGCCTCGCAGACCAACCGCAACCTCGTGCTCACCGAAGGCGCGAGCGCGGAGTCCATCCCGAACCTCGAGATCGAGGCGAACGACGTCCGGTGCTCGCACGCCTCGACGGTCGGCCCGATCGACGACGAGCAGCTGTACTACCTCGAGTCGCGTGGCATCCCGCCCGAAGAGGCCGAGCGGCTGATCGTGCTCGGATTCTTCGACGACGTCTTCGAGCGCCTGCCGGTCGGTGCGCTCACCCGTGGTCTGCGTCGCTCGGTCGTCGACAAGCTCGAACACGCCCGGGCGAGGCGATGATGGGTCAGCTCGTCCGCCTCTGTGCGCTGAAGGACATCGCGCCGGGAACCGCCGGTCGCTTCGACGTGGATGGGCATCGCATCGCCGTCGTGCGGATCGGTGACGACTTCTACGCACTCGGCGATGAGTGCTCGCACGCCGACTACTCGCTCTCCGAGGGCGACGTGTGGGAGGACGAGCGCGAGATCGAGTGCCCGAAGCACGGGTCGACCTTCTCGTTGGTCACGGGCGAGCCTCAGACGTTGCCCGCGACCCAGCCCGTTCCCGTGTACACGGTGCAGGTCGACGGTGACGACGTGTTGGTGGTCTTGCCATGACCGCGTCTTCGAATGGCGCCGACCACGTGTTGCGCATCTCCGACCTGCACGCAACCGTCTCCCGTCACGAGATCCTGCGGGGCGTCGACCTCGAGGTGCGTACCGGCGAGGTGCACGCGTTGATGGGACCGAACGGCTCCGGGAAGTCGACGCTGTCGCACGCGCTCATGGGGAGCGGCGAGTACGAGGTGACGCGCGGTTCGGTCACGATCGACGGCGAGGAGCTCCTCGGTCTTCCCACGTGGCAACGCGCGCACCACGGGCTCTTTCTCGCGATGCAGTACCCGGTCGAAGTACCGGGAGTGCCGCTCGAGTCGGTCGTCGGCGCCGCCCTCGAAGCCCGCGGCGCGGTCCCGGCCGACCTACACGAGCGGATCGCGGCCGAAGCGCGCGCGGTCGGCGTCCCCGACGCGCTGCTGCGGCGCGGGGTGAACACCGAGTTCTCCGGCGGCGAGAAGAAGCGCGCGGAGACAGTGCAGCTCGCGGTCCTGGAGCCGAGATTCGCCGTGCTCGACGAGATCGACTCGGGCCTCGACGTCGACGCGTTACGCGACGTCGCGCGGCGCGTCTACGCCCTCGCCAAGGATCGTCAGGTCGGCGTGCTGGCGATCACGCACTACGCGCGCCTGCTCGCCGAGCTGCGGCCCGACCGCGTACACGTCTTCCTCGCAGGCCGAATCGTCAAGAGCGGCGGACCGGAGCTCGCCGACGAGCTCGAGCGCACCGGCTACGAGGGCATCGCGGCGGAGCTCGGCATCGACGAGCTCACCGTCGGACGTCCGGCGGCGGACGCGGATCCGTTCGGTGATCCGACGATCGGCTCCAATCCCTTCGCCGACCCACTCGCGTAGAAGTCGGCACCGCGGCGCCTGCGCTTGTTTCATCGAGGTGCGCACCTCGTCCCGGTTCCGTCGCATTCGGCGAATGCGACATTCGCCACGCTCACTTTCAGTTGTTCGGCGCGTACATGTATCGTCCACGTACTTATTCTGGGGGCGAGGGGCGGACATGCAACGGCGGCGGATTCTTGCGGCGTGTGTCGTCGCGTCTTTGGGCGTTGGCGCGTCGTCCGTGGGCTTCGTCGGGTCGGCCTCGGCCGCCCCGACGCCGACCCCGCACGCACTGAAGACAGAAGCCGTTGCGACGGCTGCACTGCGCGCCCGGATCGACGGTGTCGCCGCGCAGGCGCGCGCAGCAGCGGTCAACGCGCTCGCCGCGCCGGTACCGCCCATGACGATCCACGACCCAGTGGGCGACGTCCCGTCGACCCACGGCGACATCACGGGCGCCGGAATGCTCCAGAACTCGAGCGGCACCGGATTCGCAATGACGGTCAAGGCACCGAGCAACCCGTTGGCCGACGCAACCTGGGTCGCGGGCAAGGCCGAAGCGCTCTGGCTCATCGACGCCCAAGGTTCTCCTGACTTCGACTACCTCGTGCTCATGTTCGTCAGCGCGACAAGCGGTCATCTGATTGCGGGCGTGACGACGGCCGGATTGAGCCCGACCGTGCTCTGCCTCGCCACGCCCACGTTCGTGCCTCGGGTCGGCTACCGGGTAAGCGTCCCCGCGGGTTGCCTGCCGCACCTCACGACGGTGCGATTCGGGGCTTGGTTGCTCTACGGCGGTTTGATCAACGATCCCAACCCGCCGAT
>JAODBI010000377.1 GCA_025463875.1 Actinomycetes bacterium
CGCGCCTGGCAGGCCAGCTTCAACGTTGCAGCCGGTTCCTCGCCATTCGCCACGTACGCGTGCGTCGATACCTGGCTGACCGACTTCCGTGCCGACCTGCCGAAGATCGACGTTCCCGTACTTGTCGTGCACGGCACCGAGGACCGCATCCTGCCGTTCGAGTCGACCGCGGCACGGCTTCCGGCGCTGGTTACCGATTGCACGCTCGTCTCGGTCGAGGGCGGTCCGCACAACATCGGCTGGACGCATGCCGACGAAGTGAACGCCGCACTGCTCGCGTTCCTCAGTAAGCAGAGATAGCCGCTTGGACCGGCATGACTCACGCCGGCGCGACGAGCGCGAGCGCTGGCGGAGCGTCCTTCGTCATCCAGGCCGGGCTCCTCGCGCGCCCACTGCACCGGGCCGCCATGCCCGCCTAATCGTCCAATGCGTCTCACTCACTTGATCGAGTCGCCGCCAGTGCCTGGCCTGGCGACAAAGAAAGGAGGTCAGATATGAGCACGGTGACCAACCGGGAATCTCGTTCGGACAACGCGATCAAAATCGCAGACGGCCTCGTCGTAGGCCGTATCGGATACGGCGCAATGCAACTGACCGGGCCGCAGGTTTGGGGCGAATACCCCGACCGCGACGGCGCCAATGCGCTGCTGCGTCATGTCGCCGATGCCGGCGTCACGCTCATCGATACTGCCGACGTGTACGGGCCGCATTCGAACGAGCTGTTGATCCACGACGCGCTGCATCCCTATCCGAATGATCTGGTGATCGCCACGAAGGGCGGCTTCGTGCGCGGTGGGTTCGACTACTCGACGCTGGATGCGATCGGCAACCGCAACTACCTGCGGCAGAGCGCGCACATGAGTGCTCGCCGACTCGGTGTCGAGACGATCGACCTGTACTACCTGCACAGTGGGCGAGCGATCGACGCGCCTTTCGAAGATCAGGTCGCGACCCTCGCCGAACTCCGCGACCAAGGCGTGATTCGCCACATCGGTCTGTCGAACGTGAGCGTTGAGCAGTTCGAGGCCGCACGGGCCATCGTTGACATCGCGGCGGCGACCGCGCAGTACAACCTGAGCTCTCGGCTCGGCGGACCGCTGCTCGCAGCAGCCGAAGCGGCAGGCGCCATGTTCTGCCCGTACCACCCGGCGACGATCGACGGGGACAACGCGGCCGTCATCCGCGCAGCCGTCGCGCCGATCGCCGAGCTGCACCAAGCAACCATCCAACAGATTGCACTCGCGTGGCACCTTCACCGCTCGACGGTGAGCGTGCCGATCCCAGGCACCACCAGCGCGGACCACTTCGACCAGAACCTGGCCGCTGCGCGCATTGACCTCTCACTCGAAGAGGTCCAGTCGATCACGGAGCTCATCGCCGAGGCCTGAGCGACTCGCTAGGGCCGACGCCATCAACCATCAACGGAGGTCAACGACTATGGACAAGCTATTCGAAGGAAAGCGAGCATTCGTCACCGGCGGCGGCTCGGGCATTGGCCGAGCGTGCGCGTTGGCCCTGGCGGCCGAAGGATGCTTCGTCACTGTTGCCGGACGAACCGAGAGCACCCTGAACGACACGGTCAGCCTCATCGCGGAAGCCGGCGGGTCGGCACAATCGGTGAAGTGCGACGTGACCATCGAGTCGATGGTGCGGTCCGCAGTCGAAGCAGGTGCCGGCGAGGCAGGGGCGCTCGATGTGGCCGTCAACAGCGCGGGCTATGACGGTTCAGCCGAGCTGCCGACCACGGAGTGGACGAGCGAGATGCTGGACGAGATGCTCGCGGCCAACGTGCGCGGCACGTTTCACGCCATGAAGCACGAGCTGGACTTGATGCAACGGCAGGGGTTCGGCTCCATCGTGAACATCGGTTCTGGCGCGGGACTCCTCGGGGTTCCCGGTCACTCCGGATACGTGGCCTCCAAACACGCGGGCATCGGGCTGACCAAGAGCGCGGCACTCGAGTTCGCCGCCAAGGGAATCCGGGTCAACACGGTGTGCCCCGGCCTCGTGGACACGCCGCTCATCCATGACTCCTCCGGCGCGTTGTACGACTACGTCGAGCCGCTGATCGCGGCCCATCCAATTGGTCGGATCGCGCATGCGAGCGAGATCGCCGACGCGGTGGTGTGGCTGTCCTCCGCCAAGGCCAGCTACGTCACCGGTGTCGCGCTCCCAATCGACGGTGGCTACACGGCTGCTTGACCAAGGCCTTCGAAAGTCGGTCTTCTCATCCTCAACGACGGCCCCTAACTTGCCCGATCTCGGGATTCGTGCGCCCGTCAGAAGCGAGGCGAGCGACAAGCGCCTCCTGCGGCGTCAGTTCGTCGAACGAATCGGGCGTGCGCTTGCGGACAGTCCCGCCGGTCGCCAACAGCTCGTTACGCGCCCGTTCGGCAAACGCGTGCGTCCCCATTGCGGTGAACATCTCGTGCGCCGCGCGCAGGTGCTCGCGAGCTTCGACGCGCCGGTTCTCACGCCGGAGCCACTCGCCGTACAACACGTGTGCGGCGTCATGCACGGCACCTAGGACCGCATTCTTCCGTTCGACTCGACCGCCGCGCAGCTTCCGGCGCTGATCGCCGATTGCACTCTCGTCTCGGTCGAGGGCGGTCCGCACAACATCGGCTGGACGCATCCCGACGAAGTCAACGCCGCACTGCTCGCCTTCCTCAGTTAGCCCAGGTAGCCGGTTCTCAGGAGGTGCCATGACTGGGCCGTTCATTTCATCGCCATCAACCGGCTCAAGCCAGGAATGCTCGACGCAGAGACTGCGCGAGTGCCTGGCCTCGTCGAGTTCGTGCATACCCGGGAGCCTCGTGTCATCGCGTTCAACGAGTACGTCAACGCGAATCACCGGTTCGACGGGGCCGATTCGCCGCGTACAGATGTCCGACCGCGCGTCAGCGCGGCGAGTGCCGATCGATGCAGTTATGGCCTCCGCACGTGTAGGCCGGAGACCTCTAGCGCTGGAAGACGAGCAGCTCGCTCGTTTCGTATTGAGGCCCACCGTCAAGTGAGGGCAGCGCCGCCTCGATCCTGGCGAAGCCCTCTTCGATGAGGTCCTTGCTCATGTGCTCGAAGGCTGAGACGGCGCGCAGCTCCAGCTTTTCGAAGTCCTCGGCCAGGCTCGCCGAGCGAAGCCAGGTGACTTCATCATGAGACATGAGCGTCCACCCGGCGCCGGCGAAGTCAGTCTTCACCTCTTCCTCGGAGCGGAACTGCGCCGAGTCGACGTTCCTCCATTCGGGCATGATGCGGAACCACCAGACATCCGGCATCCGGTCGGAGAAGTTCGCCTGTACGAAGAGCGTGCCACCTGGCTTGACGACCCGGCGCAACTCCCGAGCAGCGACCGCGCGGTCGACTACGTGGTGCCAGACGAAGAACAGCAACGCTGCGTCACACGAGGCATCTAGCAACGGGATGTGCTCGGCAGACCCAGCCGCGTACGTGACAGCGGGATGGCCAGCGTGGGCAACCGCCTGAGCACGCATCTTGTCTGACGGCTCGACTCCGTGGGCGCGACCGCCGAACGCACGCGCCAAAGCGGGTGTCATGCGGCCGGTACCCGAGCCCAGGTCGAGCCAGACCAATGGCCGTGTCTCCGGCAGGTGGCGAGCGAACGCCTCCATCCAGGTTTGTAGTGGATCGGGCGACATCTGCCGGCCGGCGACATAGACGGCGTGCAAGCGTGCGTCGTAGTCAACCTTGTCCATGTCGCCCCCAATCCGCGCTCACCGGTCGGACACGCATAATGACCGATCCCGCGTTGCACTGCGAGTACAGAGCGGTAGTTCGTGCGCCCAATCCTGAAATCAGGTTGCGGTAGACGCATCCCGTTGGAACCATCACGGCGCATGAGCGCCACTGAGTTGTCGGGATGCGTGATCGTGTCGGGAATGCATCGGCAGAATGGGGCGCGAGGTCAGTCACCTCGGGCTCGACGCTGTGATCCCTCTCAGCCCGAAGGACCATCGAGCAGTCGGCGTGGATCGCGGCCGTCGACATAGCCGATGAATGGAGGGTAGATGCCGTAGAGCAAGTCTTGCGCCCGGGGTGGAAGCGACGAGGCGATTCTCGGTGGTATCGCCAGCGCCATGTTTTCGATCTGTCGGATCCACCCGTCGCAGTACTGCGGCGTAATTCCCAGCCGCGTGTCGTTCGAGTAGTTCGCGCCGCCGCGATGGAGCGTCGTCCCACAGAACACCACGACCGATCCGGCACTCATCTCGATCGTTCGGATCCGAGCATCATCGGGCGCGACGACTTCGCCGCCGAAGAGATGGCTCCCGGGCAGGATCTCGGTCGCACCGTTGGTATCCGTGAAGTCGTCGATCGCCCAAATGGCCGACACGCCGAGGGCGCGGCGCGGCCGCGGCAGCGCGCAAAACCCGTCGTCGGCGTGCAGCATCTGCGCGGTCTCACCCGGATGCACGTTGATTGCGATGTTTGCGGACAGCAGATACGAGGGCTCCAACAACTCATCGAGAACCGCTAGTACCTCGGGGTGAATCACCAGATCGACGACGGCGGGCGCCTTGGCGAGCAACGCATACAGCCGCTGCGAACGCAAACCCTCGAAGTCGTTGCGGCCGAACGGAGCACTTGCGAGATGCGGCGCAAGTTGTCGTTTGATCCGATCGAGTTCGCTCGGGCCGACAAGATCGGGAAGCACAACGTAGCCATCGGTACGGAGCTGCTCGATGAACGCCTGCGTGCCCACGCGCACATATTGCCGGATCCCGCGCCGTCGCGGCGAGTACTCGATCGATGCAGATATGTACGCGTGAACGACCGCGAGACGCCACCGCGTGCTCGCGTTCGCGAGCGTCCCCTATCGGCACTTCGAAAGCGGGGCTTGGTGGCTAGCGTCAGCTGCGATGGACCGCGCTGATGACCTCCAGCTCGCGTTCGATACCTCGGCCCGGGCGGCGGAACTCGCGCTCGCGCACTTCGAGTCGGGCGTTTCGGCAACGATGAAGGCCGACGGCACACCGGTCACCGAAGCCGACCGGGCGGTCGAGCGCTTGCTTCGGGAGACGTTGTCGGAGGCGCGTCCCGACGATGCGTTCCTAGGCGAGGAACTCGGTCGACTCGGCCAATCCGATCGGGTCTGGATCCTCGATCCGATCGACGGCACCTCGTTCTTCAGTTGGGGCGATCCGAACTGGCGAGTTCAGATTGCTCTGGAGGTTCACGGGACCACCGAGGTCGCGCTCGTCACCGCGCCCGCGCTGAGACGCTGTTGGTGGGCGACCCGAGGTGGCGGTTCCTTCGAGTCGTCCTGGCCGCGCGAGGACACCCAGACGCGGCGCCTCAAGGTCAGTACGACGTCGACGCTTGCCGAGGCCATGCTTGGTGCTGTGGACGACGAGTCCAGAGCTCGTCTGCCACCGAGTGCGGCGCGGGCACCGGCGACTCCCGTTCCGCCGGTCGAGCTCGTTCGTGGCAAAATCGATGCCTTCTTGGCCGAGTGCTGCCATATCTGGGATCACGCGCCGTGGGTTCTCCTGGTCGAAGAAGCCGGCGGCCGATTCACCGACAGAACCGGTGGACGTTCAAGTGATAAGGGCGGCGGCCTGTACTCGAACGCCAGCCTGCACAGTCAGCTACTCGCCGCTCTTCAATACCCGGCGCGCCCGTGACCGCCGGCGTACTGCTGCGTGATGTGCAGGATCGCCGCACGCCACGTCGACCCCAGAACCATGACGATCTACGACCGTCGGCGAGAGAACTTCGCAATCGTGTGCGGCCGGTGACCACTGGGGGAAGAGCGCCAGCGGGCCTCGGTGTCCTCAGCCTCTAAGACGATCTAGCCGCAAAGTGAGATGGTCGGGCCGTGATGGATACCTAGCTGTCCCTCAGTCGTCTTGGTCTCTCGGCCGCGATCTTCCGGGGCCCAAGAGCGGCCCAGACGAAGACGATCAGCGCCATTAGTCCGAACGTGGCCGATCAGGGAGCCGCGCAGTCATCCCTCATGCATCTCGGAGGGCGTCACAGATCGAATGCGCGATCAGCTCCGTCGCTGTCGCCGTCGCCGGCTCCGTCGTTCGCCGGATGTACTGAACGATGGAGCGACGTCGTGTTCGGGCCCCTCGCTTCGTCTCCCGCAGCGCGTACGCGAACGCGACGCCGTCGAGGACGACGTTGACCGCAAGAACGGCGTACCCGACGCCGAACGACGTCACAGAATGCAATCCCGCGCTGCGCATCACGAGACCGCGTGTGTCTGCGCCTGCCGGTCCGCGGGATTAGTTCCGGAACTGATTCCGTAGTAGTCCCGAGAGCGCGGCTTCGCGGGCATGTCACCATCGAGGGAACGTAAGGTTGTTGTCGCGCCGAACAGCGCGACATCCCGGCAACGTACGGTTCGCACGTACGAGGCGTTGCGGCGATTCAGCGTCAGGAGGGCCGTTCCTTCCGACGGGCGCCGTCTGACGGGCTGCTCACCTCGTCGGCGCAGTCACCCTTGACCGCGTAACCCACGGTACACAGCTCGTTCGACAAGCAACGGTATGAAGTCGTGTATGCGGCTCGATCGAAAGCGTTCAAGTGTGGTTGTGAGCAGTTGATCAACTCGCGACGGGTCGAACCCTGAGTCGAGCAGCTCCCGTCGAAGCGCGCCCACCCATGGCTCGGCGTCGACTGATCGCTCGTTCGTCTGCATGTCACACTCCCATTGGAGACGCGTTGACTTCTACCGATGCGGGTCGCGGCCGTCGCATGTGTATGACGGCTGTCGCGATCTCGATGGTGCCCGCGCGGACCGCGATCGCGCCCAGTGTCAGCGCGGCAGCATGCACGGTGTCGACGAGCCGCGCGATAAATGCGACACCGAGCGCGAGCTCGATGACGTCGGCAGCGAAGCGGACCCACCAGCGCCGCCGGTCGCCACGCGTCGCCAATACGAGCGTCCCGGCGACCGCCGCGCGTACCACCACCCACGTGCCCACGGCGACGGCGACGGCGACCCCGCCGGTGAGGGCGAGTTTCCATGGTGGTCCGAATGAAGACGTCACGACTCCGAAGTCCGCGTCACTGCCGGCGGCAGATGCGCCGGGTCGGCAGTCCGCAGCGATGTCGTCGGCGTGCGGAACGGTTTCCATTGCCGGCATGGTTCTCACGATGACGGAGTAATGATCGAGACGCTTCTGTCATTCGACTGCAGTGATCGACGACTGCGTTCAGCGTCGAACGCAGTCGTCGAGGCAAGTGCCTGACGGCGCGAGAGGTTCATGATCGAGATCACAAGAAAGCCGCCCACGTCCTGAAGTCTGCGCAACTCGCCTCCAAGCAGGCCGACGACGCCGCGTTCGCGATCGACTACGCGTACGCGGCGATCGAGGAAGCCGAGTACGCGGTGCTGGACGGCGGATCTCGCTCAGAGGGAGGCCGACGAGCTCGCGGAGCCTGGAGTGAGAACCTGACCCCAACCGCCCGGTGACGACCTCCTCAAGAGCTTGCCTCGCGGAGGACTCGCGCGTGAGCGAATGGAGTTCGCGATGGTCGCGTACGCCACCGACATCTACACCGATCCGGAGGACCGCTCCCGCGCGGGTAAGTTCCAGCACGGTTTATAGGTGTTCTCGCGAGACGAGCTCGGGCCGACCTGAACGAGTCGATCCGAGCTCTCGTTCGTGGGCGTTTCAGATGACCACTTCGAGGCGGTCGACCACGTTGTCGACGCCGGGCGCTTTCCACGCGGCGTCGTCGGCGGCGTCGCGGGCGGTCCACGAATCGACGTTGCCGTCGAGGTAGATCGTGTTCGTGCTGTTCGAGACCTCGATCAGCGAATCGTCGATGATGGCGCGGCGCCGGAATGTCTTTTGAATGCGGTCGGCAACATCGCTCGGGATCGGCTCGGTCGTCACCAACCAGGCCCACGAGCAGTTCGTTGTCGAGGCCCTTCATTGCGTGAGAAATGCTTGCTGTCTCGGAAATGTGAGGTGACTGCCAAGTGTGAAGGACCGCAGCGGTGCGTCCATCACGCGGACGCGTGCTCGCGCAGCTCAAGTCGGCTCGAGGCGGGCGGTGAGTTGTCCGCGCGAAGTGATGTTGAGCTTCGGAAAGATCCGATAGAGATGTGAACCGACGGTGCGGTGCGACAGGTAGAGACGTTCGCCGATCTCCCGGTTCGAGAGTCCCACGCTGGCGAGACGGGCGATCTCCATCTCTTGGGCCGAGAGTGCATCGTGAGCTCTCGGCACGGCGCCTGGGTCCCGTCCGCCGGCCGCGCGCAGCTCGGCACGGGCCTGGTCTGCCCAACGGCGTGCGCCGACGAGCCCGAGCGTGGTGCGTGCCGCACGCAATGGTGCTCGTGATTCCGAGGCCCGGCGATGACGCCGCAGCCAGGTTCCGTAGGCGAGCTCGATCCGGGCGCGGGCCCATGGCCACCGGGTCAAGTTCTGAGTGAGCGCCTCGAGATAGAACTCCTCCGCGTGATCGTCGTCGGCGAGCACGGCGCGGGCGTACGAGAGTTGCACATGGAGGATCGGTGACGCGACGGTCTTCGCCTCCTCGTCGAGCGCGGCGATGACGGATCGCGCGTCGGCGATGCGATCGACACGGACCGCCGCCTCGGCGAGAAACATGATCGCGTGGTTGCGCTCGGCCGAGTGGAAGGAGGGATCGGACGGATCGAACATGCGGCGCAACGCGTCGTATGCTTCGCTGTAACCGCCGGTGCTGATCCAGCCGACGCCCCGCGCCAGTTGCACTGGGGCCAACAGTGCGTTGAGGCGACGGCTGCTTGCGAACTTTTCGGCCTGGCTCGCGAATGCCTGTGCTTCGTTGTTGTCGCCGCGAAGTCCGGCGAGCACTGCGGCAAGGGCGAGGCTGACGGTCTCCCATAGGGGTTGGGAGGTTTCCTCGGAGAGCTGACGCGCCTCTGCGATTGCGTCCGACGCGGCATCCCAGTCGCCCACCGCCACCCAGTTGAGGATCTGAATGTTAAGAACGTGAACGAGGAGGCCTAGACGCCCCTGTTTTCGCAGCTTCGTTTCGGCCCGGATCAGGAAGTCGATCGACCGAACTGTGTGGCCGACGGCGTGCGCCGCCGCACCCAAGAGCCGGAGCTCGACGGGGTCGTCGACCGTCTCGAGTACGACCCTCTCCAGGCGCTCGACCACCTCGGTCGCGATGTTCCAGTCGGCCACGGCGATCGCCGCGATGGCGCGAGGATCATCGTCAACATTGGGAAGCTCACGCGCGGCCTTCACAACGTCGGCGCGTGCGGCGCGCCCGGGATCCGCCCACCAACACCGCATCGCAGCCGCCAAGACGAGATTCAGCGCAAGGTCGAGATCGCCGGCTGCGAATGACTGCCGCGCGACCGCGCACAGTTCGTGCACGCGCGCAGCGTCGCCGGGTACGCCGTCGTTGAAGATCTCGCGCAACCATTCGACGCGAGCCCGGTCCAGGTCGGAGAGTTGAGAACGCGACGCGTCGTCGAGCATGCGATCGACCATGTCGGCTCGACCCAGGTCGAAGGCGTATTCGGCGGCCAAGAGCGGGCGCCGTGCCCGCAGTGACGAATCGGTCGACAGCTGCGCGGATCGTTCGAGTGCCCAAATCGCCGCGAGCGGCGAACCGCGTCGCAACGCGGTGGCGTGACCGAGTTCGAGCTCGTCGGCCACGGAATCGTCCGGTCCCACGATCGCGTGGGCGCGATGCCACGCGTGCCGAAAGGCATCGCCCTGCACTGCTTCGGCGAGCGCGGCGTGCGCCGCCCGGCACCGTGAGGGCGGCTCGGCCTGAAGCACTGCCGAACGAACGAGATGATGGCGGAATTGCACCCGCATCTCGTCGAATTGAAGCATCCCTGCCGTCATCGCGGAATCGAGCGCGTCGACGCTCAGTTCGTGGCCTGCGAGTACCGATCCGGCGGCCATGATCTCGGCTACGTCCTCGCGTTGGGCGACGGCCGCGGCCAGAACCGCGTCGCGCGTGTCGTCGGGAAGTTCACCGAAGCCGCCCGCGAATGCGCGCTCGAGCCCCGCGGTCAGGGGCCGCGACGGGTCGGCGGCGCGGCGGGCGATCGGAAGTTCGACGAGCGCGAGCGGGTTGCCGAGCGCGTCGTGCAAGACCTCCTCGCGCGCGGTGGGGCTGAGATCAGGCTCGTTTCGCGCCAGGAGATCGCGAGCGGCCGCGTCGGGCAGCGCATGCAGGTCGAGCTCGGGGAGACCGGCAGTCAAGAGCGGGCCGGCGGAGCCCTTGCGCGCGGTCGTAATCATCGCGAACGCGGCTCGTCCGGCGCGGCGGGCGACGAACGCGAGCGTCTCGTGTGTCGGCGTGTCGAGCCGGTGTACGTCGTCGACCGCGACCAGGACGGCGCCGCGAGCGGCGACCTCGGAAATCAGGTTGAGCACGGCGAGTCCGACCAGAACCGGCTCGGGTGCCGGACCCGGAGAGAGGCCGACCGCGGTGAGCAACGCCTCGCGTTGCACCGAGGGCAGCGCGGCGGCGGTGTCGAGGATCGGACGAAGCAACAGGTCGAGACCGGCGTACGGAAGACCCCTCTCGGATTCGACGCCTGCTGATTCGAGGATCGTAAAGCCGGTACGAGCGGCGTGTTCCTTCGCGAGGTTCAAGAGCGAGGATTTCCCGATCCCCGGATCACCGAGGACAACGATCGCGTCACCGCCGCTGGTCGCCGAGTCTATGAAGGAGCAGAGCCGCTCGATCTGGTCGTCCCGTCCGATGAGTCCGCGTTGTTGTGATTCATTCTCGTAGAGCAACGTCATCTTGGCCCGTGTTCCGTCGCGGGTGCTCCTGGGTGCCAGTGTGTAGTCGGACAGAAAAGGGCCTCTGTAGCGTTCGTCGTCGACGTCACCAGTTGTCCTCTCGGGTCGAGGCGTGTGAGCAACTTGTTCAACATCGCGCCTGCGCTGCGGCCCGTCGTCGAAGGCAGCCGCCATTCGCGTGCCCGGCCACCCGTGCTGCGAAAGTAGTGCTAGCTGCAATGCGTGCGGCGCGTGCGGGTCGCGACACTGGTGGATGAACAAGACCACGGAAGAACATGCGATCGCGCCTCCTCATCGTCGATGACAACCCCCGTTTCGGTCAGGCCGCGCGCGACCTCCTCCAACGGCAGGGCGCCGAGGTCGTCGGCGTCGCGTCGAATGGTGTCGAGGCAGTCCACCTCGCACGCGAGTTACAACCAGACTGTGTGCTGGTCGACATCGAGCTCGGCCCCGAGAGCGGCTTCGATCTCGCGACGCGCCTGACCAACGTGCACCACCAACGAGTCGTGCTGATCTCGGCGCACAGCGAGACCGAGTTCATTGACCGCCTCGCGACCACGCCCGCCCTCGGGTTCATACCCAAGGCCGATCTCTCACTCCCGAGGATCACCGATGTTCTCGGCGATGCCCGCACCCCGGAGGGATAGCGAGCACGCCCCCCGCGGTGCTACTGGCGCCACGTTGGGAAAGCGTCAAGACTTGACGCGCGTGTCGAACGGTACGCGCGTGGTGCTCGCGGAGGACGACTTCCTCCTCCGTGAAGGCGTCGCCAGTCTGCTCACGCGCCGCGGGTTCGATGTCATCGGACAAAGTGGCGACGCGACCGGCCTCCTCGAACGCGTACGGAGCGAGCGGCCCGATTTGGCGATCGTCGACATCCGCATGCCGCCGACGCACACGACCGAGGGACTGGAGGCGGCGCGCGCGATCCGGATGGAGTTTCCGAACACGGCAATCGTCGTGTTGTCTGCGCACGTCGAACTGGCTCAAGCCATCGAGGTGATCGGCAGCGGCGAACGAAGTGGCTATCTCTTGAAGTCGCGTGTCACAGACGCCGACGACTTCGTCGACACACTGGATTACATCGTCGGCGGCGGAACTTTCGTCGACCCGGCGCTCGTTCACGAGCTCGTCTCTGCCCGTCGGGTGCACGATCCACTCGACGGCCTCTCGCTCCGGCAGCGGGAGGTGCTCGCGCTCATGGCCGAAGGCCGGTCGAATGCCGGCATCGCGCGTCAGCTCTTCGTTGCGGAAGGAACGGTCGAGAAACACATTCGTACGATCCTCATGAAGCTCGATATTCCGGAAGCGCTTGCCGATCACCGCCGCGTGCTGGCGGTGCTGGCCTACCTCGAGATGCGGTAAGAGCACTCTTTCGGGAACGGCGAGCAGGGAACAGACTGGACAAAGTGAGCGAGGGGCTGCGACCGGATGACGAGCTGCGGGCGCTGCGGCGCCTCGCGACGCTTGTTGCCGAAGGGGTCCCACCGCAGCGGCTGTTCGCGGTTGTCGCCGATGAGGTCGCGCGCGTCCTCGAGGTGCCGACGGCGACAGTTCTGCGCTACGAGTCCGACGGCACAGTGACCTCATGTGCAAGGTCGGAGACGGGGCCACCTCTAGAGCTCGGTACTCGCTTTGCGCTCGACGGTCCGAGCGTGCTCGGACGAATACGGTCGACCTGGAAGCCGGCGCGTATCGATGATTACTCGACGCGCACCGGCGAATTGCCAAACGCCGTTCGCGTCGGTGGTGTCCGCTCTGCTGTCGGGACTCCGATCATCGTGTCGGGCCGGCTGTGGGGCGCCATTGTCGTTTCGAGTCCGCGTACCGAGCCACTGCCGGAGGGCACCGAGGCGCGTCTCGAGGATTTCACCCAATTGCTTGCAACCGCGATTGCGAACGCAGAATCGCACGCCGCTCTCGAGCGCCTCGCCGACGAGCAGGCAGCGTTGCGTCGGGTGGCCACTCTCGTAGCGCAGGGCGTGCCGCCCGCAGAGATCTTCGCCGCGGTGAGCGACGAGGTCGACGGGCTGTTCGACTGTGGCGCGGGAGTGGCTCGGTTCGAAGACGACGTTCCGGCCAGTGTGTTCGCGGGTGTGTCGAAGCGGATCACGGTCCCGATCGGCACCCGCTTCGAATTCCAGCGCGGGATGGCGTCGGCGGAGGTCTACCGTACGCATCAGTCGGCCAGGGTAGACGGGAACGACTGGTCAACGGCCGACGGCGCGCTCGCGACGACCGCGCGTCGAGTCGGCCTAGTCAGCTCCGTCGCGAGTCCGATCGTCGTCGACGGCCGCCTCTGGGGCACGATGAATCTCTGGTCGACGGATGTGCTGCTACCGCGAGACACGGGCGATCGTCTCGAAAAGTTCACCGAGCTCGTCGCAACCGCCATCGCGAACGCCGAGTCGCACGAGGCCGCCAGAGTTCTCGCTGACGAGCAGGCGGCGCTGCGACGTGTCGCAACGCTGGTGGCACACGGGGGATCGCCTCCAGATCTTTTCGAGGTCGTCGCCGAGGAGGTCGGCCGCCTGTTGTCCGCGGGTTCCGCGACGATGGGTCGCTTCGAACCGGACGACAGTGTTACAATTGTTGCCGCGTGGAGCGCCACGGAGGTTGCGTTTCCTGTAGGCGTGCGGTGGCGGATCGAAGGCACGAACATCGCGTGGAGGGTGCTCCAGACGGGCCGGGCCGCTCGTCTCGACGACTTCTTTGCTGCCACCGACCCGATCGGCGTCGCCGCGCGGGAGGCAGGCTACGAGTCGGCGGTTGGAAGCCCGATCGTCGTCAAGGGGCATATCTGGGGTTTGGTGACGGCTACTTCGTCCGAAGGACCGTTGCCGCCAGGCACCGAGGCGCGCCTCGCTTCGTTCACGGAGCTCGTTGCAACGGCGATCGCGAATGCCGAGAGCAGTTCGGAGCTGGCCGCGTCGCGCCGCCGCATTGTCGCGGCATCGGACGAGGCGCGTCGACGAATCGAACGCAACCTGCACGACGGTACTCAACAACGGCTCGTATCACTCGCAGTTGCGGTGCGCGCGACCGAAGCCGATGTTCCTTCCGACTTGCACGGCATCCGTTCCGAGCTGACGCAGATCGCGACCGAGCTCGGCGACGCGGTCGTCGAGCTCCAAGAGATCACGCGCGGCATTCACCCTGCGAGCCTCGAGCAAAGCGGGCTCGGCGCGGCGCTGCGAACGCTCGGGCGCCGTTCGCCGATCCCTGTCGTGCTCGACATCGCGATCGAAGGCCGGCTCCCTGAGCCGACCGAGGTCGCGGCGTATTACGTCGCGTCTGAGGCCCTCGCCAACGCCGTGAAGCATGCAGACTCAACGCGTATTGAGGTTTCGCTCGCGCGTCACCATGACAGCGTGACTATGTCGATTCGCGACAACGGCATCGGTGGGGCCGATACGGCCCGTGGTTCGGGTCTCGTTGGGCTCACCGACCGGGTCGAAGCGCTCGGTGGCTCGCTCGAGGTTCGAAGCCCATCGGGACACGGGACGCAAATCACTGCCGTCCTTCCGCTCGACGCGGGATCGGGTGCCGCTCTCGACTGAAATTCCGCGTGGCGGCCCTGGGCGCGCTCGCGAGATGCAGTCGTTTGGCGGAAGCGAAACCCCGCCAGGCGTTCCTTCTCACTGACTCTCGTAAGCACTGAGCGAGAAGGAGAAAAAGATGCTCAAGCGCCTGATTCGAATCGAGACGTTAGTAACACTGCTCATGGCCGTGGGTGTCGGCGGCGTCGCGTTCGTGGTCCGACACGCATTGCCACGAGCGCGCGACTGACTACCGCATCCTTCCGAAACTGGGTCTGCGCTCACGGTTCGAACTGGCCTGCCTAGTCATCGAGCGATCCGTTTTCTGCGACTTACACAGTTGCGTCAATAGCGACGAGCGAGCCGGTCCGAACGGCGACATCACGTCGCCGCGGCCGGGGCCGGCGACATCGCCGAAAGCAGGCGCGCTACGTCCGCGTGCGTGCGCTCGAGCAGCGCGACCTGTGCCTGGACCTGCTCCGCGATCGTCCGCGCATTGTCGGTGATCGCCGTGTTCCGCTTCAGTTCCGTGTGGATGAGCTGCTCGAGTGCCTCCATCCGGTCGGCCTGGTTGCGGTTCTGGCGCTCGGTGCGGTTGGTCGATGCGTTCATTGTTGTGTTCCTCGCGGTGCTCGTCGTCGTGTTCGCGGTGGTCCTCGTGGTCACTCATCGCATGTCTCCTAACGCCCGCCATTTGCCGCGACTGCCGGAATCGCTGTTCACTGGATGTCATGACAACGTTGCGCTTGTGGTCGGACGAGATCGAGGCCATGCGGCCCGAGGCCCGCGCCGCGGTCGACTCGAACAACGGGCCGTTCGCGGCTTCGCGTCGCGAGCAGGACCTCACCGTCATGAGCCGGGCCCAAAGGGTTACGCAGTCACGCGCCGAAATGCAGGCGTCGACGTTCCCGATCGACGGTACCGAGGAGCGCGAGATCGCGGGCGTACGTTGCCGCATCTTCCGGCCCGACGCACCGGCGCGCGCGGTCTACCTCCACTTCCATGGCGGAGGCATGGTCACGGGATCGCCGGAGATGATGGACATCCTCAACCAGATGCTCGCCAAGCAGCACGGGGTTGCCGTGGTGTCGGCCGACTATCGCAAGGCGCCCGAGCATCCCTTCCCGGCGGGCCCCGACGACGGTGTCGCCGTCGCGGGCTGGTTGCTCGAAAATGGTGAGGCGGAGTTCGGTTCGCCGCGCCTGCTCATCGGGGGTGAATCCGCCGGCGGCTACATGACCGCGTCAGTCGGGTTGCGTGTGCGGGACGAGCTCGGCGCGATCGACCGCGTCCTCGGCCTCAACCTGATCTTCGGTGTCTTCGACTGGGGTGGCGCTCCGAGTCAGCACGGGCTGCGCCCCCACGAGGGCTTCGACGTATTGACCCCGGAAGGGATCGAGTTCTTCACCGAGTGCTACCTGCCCGGCCGCACGCCCGACGCGCGGCGGGCCCCCGACATCTCACCGGCCTTTGCCGACCTCCGCGGGCTGCCGCCGTGCCTCGTGAGCGTCGGATCCTGCGACCACCTCCTCGACGACTCACTGTTGCTCGCGGCCCGCGCGGCGGCAGCCGGAGTCGACGTCGACCTCTTTGTCGCGCCGGACATGCCCCACGCGTTCTTCGCGTTCGACTGCGGGATCACCCGTCGATGGTTCGAACACCAGGCGAGCTGGATCGAAGCGCGTCTGACAACAGTTTGGTAGTGCGGGATCCGCGCTAGGTCTCGGGTCGGCAGTTCTCGCAGCGGGGGAGGGGGGTCATGTTCTCGACTTGTCGAGATAGACGAGCAGGTTGTGCGCGGCGAGCATGACTTCTGTGTGCTCCCACTCGGCGGCCCGGTAGTAGCAGGCGATCAAACCCATTCGGTGCAGCCGACGGAAGTCGCCGAACACAAAGGCGTAACGGGCCTTCGTGCCGTCGGATGCGCCCTCGGTGAGCGCGAGGTGCCAGGAGGCATACTCGACCCAGCCGTTGGCCTTGAGAAACCGGTTTTGCTCGGCCGCGCGTGGTTGGACGTCAGCCCACCGGCTGCGAACCCGGTACTGACGGGCGTCGATTAGTTCCCGAGCCTTGGCGACACCCCGCTTGTTCACTCGGTAGTCGGCCATGCGGTCAAGTATGCCCACGCTCGTCGGGGTGTCAGCACGACCTTCCCCGGCACCGGGCCGACGTCATCGCCTGCCGTGAACTGCACTGATAGCGCTCACCATCGCCTCGAGCGGTTCGGGGGATACCGAACGGGTTCATCGCGGACGCAGGCCGCGTGAGAGATGCTGGTCGAGGTTGACCGCGGCGCTGATCATTGCGAGGTGGGTGAACGCTTGGGGGAAGTTGCCGAGGAGCTCGCCGCTCTCGCCGATTTCCTCCGAGTAGAGCCCGAGGTGGTTCGAGTAGGTGAGCATCTTCTCGAAGATGAGCTGCGCGTCCTCGAGCCTCCCGGAGCGGGCGAGGCATTCGACATACCAGAAGGTGCACATCGAGAAGGTGCCTTCGCCGCCGTCGAGTCCGTCGGGCGCGAGCTCGGGGTCGTAGCGGTAAACGAGGCTGTCGGCGACGAGCTCGCGGCCGATCGCGTCGAGGGTCGAAAGCCATCGGGGATCGGTCGGCGCGATGAAATGCACGAGCGGCATCAGTAGCAACGACGCGTCGAGGACGTCGGAGTCCTCGCATTGCACGAACGCTTTGCGGTGTTCGTTCCAGCCGCGTTCCATGATCCAGGCGAAGATCGTGTCGCGTTCGCGGGTCCAGCGAGCGAGATCGGCGGGGAGCGCTCGCCGGACCGCGATGCGGATGGCACGGTCGAACGCGACCCAGCACATCAGCCGCGAGTACGTGAACCGCCGGCGACCATTGCGCACCTCCCAGATACCGTCGTCGGGTTCCTGCCAGTGTTCGCTCAACCAGTCGACGAGCGCGGCGAGGACGCGCCAGCCCTCGTAGTCGATGAGCTGACCATGTCCTTGGAGCGCGAGTTGTTCGAAGAGGTAGATGAAGTCGAACAGCGCGCCGTAGATGTCGAGCTGCAGCTGGTCACCGGCTGCGTTGCCGATGCGTACTGGCGCGCTGTTCTGATAGCCCGACAGGTGATCGAGCGTTCGTTCGGTCGTGTCGGCGTGTTCGTCTACGCCGTAGATGGGGCGGAGGGGACTCGTGCCGTTGGTGGGTGTGACACTGAGCGCGACAAGGCGGCTGAAGCCGTTGAGCTCGCGTGCTTCGTCGGTGAAGCCCAGCCGCACCAGCGCGTAGAGCGAGAACGCGAAGTCGCGTATCCACGCGTAGCGGTAGTCCCAGTTTCGGGTGCCGCCGAGATGTTCGGGCAAGCTCGTGGTGGGCGCCGCGACAATCGCTCCTGTGGGCGCGTACGTCAGCAGCCTGAGCGTGAGCGCGGATCGGTGTACCCGTTCCCGCCAGCGCCCGACATAGTCGGATTTGCTAATCCAATCGCGCCAGTATGCGATCGTGGCGCGCATGAGACCCTCGCTTTGCTCCTCCCCGAGCACCGAAGCGTGGTCGCCGCCCTGGAGCACGAACGTGCGGCTGTGCCCGGCGTCGAGGGTGAAGTCGCTCGTCACGCCGGCTGCGGTGGCGCGCAACGCGACCGGTGACGCGAACGACATCGTTGCGCCCGAGCTCGTGAACCGGGCGTGGTTGCCGCCGATCGCAACCTCGTGGTCGTCTCGGCCGTAGTTGAAGCGCGGCTCGAGCTCTAGCCGGTACGTCATCGAACCCCGCACCGCCACGACCCGGCGCACGAGCTGTTGCTGGGACCGACCGACGGGCATGAAGTCCTGAATCTCACCCACCCCCTCGGACGACAAGAACCGGGTGATGAGCACATTCGTATCGGGGAAATACAACTGCTTCGCCTGGGCCCCGGGCGACGTCGGCGCGATCCGATAATGGCCGCCCCGTGCGGGATCGAGGAGCGCGCCGAACACGCTGGGAGCGTCGAAGCGATCCGGGCAGTACCAGTCGATCGTCCCGTCCGTGCCGACCAGCGCCACGCTGTGCATGTCACCGACAACGCCATGTTCGGCGATCGGCAAGAACGCCGAAGCATCCGACCTGCCTGTCGCCTCGCCGACGCGATCAGTGGCGATCGTGGACGCGTGGGCTCCCAGTGCTGGCGCACCCGCAGCAACGAACCGCTCGGTATGCGCGAGTGGCCGGTCGTGTCCGGCTGTCATCCCGGAGCTCCCTGACTGGGCACCGCCTCGAGCGCTGCTCCGAGGATTGTTGCTGGGTCAGCGTCCTCGGCTTCGTCCAGCGCGTCGTCAGTGTCGTGCTCGTTTGCAGTTGCGTGGTTGCCGCGGAGTGCGACGTACGCCGCGCCGATGACGAGGAGGGCGGCACCGATGACCATGGCATCGCGGCTGCCCGACATGAACGCGTCCCGCGCCGCGGCCGCAAGCTGTTGTCCGGCGGTCCCGGCCTGTCCGGCCACGGCGAGTGCCGTCGCTGGTGCAGCGTGCGCAGCCGCGGCGGACGAGGGCGGCAACCCGTGGAGCGCCCCGTCGATGCTGCCGCGATACCCGGAGTTGAACGCGCTGCCGAGGATGGCGATGCCGAATGCAGAGCCAAGCTCACGCGCGGTGTCGTTCACCGCGGAGGCGACGCCCTGCTTGGCTCGCGGGAGCATCCTGAGGATCGCGTTCGTCGCGGGAGTCATTGCGAGCGCGGCACCCGCGCCGATGAGCACAAGGCCGAGTTCGAACTGCATCAGCCCGCTGCCCGTCTGCATCGACGCGATCACCACGAAGCCACCCGCGGCGACGAGGAGACCGACGGCGCCGACGAGCCGCTGGCCGTATCGATCGGCGAGTGTCGCGGCGACGGTGGAGAGCGGCATCATGACGACCGCGGCCGGTAGCAACGCCACCGCCGAAATGAGGGCGCTGTACCCGCGTACGAGTTGCAGGTACTGCAGGGCGACGAAGAAGAACCCGAACAGGGCGAAGAACTGGAGGAACAGCGACGCCGAACCGGTCGCGAAACCGTGTACGCGGAAGAGGCGGGGATCGAGTAACGGCGCCCGGCTTCGCAGCTCCCAGAACACGAAGAGCACACCGGCGAGCATCCCGCAAACAAGACCGAACAGCGTGACGGTGTCGGTCCAGCCCCGCGACGGCCCCTCGATGATCCCGAGTACGAGACCACCGACCGCGGCGATCGAGAGCAGCGCACCCTCTGTGTCTACGCGGGCGGTGTGCCCTTCACGGGTCTCGGGGACCACGATCAGGGTTGCCACGAGCGCGATGACCGCGAGTCCCGTCGTGACGACGAAGACGGAACCAAACCACCACTGCTCGAGCATTGCTCCCGCGCCGAGGAGACCGATCGTCCCGCCCGCACCCGCGACACCAGCCCAGATGCCGACGGCCTTGGCTCGCCGGTCGGGTGGGAACACGCTCGTGATGGTCGAGAGCGTGGCCGGCATGATCAGGGCGGCACCGACGCCGGCCAGGATGCGCAAGCCGATCAACGGTCCGGTCGAATGGGCGACGGCCGACAAGCCGTTCGCAATGCCGAACAGCGCGATTCCCGCGACGAGCGCGCGGCGCCGACCGAACCGGTCGCCGAGCGCGCCGGCGAAGAGCAACAGGGCGGCGAGTGAGACGGTGTAGCCGTCGACGAGCCACTGCTGATCAGCCTGGGATGCACCCAACGCTCGGCTCATGTCCGGCAGGGCGACGTTGAGCATCGACACCCCGGCGACGACCAGGACCAAGGCAAGGCAGATCGTGGCGAGGATGGCGCCGTGCCCGCGCCTGCCGTTCGGGGTTGCGGCACGCGCATCGGGTGGAGCAGAGGCAGGGGTGAAGGTCGTCGTCATGGCATGCTCCTTATGGAAGGGATCTTCGTCTCGGCCGTCCGCTCGGCGGGAAGCGGACTAGGCGGTCAGCTGGTTGGCTCGAGCAGCTGGAGATCGAGCTCGACCTTCACCACGTCACCGAGCGCGACGACCGTGACGCCGGGCGGCAGCGCGAGATCGATGCCGAAGTCCTTGCGGCGAATCTCGGTCGTGGCCTCGAAGCCGGCGTGGCGGGGGCCGCCGGGGAAGGATTCGACGCCGCCAAGCTCCACGGCGAGGACGATGGGACGGGTGACGTCGCCGATGGTCAGGTCACCGTCGACCTGATATTCCGATCCGGCACCGGCGACGCGCGTTGAGCGGAACACCATGGTCGGACGCTTGGCGACGTCGATGAGGTCCGGCGACAGCACGTGAGCATCGCGGTCGGCGTTGGCAGTGTCGATCGATGCGATGTCAACGGTGGCGCGAACAGTGGTTGTGTCGAGTGTCTCGCCGATGACGATGTCGGCGTCGAAACGGGTGAACCGGCCCCGCACCTTCGAGACGCCGAGGTGGCGGATGGAGAACCCGATCGAGGAATGTTTGGTGTCGACCGCCCAACGGCCGGGGGACAAGGGCAGCGAGAGGCTTGCATGTGTGTTGGTCATGGCCGAATCATCCGCCCCTGTTCACGGGTCGGAGAAGGCCGGGCTGATCCTGGTACTGGCAGGGCCAGAGTGATTCGGCCGGTTCTGGAGAAAGGACGAGTACGCGTCGACGATCCTTCGCGTGGCGAGGATCGGCCGACCGAAGGGTCGCGGTCGCGAGGGGTGCCCTCATGAGAGCTCGCCAAAGATTCGCCACGGAAATCTGGTCGCCGCTCTGGGGTTCGGCCTGCTCCAAGGCCACGTCATTGCACGACCAGTGCCGCGTGCATGCCGAGCCGGTAGTGGCCGGGAAGATTGCAGATGGCGATGTAAGTGCCCGGTGTGACGATGGCGTAGAGCGTGCGTGACTGTCCTGGCGCGATGTTGGTGCCGCTGTCGGCGATCTTCACGAGCTTCGGCGAGTCCTCG
This sequence comes from Actinomycetes bacterium, assembly GCA_025463875.1. GTDB lineage: Bacteria > Actinomycetota > Acidimicrobiia > IMCC26256 > PALSA-610 > PALSA-610. Next base: position 21,152 of record JAODBI010000377.1, read on the forward strand.
TTGACGTTGCCGTCGGGGCCGATCGGGAGCGCGCCGAGCGCGAGGGTTGTGCGGAACACGACCAGCTCGTGCGGTGACGGCCCTCGGTTGCGGACAACGAGCGACGTCGGCCCGGCTGACGCTCGCGATGTCGACAGCCCGATCGTGAAGTCGGATTCGGTCACGGTGAGCGACGGGAACGGTTGGGTCGCGCCGCCTCGCGACGCCCCCCAGGTGAACCCGGCGATCGTCGTCACAATGAGCAGGCTGCATGCGAGCGTGAGGAGCCGCAGGCTGCGGCGGCCGTGGCGGCGAGCGGCCGACACTGGTCCGCGGCGCGTCACACCTTGATCGAGGCCGAGGCCGAGGGCGATCGGGTGGTGTTGCAGCCAGGTGCTGTCATCAGCGCTCACTTGCACCACTGGGAGCCCGAAGAGGCGAACGAGGCGATCGACGATCCGATCCCGGTCGCGGTCGTCAACTCGGGGAGTAGCCAGGACGAGCACGTCATAGGCAGCACGGTCAAGCGAGTCTCGGATCGCCGTGTAGACGTTCCCGTCACCGACCTCGCCATCGACACCGGGAACCTGCGCGAGTGCAGACTCGACAGAGTCGAGCCGGCGCATCGCGTCTGCGCGCGCTCGCCCTTCGGTCTGGCTCCCTGCGTTCGGAACTGCCGGTACGACGATGTGAAACCGTGCCTCGCCCGCGAGCGCGAACGCGCGCAGCTCGGCGACGAGCCGATCATGCGGACCGTCGTAGTTGACGACGACGAGATACCGGTCCATGTCCGTTCCTCCAAGAGTCTCTTGGCGCCGCGTGCGCCGAGACTCGCCCCGACCTGGTGCACGTCGCGTCGATGATGCACGGCTGCGACGATGGGAGCCTGGCCGCGTCGCTACCAGGACCGTCCCGGCCTCCCGACGGACGATCGCGTCTGCGCAGAATCAGGTTCGCTCGATCGTCCGACCGCGGTTGCAGTCGCGCACCGCATGCGGCGCGGCGTCCGCCCTCACCGCTCGTTGTTGGAGATCACATGCAAGTTGCGCTATCCGTCGTCTTCCGTAGCCTCGCGTTTGGACTCGAGGCACGAGTCTTGATGCGCGACCGATCCCGACGTTGCACGGTGTCACTCCGCGGCGAGCTCGATGCAATGACGGCGCCGTCCCTGCTTGCGATGCTGTGCGACCTCGTCGGCCTGCGTGCATCGCGCAGTGCGGTCATCCACGATCGATGACTCGCCTCCGCGCATTCGTACGCGATGAGAATCCGACGCGACCGACGGGGTTAGGCGCGTCGCACGATGCGCAGCGACGTGGCGAGAAGGGTGCGTATGGCCGCCTCGGTTGTTTCGTCGTACGGCAGCCACGTTTCCAGGTGCTGGTCGTCCTCGGTGGTGAGCCCTTCGAGGGTCAATACGAGCTGTCCGGCGTCGGGGTGGACGAGGCGCGTGAGCCGCGGGCGCCGCAATGAGATCGTGTGCGCTTCCCATCGCTTCGCGAACTCGGGTACGGCGCGCAGTTCGTCGATGAGCGCGACGAACCGTGGGTCGCTGCCCCAGCGCGGATGCGCGGCACGCAAGACCGATGTCTGGCCGTCGGCGGCGCCGGCCCAATCGGACATGACCCGGCGCGAGGCCGGGTTCAAAAAGATGTAGCGGGCGAGGTTCGGCTGTTCCTCGTCGAGGATGCCCAGGGGAGTCACGAGCGTTCTCCACGACTCGTTCCATGCGAGCAAGTCACTGAGCCGCCCGGCCACGAACGCCTGCGTGGGATTGACACGATCGAGCAGTGTTCGCAACGTCGGCCGGACTTCGTTGCTGGGCGCGCCTCGAGACGGGCACAGCTCCCCAAACGGGGCCGCGTTCGTCTTGAGGGCAAGCAACGCAAAGTGCCGCTTCTCGTCATCGGAGAGGCGCAGCGCATCGCAGAGCGCCACGATCACCTCCGGAGACGGGTTCGTGTCGCGGCCCTGCTCGAGCCGCACGAGGTAGTCGATGCTGACACCGGCGAGCGTCGCGAGCTCTTCACGTCGCAGCCCGGGCGTCCGCCGCCTTCCGAACAACGGAAGACCAACCGCTTCGGGCGTCACTCGCTCCCGATGTGACCGCAAGAACTCGGCGAGCTCACCTCGAACTGCCATAGCCACATGATGCGCCCCACGAGCACCCGATGCCTAGCCCTCTCACTACCAGGATCCTCCCGGCCTTCCGGCGACCGACGGGGGCGCGCACGCTGACGATCAAGTCTCGTTGTTCCCGCCACCTCGGATCGGAAGCCTCATGTCCAGGTTCTTGTATCGATTGGGACGTTTCGCCGTTCGCCGCCGCCGGCTAGTACTGGCCGGCTGGCTCCTCGCGCTGGTGCTGCTGGTGGTCGGTGGCCAGGTGGCCGGCGGCACATTGCGCGATGACATCAAGGTCCCGGGCTCCGGGTCTCAGCAGGCCCAGGACGTCCTGACGGCCAAGTTCCCGTCTCAGGCGGGAAGCTCCGCGCAGGTGGTCGTCCACGCCCGGACCGGCACACTCATCGCCGGACCCAACGCCGCGGCGCTGGCCTCCACTCTCACCGCGATCAAGTCGCTCCCGCAGGTCGTTGGCGCTTCCGACTCCCTGTCAACCAAGAGCGCCCCCGGGGCGATCGCGCTCGTGAACGTGACGTACGACCAGACAACACAGAAACTCGGCAAACGCGCGTTCACTGCACTCGAAGCCGCGACCGCGCCCGCGACCCGCGCCGGACTCCAGGTCGAGTATGGCGGTGACCTTCCTACCTCCGCCGTAGGCCCGGGTCTCCCGTCGACCGAGGTGATCGGGATCATCGCGGCAATGCTGATCCTGCTGTTGGCGTTCGGGTCTGTGATCGCGATGGGATTGCCCATCGGCACCGCGCTGGTCGGACTCGGAGCGGGGATCCTGTCGATCACGATTCTCTCGGCGTTCGTCACCATCCCAACGGATGCGACGACCGTCGCGGCGATGATCGGCCTCGGGGTCGGCATCGACTACTCGTTGTTCGTGATCACCCGACACCGCGAAGGCCTCCATCGCGGCTACACCGTCGAAGACGCGTGAG
>JAODBI010000036.1 GCA_025463875.1 Actinomycetes bacterium
TCGAGAAGCTCTCGTCGGGGTTCCGGATCAACCGGGCCGCGGACGACGCTTCGGGTCTGGTCATCAGCCAGAACCTCGACAAGCAGATTTCGGGGCTCAAGGTCGCCACGCAGAACGCCCAGGACGGCATCTCGGTCGTGCAAACGGCAGAAGGCGCGCTCACCCAGGTCAACTCGATGCTCCAGCGCATCCACGACCTGATCGTGCAGTCTGCCAACACCGCGTCGTCCGACTCGACGGCGCGCACCGCGGCGCAGAACGAGATCGTGCAGCTGCGCGACGAGATCGACCGCATCGGTAACACGACCGCGTTCGGCAACCAGAACCTGCTCGACGGCAGCTTCGGCGCGCAGGCCGGTCAGCTGACGTCGACGGCGACGAACCTCACGAACGGCCTCGTGCTGACCGGCGCGACCGCCAGCGTGCAGTTCAGCCTGAACATCGACGCGGGCAACACCGCCGGCAGCCTCGTCACGACCGTCTCGGTCAACGCCGGCACCTACGCCACCGCCGCGTCGTTCCAGAGCGAGCTGCAGGCCGACATCGACGCCAAGACCACCGGCATCGCGGGCTTCACGGGCGCGGTGACGGTCAAGGTCACCGACCTCGGCTCCGGTGTCTGGACCGTGAACATCAAGCGCAACAGCACCGACGCAGGTACCGGCATCGCGATCAGCGGCGTGGGCTCCGACATCGCGCAAGGCATCACTGCGAGCGGCGCGGCAACGGTCGCCAACACCGCCGGCGGCGTGTTCCAAGTCGGCGCCAACGTCACCGATACCAACCAGATCCACGTGTCGATCGACGACGTGCGCGTCACCAGCGGTACGAACACCACGTACACCGCGCTGGCGAACATCGACGTCACCAACACCACCCAGAACGCCATCTCGGCGGCCCTGGTCGACGCCGCGATCGCGTCGGTGTCGGCGCTGCGGGGTCAGCTCGGTGCCGACCAGAACCGGTTCCAGTCGACCATCGCGAACCTGCAGGTCACAACGGAGAATCTCTCCGCTTCGGAGAGCCGCATCCGTGACACCGACATGGCGTCGGAAATGGTCAACTTCACCCGCGACCAGATCCTCCTGCAAGCGGGCACGGCCATGCTCGCCCAGGCGAACGCCGCGCCGCAGACGATTCTCAAGCTCCTGCAGTAGTCGCACCCAACTCGAGTGACCTCGGAACGGGGGCGTCCTTCAGGGCGCCCCCGTTCTGCGCCCCGAAAACGAGCATCCAAAAGGGACACCAAAAGTGAAGGACGTCTCGTCTGTGCCCGGAGCAACCATCGGGCTACAGCTTGCATCAGGAGACGCCGAAGCTTTCCTGTCTCCAGTGCCCGTAGGACACCGGGGAAGTAACGACCGAGCCCAAGGATCGGGCCACCAAGGTTCACGGAGGAGCAGCGCAGATGCGCATCAACACGAACATCATGGCGTTCAACGCCTACCGCAATCTCAACAACACCAACGACATGCTGGCGAGCAGCCTCGAGAAGCTCTCGTCGGGGTTCCGGATCAACCGGGCCGCGGACGACGCTTCGGGTCTGGTCATCAGCCAGAACCTCGACAAGCAGATTTCGGGGCTCAAGGTTGCCACGCAGAACGCCCAGGACGGCATCTCGGTCGTGCAAACGGCAGAAGGCGCGCTCACCCAGGTCAACTCGATGCTCCAGCGCATCCACGACCTGATCGTGCAGTCGGCCAACACGGCGTCCTCGGACAGCACCGCCCGCAATGCCGCGCAGAACGAGATCGTGCAGCTGCGCGACGAGATCGACCGCATCGGTAACACGACCGCGTTCGGCAACCAGAACCTGCTCGACGGCAGCTTCGGTGCGCAGGCCGGTCAGCTCACCAACACGGCGACCGGACTCACGAACGGTCTCGTGCTCTCGGGTGCGACCGCCAGCGTGCAGTTCAGCATCAACATCGACGCCGGCAACACCGCAGGCAGCCTGGTCGCGACCGTCTCGGTCAACGCCGGCACCTACGCCACGGCGGCGTCGTTCCAGAGCGAGCTGCAGTCGGACATCGACGCCAAGACCACGGGTGTCGCCGGCTTCACGGGTTCCGTAACGGTCAAGGTCACCGACCTCGGCTCCGGTGTCTGGACCGTGAACATCAAGCGCAACAGCACCGACGCAGGTACCGGCATCGCGATCAGCGGTGTGGGCTCCGACATCGCCCAGGCCATCACGGCCAGCGGGGCGGCAACGGTCGCCAACACGGCAGGTGGTGTGTTCCAGGTCGGCGCGAACGTCACGTCGACCAACCAGATCCACGTGTCGATCGACGACATCCGGGTCACCAGCGGTACGAACACCACGTACACCGCGCTGGCGAACATCGACGTCACCAACACCACCCAGAACACCATCTCGGCGGGCTTGGTCGACGCCGCGATCTCGTCGGTATCGGCACTGCGCGGTCAACTCGGTGCCGACCAGAACCGGTTCCAGTCGACGATTGCGAACCTGCAGGTCACGACGCAGAACCTCTCCGCTTCGGAGAGCCGCATCCGTGACACCGACATGGCGTCGGAAATGGTCAACTTCACCCGCGACCAGATCCTGCTCCAGGCCGGTACGGCCATGCTCGCCCAGGCGAACTCGGCCCCGCAGAGCATCCTGCGGTTGCTCCAGTAAGCGGCGAACAAGCCGATCAGTTCTCAGGCCGAAACGGCCGAAGAACAACCCGGAGGCGTGGGGGAGGCAACTCCCCCACCCTTCGCGGGAGCGCCGGTGATCGACACGGGTCTCCCAACTCGTTCCAGAGGCGGTGAGTGCAATTGACTTCGATCGGTAGCACGACGTCGACGACCCCAACGTCGCCGACAACTCCGACCACGACGTCGACCGATCCGACGTCGTCGCTCATCCAGACGGCCGCCGGCGCAGGATCACAGTCGATCGGCGGGCTCGCCACCGGACTCGACACGAACGCGATCATCAGCGCGCTCGTGGCGTCGGAACGCGCGCTCGAGAACCCCATCAAGAACGAGGGGACGCGCGCGCAGATCGCGTTGCAGAGCTACGCACTGATCCGCTCCGGCATGTCGACGCTCAGCACCGCCGCGCTCGCGCTGGCGCGACCCTCGGCATGGAACATCCTCGCGGCGGCGTCGTCGGCCGACACGGTCGCGTCGGTGAGCGCGGGCAACGGCACCTTCAGCGGCACCCTCTCGTTCACCGTCGACGCGCTCGCGAGCGCGGGCAGCATCCGTTCCACCAACACGATCGCGGGTACGACGACGACCGTCGCCGCGCACGCGTCGGTGTTCGTCGCGGCGGGCGGACGCGCCCTCGGGTTCTCGACGTTCGCGTCCGACGACGCGCTCGCGATCGGCGCGCACTCGATCACCGTCTCCCAGGCTTCGAGCGCGGCTGCCAAGAGCGGCGACTCGGCTCTCGCCGGATCGACCGTCATCGACGCCACGAACGACACGCTGCAACTCGGCATCAACGGCACGCCGACGACGCTCACGCTCACCCACGGCACCTACACCGGGAGCCAACTCGCGCAGGCGCTCCAGAGCGCGGCCGACTCGGCGGGTGCGCCCGTCAGCGCGACCGTGAACGGCGCGGGCGTGCTCAACCTGAGCACGACCCGACAAGGAACGCAGGCGACGCTGCAGGTGACGGGCGGGAACGCGCTCGGCGCGCTGTCGCTCTCGACGGACGGCGCCTCGCACACCGGCACCGACGGTGTCCTCTCGGTCGACGGCGGCGCGAACCAGACGCTTTCGAGCATCGATGTCGGGCAGAGCATCACGCTCAACGCGGCCGCCGGGACCATCACCGCGGTGATGGCGGGCGGCCTGCAGACCGGCACAGTGAGCGGCAAGAACGTCAGCACCGGCGACGGCAGCCTCGCGACGGTGGTCGGGAACATCAACGCTGCGGGCGCCGGGGTAACGGCGACGGCAGTGCAGGTCGGGCTCAACACCTACCGACTGCAACTCACGTCGAACGCCGCCGGCGCGAACAACGGCGAGAACGTCGACGCCTCGGCGTTCAACGACAACGTCGGCGGCTTCCTCACGTTGACCGCGGCGGCCGACTCGAAGGTGACGGTCGGCAGCGGTCCCGGTTCGTACACGGTCACGTCGACGGGCAACAGCCTCAGCGGGTTGCTGCCCGGTGTCACCGTCAACCTGAAGCAACAGAGCGCGGCGCCGGTGACCGTCACCGTCAACCGCGACGATGCCGCGATCGCCGACAAGGTGCAGGCGATGATCGACGCCGCCAACAGCGTGCAGGACGTCATCTCGCAGTTGACGAAGTACGACCCGACGACGCAGTCGGCATCCCCTCTGACCGGCGACGCGTCCGCCACCCACGTCATGAGCGCGCTCACCAACTCCCTCATCGGCGTCGTGCCCGGGGGAAATCCGGCGAGCCCCGGCCTGGCAGGGGTCTCGATCGACGGGACCGGCAAGTTCACCTTCGACCGCACCAAGTTCCTCAAGGCCTTCGACGCCGATCCGGCGGGCGTCACGCGGTTGTTCGCGCAGGGCGGGACGTCCGACAACAACGGTGTCGAGTTCACCTCCGCCGGTGACCGCGCGGTCGCCGGGACGTACCACGTCGTGGTGACCCAGTCTGCGGCGCAGGCAAGTGACGTCGGGCTCACGGGCGCGTGGCCGCCCGTGACGCCGCCGACGGTGAAGGTGCGGGTGGGCACGACCGAGGTCTCGTACGCCGTCAAGGGCGGCGACACACGAGCGGATGTCGCGAGCGGACTCAACGCCGCGTTCGCGAACGCAGGGCTCACGCTGCAGGCGACCGATACGGGCAGCGGTGTACGCGTCGGCACCGACCAGTACGGTCTGGCCGCGACATTCGACGTCGACTGGAGCGGTGCCGGATACGTGTCGCGTACCGGCCAGGACGTCCAAGGGACGATCAACGGCGTCGTCGCAACCGGTAGCGGCCAGCAACTCATGGCTCCGTTCAACGACTCCACGATCAGCGGTCTCGCGTTGCGGATCACCTCGGCCGGTACCGGCGACTTCGGGAACTTCACCTACTCGCCGGGTCTCGCCCAGCGCGGTCAGACGGCCGTCTCGAACGCGACCGATCTCATCTCCGGGTACCTCACATCGTCGGAGAACGACTTCAAGGCGCGACTCAAGTTCGTCAACGATCAGGTGGCGTCGATGGAGACCCGGGTCACGGCCTACGAGACGCGGCTGCGCCAGCAGTACGCCACGCTCGAAGCCACCATCTCGACGTTGAAGTCGCAGAGCACGTTCTTGACGAACCAGGTCAGTTCGATGAACAAGTCGGGCAACTGACGCGATGACGAGTCCTCAGGCGAACGGGTTCCCGATGAACCGAACGATGTTGCGCGCGGCGTACGTGAGCAACTCCGTCGACACCATGTCGCCGGCGCGCATGCTCGTCGCGCTGTACGAACGACTGGTCGTCGACCTCGAACGCGCCGAACAGGCCATCGTCGTCGCCGATGCGGCGCGGGCACACGAGTGCCTGCTGCACGCGCAGGCGATCGTGTCCGAGCTGCACGATTCGCTCAAGGCGGGGCACTGGCCCGCGGCCCGCGCGCTCAAGGACATCTACGTCTTCGTGTTGTTCGAGCTCGTCGGCGCGAATGTCGCCAAGGACGCGGGTCGGGTCGCCGAGTGCCGCGCGCTGGTCACACCGCTGCGGGACGCGTGGCGCGAAGCATCGGGAATCGTGCCGACCGCGGCGACCGAGGTCGGATGATGTCGGCGGGCGCCGACACCGACGTCCCCGCGGACACCTGGGAGCGAGCGATCGCGGAGTGCGAAGGCCGCCTGGTCGCGGCCGATTCCAGATTGCGGAACGGCGAACCGGCTGTGGTCGAACCGTTCGCCGTGCCGGCGTTGGAAGGGACGATCCCCCCGGCCCTGGTGGACCGGGCCCGCGCGTGCGCGGAACGGGGTGAGGCGCTGCAGGCGCAACTCGCCGAAGAGCAGGAGCGGATCCGACGGGAGCTACGCCGGCTGCCCCGGATGCCGCCGGCAACCCCCGAGAACCGGTTCGACGCGCAGGCCTAGGGCACCGAGTTCCTGCCGGTTTCACGGTTTTCTCGCCGGTTCCGTGATGGGCGCCGCGGCGCACACCCCGCGAATGGTCCAAACGCTCACGGGCTCTCCGTGACGGCCGATTGAGCAGGGACTGAGAGGTCGGGGTCGGGGTCGGGAGGCGGGCGGTGAGCGGCAAGCGGAAGGCGACGTTGAAGGCGCGGCCGGTGTCCGTGCCGATCGACCTGCTCCTGGCGACCGCAGAGCGCATGCAACGCACCGGCGATCAGGCCGCGGCCGAGCAGACGTATCGCCGCGTGCTCGATGATCATCCGCACGAGGAGCGGGCGACCCAGCTGCTCGGTGCGATCCTCGCCGACCGCAACGAGATCGACGCCGCGATCGACCTGTTCGAGGCCGCCGGGCCCGAGGTCGGCCCACCCACGCTCGAATCGTTCGGCTTCTACAACAACTACGCGAATGTGTTGCGGCGCGCGGCTCGACTGCGCGCGGCGGAGGAACTGCTGCGTGCGCTCGTCGCGATCGCGCCGCGCGAGTGGCAGGTCTGGCACAACCTCGGTCAGACCCTGAAAGACCTGGAGCACTACGACGAAGCGGCGGCCGCGATGCGACGTGCGGTCATGCTCGCGCCCGAGTTCGGTCCGAACCACGGTGTGCTCGGCGAGATACTCCACCACCTCGGCCGACTCCACAGCGCCGAGGTCTCGCTGCGACGCGCGATCGAGCTCGGCTGCGCCGACGATCACGCGGTCTGGACCGTGCTCGGCAACAACCAGCGGATGCTCGGCCACCTCGACGAGGCGCTCGAGATGGTGACGCACGCGTTGACGCTGGCCGGCGGGAGCGCGGCCGCGCACAGCAACGTCGGGGTGGTGCTGATGCAGCTCGGTCGCTTCGACGAGTCGGTCGCGCACTTCGAGCTCGCGATCTCCGGCGACCCCGAGAACAACGGCTTCGGGGGGTATCTCGGTTATGCGCTGCTCGCGGCCGGCAGGCTTTCGGAAGCCTTCGAGCCCTGGGAACGCGCCATCCAGGGCGGACTCCGCGGGACGGAGCGCAAGGTCGAGGTCCCACGGTGGACACCGGCCGACACCGACTCGCGCGTCCTCGTCTACCGGGAGCAGGGCATCGGTGACGAGATCATGCTCGCCTCGCTGTATCCCGACCTCGTCGCTTCGGCGCGCGAGGTGGTCATCGAGTGCGACACGCGACTCGTTCCGTTGTTCGCACGTTCGTTTCCCTCCGCCGAAGTGCGCGGGCAGACACACGACGAGACGCGGCGCGAGACGATGCACGACTTCGACCGCGCGATCGCGGCGGGAAGCCTCCTGCGCTGGTTCCGCCCGACCCTCGACGCGTTCCCCGATCGACGCTCGTACCTCGTGCCGGATCCGGCGCGGGTCGCGGCGTGGAGGGAGCGACTCGCAGCCATCGGACCCGGGCCGTACGTCGGCGTCAGCTGGCGCTCCCGCATCCAGACCGCGGAACGGCGGCTCGAGTACACGCGTCTCGACGAGTGGGAAGGGATCTTCCGGGCTCCGGGTGTGAGGTTCGTCAACCTGCAGTACGACGACTGCAACCACGAGCTGCGCCGCGCGGAGAAGCGTTTCGGTGTACGGATCGAACGCTGGGACTGGCTCGATCTGATGAACGACTTCGACGAGGTCGCGGCGCTGACCACTGCGCTCGATCTCGTGGTGGCGCCGTTCAACGCGGTTTCGATGTTGAGCGGTGCGTTGGGCGTGCCCACCGTTGCGATGGGCAACCGGTTCGGTTGGGGCGAGCTCGGGTCCGGCCGCATGCCGTGGATGCCGGCGACGATCGTCGCGTCGCGCATGCCGAACGAGGAGTGGGACGACGTGCTGGCGATCGCGCAGGGCGCGGTCGCGAGCGTCGCCGGGGCAACAGCTCCGGACGGCGCATCGACCCTTCAAGGAGGACTTTCGTGCTCGACCTGAACGGATCCACGATTCTGCTCACCGGCGGGACCGGTTCCTTCGGCAACGCATTCGTCGAGCGCATCATCGACTGCTGGCCCGACGCGACTGTCCGCGTGTACTCGCGGGACGAGTTGAAGCAGTCGCAGATGCGCGACAAGTTCGGCGACCGTCAGGTGCGGTACCTGATCGGCGACGTGCGCGACCGATCCCGCATGACTCGCGCCGTGGAAGGTGCCGACATCGTCGTCCACGCCGCGGCGATGAAGCAGGTCCCGGCCTGCGAGTACAACCCGTTCGAGGCGGTGCGCACGAATGTGCTCGGCGCGCAACACGTGGTCGACGCGGCGATCGACGCACGGGTGCGCCGGGTCGTGGCGCTGTCGACCGACAAGGCCGTCAACCCGGTGAACCTCTACGGCGCGACGAAGCTGTGTGCGGAGAAGATCTTCGTGCAGGGCAACGCATACGCCGCTCAGGGCCAGACGCGGCTCGCGTGTGTGCGCTACGGCAACGTCGTCGGTTCGCGGGGCTCGGTCGTACCGGTGTTCCGCGAGCAGCTGACGCGTGACGGCCGGATCACGATCACCGACGAGCGCATGACGCGCTTCTGGATCACGCTCCCGCAGGCGGTCGACCTCGTGCTGTACGCGCTGGAGAACATGGAAGGCGGCGAGGTCTTCGTGCCCAAGATCCCGTCGATGCACGTGGTCGATCTCGCGGAGGCGATCGCCCCGAACGTGCCGCACGAGCTGATCGGTATCCGCCCGGGCGAGAAGTTGCACGAGATCCTGATCACCTCCGACGAGGCGCGGCATGCGATCGACGCGGGCGAGGTGTTCGTCGTACTGCCCGAGCACCCGTGGTGGGACTCGAAGGGTTCGAACATCGTCGGGCACCCGGTCGAGGACGGCTTCAGCTACTCGAGTGACAACAACCCCGAGTGGATGACCGTGGCCGAGTTGCAGGAGCTGCTGCCGGTCGCGTGAGCGCGCCATGCTGTCGGCGTGCGGTACGCGCTGGTGCACAGCCCGGTCGTCGGACCTTCCACCTGGCGGTGGGTCGCCGACGCGTTGCGGACCGGTGGACACGAGGTCGTCGTGCCCGACCTGGTCACGGCAGCCCGCTCCGGTAACCCCGACACGTTCGCCGCCGCGGTCGTGGACGCCATCGGGGCCGGCGGCGGCGCAAACCTCACCCCCGGGGGAACAGTCGTCGTCGGACACAGCGGCGCGGGCGCGGTGCTTCCGCTGATTGCGGCGGCGCTGACCGAACCGCCGCGCCGGGTCGTCTTCGTCGACGCCGTGCTGCCGCCCGCCGATGGAGACTTCACGGCCGGTGGGGGATTCCTCGGAACGCTGCGCACGCTGGCACGCGACGGCGTATTACCGCGATGGTCCGAGTGGTGGGCTCCGGGCACACTCGAGACGCTCGTCCCCGACGGGCGCCGACGCGCCGCCGTCGAGGCGGAGCTCCCACAGATCCCGGTCTCGTTCTACGAGACGCCGATCCGCCTGCCGATCGGCTGGTGCAACCGCGGGGGTGCTTACGTTCTCTTGAGCGAGGCATACCGCGCGGAAGCGAGCCGGGCGGGGGCGCTCGGATGGCCCGTCGTCGAACGCATCGGCGGCCATTTCGACATCGTCAACGACGGAGCCGCAATCGCGGCCTGCATAGCCGGATTCGACGGCCGACCGGCCGCGACGTAGAAACCCCTTGCACCTGACGCGGCGTGAGGTCGTACCGTCGACTGCATGACCACCGAGCAACGCAGTGACGGCGGACGCCGGGTCGGCGAGCTCGCCACAGCAACCGGGCTCACAGTGCGGACGCTGCACTACTACGACGAGATCGGCCTGCTCGAGGCGTCGGCCCGCACCGCCGCCGGCCACCGCCTCTACGCCGATGCCGATGTGGCACGTCTGTACCGCATCTGCCTGTTGCGCCGGCTCGGGCTGCCTCTCGGTGAGATCGCCCGCGCGCTCGACGATCCGGAGTGGGAGTTGGGTTCGGCGATGGCCATCCACCTGCGCGATCTCGAACGGCGACTCGACGCGACCACGAGATTGCGGGGGCGGCTCGCGGCGCTCGTGAGCGCGATGCAGACGTCCGACAATCCCCCGACCGATGACCTATTGGAAGTTCTGGAGGAGATGACCATGCTCGATGCGACCGTGCAACGACGGATCTCGATCCTCGTGTACTCCGACATGCAAGCGGCATTCGAATTTCTCGAGCGCGTGTTCGGCCTCGGGCCCGGTGAGCTCACCCGGGACGGTGAAGGAAACATCGTGCACGGCGAGATCCAGGCGGGTGACGGTGTGGTGTGGTTGCACCCGGAGGCCGCCCAGTTCGGTTTGTTGTCGCCGCGGTCGCTCGGTGGCGCGTCGGCAAGCATGGCCGTGATGGTCGACGACGTCGACGCGCACTACCGGCACACGTTGGAGCAAGGTGCGACGGTCGACTACGAGCCCGTCGACCAGCCCTACGGATATCGCGAGTACAGCGCGCGCGACACTGAGGGCGGGCTCTGGTCGTTCATGAAGCCGCTCGACTGACGCGCGACGCGCGTCTACGAGCGACGCGCTACGCGCGTTCGAAGAGCCACCACGTGACGCGGTCCCAGCCGTCCTCGGGGCTCAGGTATCCCTCGCGCACCAACGACAGCTCGTGCGGGAAGAGGTCGAGGAAGAGGTTGCCGTAGTTGCGGCGGAACAGCGCCCGTTCGTGGCCCCGGTACGGCACCTCGACGGTCTCGGTGTCGAAGTACTCGCCGCAGAACACGTACTTGCGTGACGTGCGCACCATCTCGCTCATCACCTTCTCGAGAGTTTCCTCGGGCTGGTGAATCAGCACGCCCATCGTGAAGACGAAGTCGACCGAGCGGTCACCCAGCGGCAGCTCGCGCGCCGGCGCGTACATCCCGCGGATCCCGGGGACGCGCTGATCGAGCAGACGGAGTGCCTTGGCATTGACGTCGACACCCGTGACGTGCGCCGGGTCGACGCGCTGGGTGATCCACTGGAGGTTGCCGCCCACGTTGCAGCCCACCTCGAGAACGCTCTCCGGCTGGAGCTCGTCGAGCAGCGGCAGCCAGAACTCGCCCCGGCGGTCGTAGGCGTCGAGGTTGCGGTCGACGTACTCGTTGCCGAACTCGCCGGACCACAGCTCCTCGAGCCGGCCCGCCTCGCTGCTCTTGGTATTGGTCGAAGTCATACTTCTCTATCGACCGATTTGGCCGCCGATGGAGTCACGTGGACAGTCCGAGGGTCGCACTGATGCAGCCCACCTTCCTCCCCTGGCAGGGCTACTTCGGCCTGGTGGCGGACGCCGACGTCTTCGTGCTGCTCGACGACTTCCAGTTCCAGCGCCATTCTTTTCAGCAGCGCAACCGGATCCGGCTCGCCGACGGCACGGAATCGTGGATCAGCCTGCCCGTCGGCCATTCCGCCGACGGCGAGCTCCCGACCCTCGCCGAGGCGGTACCCCTGGTGGACGCCAAATGGCGCCGGCGGTTGAAGCTGACGCTCGACCAGAGCTACGGCCGCGCGCCGCACCACGGGACCCTCCGCGGGTTCGTCGACGAGTGGATCGACACGCCGTGGACGTCAGTGGCCGACATGAACATCGCGTTCATCCGGCTCGTCGCGGGCTGGCTCGGATTCGAACCCCGGTGGCGAAGGTCGTCGGAGATCGGTGCGACCGGTCAGCGTTCGGAACGCGTGCTCGACCTGCTGCGGCGGACACGAGCGCGCACGTACCTGTGTGCGCGGGGCTCGTTCGGATACATGGCCGAAGACGGAGTGTTCCCGGTGGACGGCACCGAAGTGCTGTTCCAGGATTTCGCGCCGCAGCCCTACGCGCAGCGGCGCACAGACGAATTCGTCTCGCATCTGTCGGTGCTCGACGCGCTGTTCGAGGCGGGTGTCGACGAGACGCGCCGCATCGTGCTCGAGGGTCAGCGGGCGTGGACACCGTGGCGTGCCATGCCCGCGATGATCGCGGCGACGCGCGCCGAACCCTGACCGTCGACGAGCGTCTGCGCCGCCTGCGAAAGGCGACGCCGCCCGGCCTGGTCGTGCGCGAGCCCCTCGGTGAGACCCGCGGCGGACGCGACGTCGGCGACGACCACCGCGCCGACGTGCGCGGCGCCGGACATGGAGCGGTCCTGGCCGGCTGCGATCGAGAACGCGACGACCGGCCGCGCCAGGCAACACGCTTCGAGCATCGAGACACCGCCGGCGGTCACCACGATGTCGGCGGCCGCGATCTCGGGTCCGAGGCCGTCGGGCGCGGCGACGGACTCGACGCGCGCGTCATCCGCGCCACGGCCCCACGGACCGACGACGTGACGAACACGAACCGCGGTCATCGCGCCCGCGAGCTCGACCGCGATCCTCGCCCCGATGCCTTCGGAATCGGTACCGCCGGTCGTCACCAACACCCGGGTCACCTTCGCTCCGATCGGAGCCCGCGGGAGACTGCGCAGCCCGGCGTCGACGAGCGCGTAGGGAGCCCCCGCGACGACGGCCGTCGCCGCCGAATGCACGCGCGCATCCGCGCCCGGGTCGGGATCGATCACGAGGTCGACGGCGAGGTCGCGTTCCAGGTCGTCGATGGCGATCACCAGATCACCACGGACGCGCGTGTGGTCGTCGGCCCGGACACGATACGAGTCGACGAGCACGATCTCGCCCGTCACCGCCTCGTCGCCGAGGACGCGCGCGTCGACCGACAACCCCAATGCGACGAGCTGCCGGGCCAGGCCCTCGACCCGCCGGCGATGACCGAGTCCGATGCCCGGACCCTCGCTGAACGCGCAGACGATGTTCACCCGGTCAGCGTGCCTTAGACCATGTCCCACGTCACGACATCATCCTCTTCGATGTCGGTGCGGGCGACGCGACCTACGAGGAGCTCGATGAACTTGGGCTTCACGCCGTGGCCGGGTCGCTTCACGGTGAGCATCTCGTCGGTGATCGCCGTTCCCGCCGGGATGTCGGTGGCGGCGACGACCGAGCGGCGCGCCTTGGCGTACATCTCCTCGGACTCTTCCGGCGCGGGTCCGCGTTTGACGCCGTCGCCGAGCGCCGCTTCCGTCGCGCGGATGTGCGCGACCAGATCGCGCAGCTCCTGGGGCTCGGCGGCGAAGGGATGGTCGGGGCCGCGCATCGTCCGGTCGAGCGTGTAGTGCTTCTCGACGATGCAGGCGCCGAGCGCCACCGCGGCGGCGGCGATGTGCGTGCCGTTGGTGTGGTCGGAAAGACCGGCGGGCACGCCGAATGCGGCCTGCATGACGGGGATCGAGCGCAGGTTCATCACGTGCGCGGGTGCCGGGTAGAGCGACGCGCACTGGAGCAGGGCGATCTCCTCGCAGCCGGCGTCGCGCGCCGCCACGACCGCCTCTTCGATCTCGCCGAGGGTCGCCATGCCGGTCGACAGGATCAGCGGACGCTTGCGCGCGGCCGTGTAGCGGATGAACGGCAGATCGACCAGCTCGAAGGACGCGATCTTGAACGCGCCGACGTCGAGCGCGTCGAGCTCGTCGACCGCCTGGCGATCGAACGGTGACGACATGAACTCGACGGCGCGGTCGCGGCAGTGTTCGGCGAGGATCGGTTGCCACTCGCGCGGCAACGCGATCTCGTCGAGCAGCTCGTGCGCGGGTTTGGCCGCGAGCTCGTCGTCGAGGAAGTCGAACCGGGGGGTCTTCGTCGAGTACAGGGTGCGACCCGAGTACGTCTGGAACTTCACGGCGTCGACGCCCGCCTCGGCCGCCACGTCGATGAGCTTGCGCGCGATGCCCAGGTCGCGGTTGTGGTTCGATCCCGCCTCGGCGATCACGTAGCAGGGATGCCCCGGACCGACGGGTCGGCCGCTCACCGAGATGGCCTCTACCGGGGTGGTGCTCATCCACTCAGATCGGCCGAAATGCCGCCGAATTGAGACCTGTGATCCCGTATGGCCGGCAACTCGTCGAGGCCGACGACGTCGCCGCCGTCGTCGACGTGCTGGGCAGCGACTGGCTGACCGGTGGTCCCCGCATCGGCGACTTCGAGCGCGCCCTCTGCGCACACACCGGCGCCGCCCACTCCGTCGCGTTCGCGAACGGCACGGCCGCGCTGCACGGCGCGCTCGCGGCGGCCGGCATCGGTCCCGGCGACCGCGTCCTCACCTCGCCACTGTCGTTCGTCGCCAGCGCGAACTGTGCCCGTTTCGTCGGTGCGCGCGCCGACTTCGTCGACATCGACCCGAAGACCTTGAATCTCGACCCGGCCGCGATCGATGCGTGCGACGCGTTGGTCGCGGTGCATTACGCCGGGTTGCCGGTCGACCTCACCGCGCTTCCCGCGCGACCACGCGTGATCGTCGAGGATGCCGCGCACGCGCTCGGTGCGTCGACGCCCGACGGTCCGGTCGGGAACTGCGCGCGCTCCGACATGTGCACGTTCTCGTTCCACCCGGTCAAGGCGATCACGACCGGCGAAGGCGGCGCCGTCACGACGAACTCCGACACACTGGCCGACGCGCTCCGACGTTTCCGCTCGCACGGAACCGTGCGCCGCCCCGACCTCGGCGGTTGGTACTACGACGTCGCGACGCTCGGGTACAACTACCGCATCACCGATCTCCAGGCCGCGCTCGGCGTCAGCCAACTCGCGAAGCTCGAGCGGTTCGTCACGCGCCGCAACGCGCTCGCGGAGCGCTACCACCGGCTGCTCGCGTCGTTGCCGATCGATCTGCCCCCGGCCGCGCCCCCCGGCGTCCGGCACGCGTACCACCTCTTCGCGGTTCGGGTTCCGAACCGGCGCGCGGTGTACGACGCGATGCACGCGGCGGGAATCGGCGTGCAGGTGCACTACGTGCCGATCTACAAGCACTCGCTGTACGCCGACAGCGGCCGGTCGGGCGCCGACTTCCCCGAGACCGAGCGCGCCTACGACGGTCTGCTCTCGCTCCCGATGTACCCGGCGCTGACGGAAGGCGACCAGGACCGCGTCGTCGAGGTACTCGAGCGATGCCTCGCCTGATCGCCGTCGTCCAGGCGCGAACGGGTTCCACGCGACTGCCGCGCAAGGTGCTGCGCGATCTCGGAGGTCGGCCGGTGCTCGCGTGGGTGATCGGGGCCGCGCAGGCCAGCGACGTGTGCGACGAGGTCGTCGTCGCGACGACGACCGATCCCGCCGACGACGACGTCGCTTCCCTTGCGACCGAGGTCGGCGCTCGCGTCGTACGGGGGCCCGTCGAAGACGTCTTGAGTCGTTTCCTGCTCGCCGCGGACGCGCTGCACGCGCAGCCCGCGGACGGCATCGTGCGCCTGACCTCAGACTGCCCACTGCTCGATCCGAGCGTGATCGCGATGTGTGCGCGCGCCTTCGCGCCGCGCCGCGTCGACTACGTGACGACCGACCACGAGAACACCGTCGCGCACGGCTTCGATGTCGAGATCATCTCGGTCGACGCGCTCCGCCGGCTCGACGCGCTCGCGACCGGAGCGGATCGCGCACACGTGACGTCGTACGTCACGGCGCACCCCGCGGAGTTCCGCGTCGCAACCGTCGCGTTCGACCCGTCGTGCGCCGACCTGCGCGTCACCTTGGATGAGCCGGCCGACGCAGAGCTCATCGATGTCATCGTCGCCGAGCTCGGCGACGACGCGACCGACTGGCGCGCGGTGGTGGCGCTACTGCGTACGCGGCCCGACCTCGTCGCGATCAACGCCCACGTCGACGTCAAGCCGACCGCCGCGGGCTGAAGCGCCATCTTCAAGGGTTCTTATGCGTTCACCAGGGCACTGCTACGCCCCGTTGCGATCCTGAGATCGTCCCGAATGGTTCGGGATCGCAGGTGAACGAAGGGAACAACCATGAAGACCCCCCGTAAAAGTGTCCTCGCCGCGTCCGTCATCGGTGCGATGGCCGCCGGAGGACTGTTCGGCGCCACGGTGCTCACTCCCGCCGTCAGTAGCGCGGCGACGACCGGCTCCACCGCCGCGTCCTCCTCGACGGCACAATCCAGTGGCACGACCACCAACGCCCCGCACGATCCGACCAAGGGCGGACACACGGCGAACGGGATCACCGAGACGTTGCTCACAGGCGACACCGCAACCAAGGTCAAGGCCGCCGCCACCGCCGCGGTGCCGGGCGGCACGATCCAACGGGTCGAGAACGACGCCGAGGGTTCGAAGTACGAGGCGCACATGACGAAGGCCGACGGATCGCAGGTGACGGTGAAGGTCGACGCGAGCTTCAAGGTCACGAGCGTGGAAGCCGGGCACTGACTCTCGTGCCGGGCCGACCACCTGTCCCCAGTGGTTCGGCCCGGCACGGACGCCAGCGAAAGCGTGCGAGCATGGGTCGATGACGACGGGCCGGTTATGGCAGCGGTTGAACGAGTTGCCGCGCCATGCGGCCGCGCAGCTGTCCGAACGCGATGTCCCCGCGACTCCAGGTGTGTACGCGTGGTACCGCGAGGCGGAGCCCGTCTCTTCGGGCCGGGCAATCGGTCGCAAGGGACTCCGCACGCGGATCTGGCACGAACAGCTGAAGACCGGTAGTGACCTGTCCTACTCGGCCTTCCGTCGGGACGTGTGCGCGCACCTGGGCGTCGCGCCGACAATCCGCACCAAGATCCGGCCCACCGTGATGACGGCGGTCGAGGTCGAAGTTGTCAACCGGTGGATCCTCGGTTGCGACGTCGCGTGGATCGAGTGCATGTCGCCGAGCGAGGCCGAACGGCTCGAGCAGCTACTCCACGCCGAATGGATACCGTCGTTGTCGCGTCACTGACGCGACAACTCGACGGCGATCCAGATCTCCGCTCGTCGCTACGACGCGGCGGCGACGACCGCGACCGCTTCGAGGATGCCCGCGACATCCGACTCACCGCGCGCCTCGGCCTCCGCGGCCAGTCCTTCCAGGACCGGCAACGGCATCAGCTCGACGACGCGCTCGGTCGTCAACGACTCCGCGGTCTCGAGTGACAGGCCGTGTACCAAGACCGCGTACGCCTCGGCCGCCGCGCCCCCTTCGAACAGCACCGATGCGATCAGCAACGAACGCTCGGGCGTCGTCGCGCCCTCGACGATGAACACCTCGGCGAGCATCGCCGCGATCCCCCACACCTCGTGCAGGCTCGCGACCAACTCGTCGTCGGATAACGCGGGGACCGACTTCGTCAGCGCGGAACGGGCGCGTCCGTCGCCGAAAGAAGCGTGGGCGAGCGTCGCGGCCCGGATCCGCTCCGGCGCGTCGACATTGGCGTCATCGGCGCGGTCGAGCAGCGGGCAGAGCCGGCCCATCCCCGCCGCCCGGATGCGCGCCGACCACTCGAGGGCGCGCATGCTCTCCAGCTTGGACGCGAAAGACGGCACGAGCGCGAGGACGCGCGGATCACCCTGTTGCCGGTCCCAGACGAGCTCCGCAATGCGGTCGACGCCGGCGGGCGCCGACGCGCGCAGCGACGCCAACACCTCGAGCAGATGATCGTCGGGGACGCGGGCCACGAACTCGGTCGGGTCGAAGTCGGTCTCCGCGCACAGGCGCGCGAACGCGTCCCAGACGTCGGGGGCGAAGGGGTCGGCGTCGAACGCGGCGAGCACTTCGTTCGTGGCAGCCTCGATCGACCCGTCGAGATACATCACGTGCGCCCGGGCGATGCGCGCCGCGGTCACCGATGCCGGGAACCACGGATCGGTCGGATCGGTGACGCCCTCCAAGAGGGTGCGCGCCGCGTCGACCTCTCCGAGCTGCAGGTTGGCGGCCGCCTCGAGGAGGTTGCCGAGGTCGGGGCGGCCCGCGTTCTCCCGGACGAGATCGGCCCAGAAGCTGACCTCCCACGGACGACCACGTGCCAAGAGGATGCCGGCGACGAACGCGGCCGCCGAGCAGCGAATCGCGGGATCGGGGGCTTCCGCGGCGATCTGGAACCAATCGAGCGCTTCGTCTTCGCGCAACCGCGCGAGAAACGTGCGCGCCCGGTCGAAAGCCTCGTTGCCCGAGTCTGCGACGTCGTCGGTGTGAGCCATGCGCTCTCGATCGGCACGCCCCAATCCGATTGAAGGCACCCCTTCGAAGGCCGCGATCCGAAGGCAGGGACCGGAAGCACGAACGCGTCGGCGCGCACCGCGCTGCATCACGAGCAACGTGAGCAACAAAGAAACATGACGGCTCAAGTTCCCAGGCCCTCCGCCGATCTCGTAGCTGTCACCACGGGCGGAGCAGGGACGTTTCGCCACCCGCGAGCCAGGACGGTCGCACAGAAGGTCAGCTCGTGCTGGACCTCACGATGCAAGCGATCCAGGCGTCGCTCGACGGCCTCGCCGCGCGGCAACGCATCTCCGCCCAGAACCTCGCCAACTCCGAGACGCCGGGCTACACCGCGCAGACGGTCAACTTCGAGGACAGTCTGAGCGCCGCGCTCGCCAGTGGCGATCCCTCTCGGACGACGATCTCGACCGGCGTCACCGCCGACCCGCCGAACATCAACGGCAACAACGTCTCCGTCGACACCGAGACGATCTCCATGATCGACACGGGCCTGAAGTACCAGCTCGCGACGCAGGAGATGAACAACAAGTTCCGCATTCTCCACGACTCGACGCGCCAGGACCTCTGATGAGCTTGTTCCCCACGTTCGACATCGCGTCGTCGGCCCTCACGACGCACCGCATCTGGATGAACGCGATCTCCGACAACATCGCGAACATCAACACGGTCAAGCCGATGAGCCAGGCCGCGTACCAGGAGAAGTTCATCGTCGCGCAGGAGATCCCGAGCGCGCCCGGTCAGCCGGTGGGCGTCGGAGGCGGCGTCGCGCCGGTCGCGGTGCAGTACGGCGATGCGACCGGGACCGTCACCTACGACCCGACCAACCCGCTCGCCGACAAGAACGGTCTCGTGCGCCGGCCGTCGGAGAACCTCGGTGACCAGATGACGAACCTGATCATCGCGCAGCGCGGTTATCAACTGAATCTCGCGGTCATCGATCGTGCGAAGTCGTCGTACCAGCAAGCCCTCGACATCAACGGACGGTAGGAATGGCAGTCACGCCGATCAGCGGGTTGATGAGCGCGGCCGGCACGGGCTCGATCGCGCCCGTGACGACGTCGACCACCGCCGCCGCCGATGCGGCCAACTCCACGAGTGGAGTCGGCAACGCATTCAGCCAGGCGCTCGACTCATTGCAGGGAACGCAGAACGCCGCCGACTCGCTGGCCCAGACCGCGGCCACCGGCAACCTCACCGACATCCACAACTACACGATCGCGGCCACGGAAGCGTCGCTGACGACCGAGATCACGGTCGCGGTGCGCGACCGCGCCGTTGAGGCGTTCAACGAGATCATGAGGATGCAGGTCTGATGCCCGTCGTCGATGTCGATCGTCTGAAGGAACAGAGCCGGCGTTTCGTCGACGGCTTCACGCCCGGGCAGAAGGCGATGACCATTCTCGGTGTCGTGGCGGTCGTCTTCGCCGGCATGACCTTCATGAAGTGGGCGGCCAAGCCCGACCTGGCGCCGCTGTACACGGGACTCAGCTCGCAGGACGCGGGCGCAGTCACCAGCGCGCTGGACGCACAACACATCTCGTACAAGATCACCGGCGGCGGCGGGACGATCCTCGTGCCGCGCCAGAGCGTCGACAAGACGCGCATCGATCTCAGTGCGAAGAACATCCCGTCGGGCGGCGATTCGTTCGTGCTGCTCGACAAGCAGGGCATCACGACCGACCAGTTCACCCGGAACATCGACTACCAGCGCGCCCTGCAGGGCGAGCTGGGCAAGGCGATCGAGTCGATCAACTCCATCTCGGCCGCGACGGTGACCCTGACGATTCCTCAGCAGACGGTCTTCGTCGGCTCGTCGGAGGACAAGCCGACCGCCGCGGTGCTCGTGAAGACGACGGGTGGAACGCTGTCGGCCGACACCGTCAACGCGATCGTGCACCTCATCGCGTCGAGCATCCCGAACATGAACCCCGACGATGTGACCGTCGCGGACGCGAACGGCTCGGTGCTGCACGCGCCCGGCATGGACACTCAACTCGCGGGCAGCACCCAGATCGCGCAGACCCAGAACTACGACGCTACGGTCCAGAAGAAGATCGAGGACATGGTCGCCCGCACGCTCGGCCCCGGCCACGCCGCGGTCACCGTCGCCGCCGACCTCGACATGAGCAAGAGCACGTCGGACACGACCAAGTACACCGAGCCCGTGAAGGGCACCGACGTACCGATCACGAGAAACGACACCGTCGAGAAGTTCGGGCCCTCCGGAGCCATCGGAACGTCGGGCCAACTCGGTCTGCCCGGAAACAGCACCAACCCGGCCGCGGGCGGCACTCCGACCGGGGCGACGACGCCGTCGACGAGCTACCAGAAGGACACCAGCCAACACAGCAACGCGGTCGACTCCACGACCACGCACGCCGACAACCCGCCCGGCACGCTCAAGCGGTTGTCGGTCTCCGTGTTGCTCGACAGCTCGGTCGTGAAACCCACCGACATCGCGACGATCTGGCAGCCGAGCATCCTCGCCGCGGCCGGCATCGACACCAAGCGCGACGGCGCCGGCGCGCTGAAGGTCACGACGGTCGCGTTCGACAAGTCGGCGCAGCAGGCCGACCAGAAGGCGCTCGCCGCGACGACCACGTCGAACCCGCTGTTCGATCTCATCAAGCACTTCCTGACGCTGCTCATGATCGCGGTCGTGTTGTTCTTCGCCTGGCGCGCGATCAAGCGGGCCGAGAACAACCGGGTGCCGTTGCGGGTCCCGATCGACCTGCTCGCGCTGGACGGCCCCACGGCGCTGGAGCCGGCGTACGCGACGAGCACACCACGCGTCGCGGCCGGCATCGCCCGCTCTCCCCTCGATCCGCCACCGACCACGATCGAAGGCGAGATCACCGACCTCATCGAACGCCAGCCCGACGAGGTCGCCCAGACCTTGCGCTCCTGGCTCGCCGACCGGAGGACGTAGTCGGTGGCGCAAAAGTTCACCGGCACCCAAAAGGCTGCCATCCTGATCATGCAGGCGGGCAAGGAAAAGGCGGCGACCGTCCTGCGCGCGCTGCGCGAGCAAGAAGTCGCCGAGATCATGGCGGAGGTCGCGCGCCTCCATCACCTCGAGGTCAGCGAGATCGAAGAGGTGCTCAGCGAGTTCTCCGAGATCCACACCGCGCGTGCACACGTCGCCCAGGGCGGCTACTCCACCGCGCGCGAGCTCCTCGAGGCCAGCTTCGGCGGCACGAAAGCCGACGAGATCCTCGACAACCTCGGCGTCACGATGGTCGCGGCGCCGTTCGAATTCCTGCGCCGGGCCGACACCCGTCAGGTCCTCACCTATCTCCAGGACGAGCACCCGCAGACGATCGCGCTCGTGCTCGCGCACATGCATCCCGACGCGGGCGCGATGGTGTTGAGCTCGCTTCCCGAAGAGTCGCAGCGCGACGTCGCACTGCGCATCGCGAAGATGGACCGCACCTCGCCCGAGGTCATCGAGCAGGTCGAGGCGATCCTCGAACGCAAGCTGTCGACCGTCATCCAGCAATCGGACTTCGCGCAGGCGGGCGGCCTGCAGACGCTCGTCGACATCCTGAACTCGTC
This sequence comes from Actinomycetes bacterium, assembly GCA_025463875.1. GTDB lineage: Bacteria > Actinomycetota > Acidimicrobiia > IMCC26256 > PALSA-610 > PALSA-610. Next base: position 21,572 of record JAODBI010000036.1, read on the forward strand.
CGACCGCACGACCGAACGCCTGATCCTCGAAGGTCTCGAACAACAAGACGGCGAGCTGGCCGACGAGGTCCGCAATCGCATGTTCGTGTTCGAGGACATACAGAACCTCGACGACCGCTCGATCCAGCTCGTGCTGCGCGCGGTCGACGCCAAGGAGCTCTCGGTCGCGCTGAAAGGTGTCGACCAGAAGGTCCGCAACAAGGTCATGAAGAACATGTCCGAGCGCGCGGCGGCCAACCTCGCCGAGGAGATCCAACTGCTCGGACCGATCAAGCTCAAGACCGTCGAGGAAGCGCAGAACGCCGTCGTGCGCATCATCCGGACGCTCGAAGAGTCCGGCCAGATCGACATGGCGCGAGGCAACGATGAACTGGTCGTCTGAGAACCTCATTCGCGGCCGGGTGCTGCGCGACTGGGACGTCGACCTCACCGACACGCCCGTCACGCGCGCCGACCTCACCGACACGCTCGTCACGCGCGCCGACCTCGGCACGGTCTCGGCCCGCTCCGCCCGCGGCATCGTGGTGAACCCCGAGCTCATCGAGTCGGCGCGGCAAGAGGGCTACACCGGCGGGTTCGAAGAGGGCTACGGCGCGGGTTACAGCCACGGCATCGAAGACGCCCGGCGACACGTGGAGCTTCTGGGCCGGCTCGTGCAACGACTCGGCCGCGAGGCCGACGCGTTCGCGACGCGGGAGGCCAACACCCGCACCGACATCGAGGACCAGGTCGTCGCCACCGCGGTGCAGATCGCCGAGGTGCTGGTCGGGCACGAGCTCGCGCAACCGGACGGCCGCGGTCGCGACGCGATCGCGCGGGCGCTCGCACTCGCCCCTGTGCACGGCGACGTCACCGCCCGCCTCCACCCGGCCGACATCGCGCTCCTGGGCGACCCGGCCGCGCTCTCGCCGGGACGCGTCCTCGTCATCGTCCCCGATCCGTCGCTCACTCCGGGCGACTGCGTCGTCGACGTCGCCGCGTGCCGCGTCGACGCGCGGGTCAGCGCCGCGATCCAACGGGCCCGCGAGGTCGTGTCATGAGCGCGCTCCTCGAGCACGTGCTCGACGCGTCGCGCCCGAGTGTGCAGGGCCGCGTCGCGCGCGTCGTCGGCCTCAATCTCGAGATCGACGGGCTGCAACTGCCGATCGGTGCGTCGGTGCGCGTGCAAGGCGAAGCCGGCGACGTCATCGCCGAGGTCGTCGCGGTGCATCAGGACGGATTGGTGTGCATGCCCCTCGGCGAACTGCGGGGGGTGCGATCCGGCGACCCGGCGGCCGCGGCCCACGGCGCCACCGAGATACCGATCGGCCCGGCGCTGCTCGGGCGCGTGCTCGACGGCCTCGGCCGCCCGATCGACGGCGGGCCCTCGCTGTGCCATGTTCCCCGCGTCAGCGTGGATCACGCCGCACCCCATCCGCTGACCCGCAAGATGATCCGCGAATCGCTCCCGCTCGGCGTGCGCGCCCTCGACACCCTCATGCCGTGCGGCCGCGGCCAACGTATGGGGATCTTCGCGGGTTCCGGCGTCGGTAAGTCGACGTTGCTATCGATGATTACGCGCGGCACCGAAGCGTCGGTCACGGTGCTTGCGCTCGTCGGCGAGCGCGGCCGAGAGGTGCGCGAGTTCATCGAGAACGATCTCGGACCCGAAGGCCTCGCGCGCGCGGTCGTCGTGGTCGCGACCTCGGACGAGCCCGCGCTCGTGCGTCTGCGCGCCGCGTTCACCGCGACGCGGATCGCCGAGTCGTTCCGCGACTCGGGCCAGGACGTGCTGCTGTTGATGGACAGCCTCACGCGCTTCGCGATGGCGCAGCGCGAGGTGGGCCTCTCCGCGGGCGAGCCCCCCGCGACCCGCGGCTATCCGCCGTCGGTGTTCGCGATGCTGCCTCGTCTCTTGGAGCGGGCGGGCGCGTCCGATGTCGGGAGCATCACCGGTCTGTACACGGTCCTGGTCGAGGGCGACGACATGCTCGACCCGATCGGTGACGCGACCCGGGCGATCCTCGACGGGCACATCGTGCTCTCGCGCGCCCTCGCCACGTCCGGGCACTTCCCGTCGATCGACGTGCTCGAATCGATCTCCCGTGTCGGCCCCGCGATCACGACGCGCGAGCAGCGCGCCGCCGCGACCGAGATGCGCCGGCTGCTGGCCGCGTACCGCGAAGCGAAAGACCTCATCGAAATCGGCGCCTACGTGTCGGGCACGAACCCGCTCGTCGACCGCGCCGTACAACTCCGAGAAGCAATGGACGGCTTCCTCCGACAGGACTTGCACGAGGCGACTCCCACCATGGATGCGTGGGAATGGCTCGAGCGGCTCGTCGGAGGACCGCCCGGATGAAGCGATTCCGATTCCGGCTCGATCAGGTGTTGCACGTGCGCCGCGTGCAGGAGGACCTGGCCCGGTTCTCCTTGCTGTCGGCGAACCGCGACGCGCAGCTCGCCGCGGCCCGCGTCGACGAGCGACTCGCCGAATACGCCGACCGGCGCATGCCGACCGGCCCGCAGCCGTACGCCGATTTCGAACGCGCCGTCTTCCTCCTCGACTCCGCGGCCGGCGCGGTAGGAGTCGCGCGCGCGACACAGCGCGAGAAGCTCGAGATCGTCGACGTGCGCCGCGTCGAGTGGACGGACGCCCGCCGGCGCGTCGCCGCGCTCGAACGGCTCGAAGCACGCCGGCGCGCCGAGCACGCCGTCGAGGTGCAGCGCGCCGAGGACCAACTCGTCGACGACCTCGTTGTCGGTCGTCACGCCCGAGGAGTACGAGCATGACCGTCGCGTCTGTCTCCGCGCCGCCCGCGCCTTCGCCGTCGACGCCCGCGCCGGGTGCGACGAGCGGAGAGTCCGGATCGGCGGAGAGCGGCTTCGCGGAACTGCTCGCCGGCGCGAATGCGACCCCGTCGAACGCCGTCTCGGGCCGCGCGGCCCATGATGGATCCAACCCTGACGGCGCCAGCGCCAAGAAGGACGCGGACGCGAGCGCTCCGGTCGACCCGGTGCTCGCGGCGATGCTCGCCGCGCTCGCCGCCGCCGTGCCCGCCGCCACCCCGGCGACACCCGGGACCGGATCGCAGACGCCGGCCGCCGACGACGCGCCGAC
>JAODBI010000046.1 GCA_025463875.1 Actinomycetes bacterium
CGTGAGGATGAACAGACCGGCCGCGACGACGAGCAGGCCTCCGCTCACGACGAGCTTCGTGCCGAAACGCCGCACGAGAAGACTGCTCGCAGGCGCGGAGACGATGAGGACACCGGCCACCGGTGTCACCCGCAGGCCGGCCTCCAGCGGCGTGTAGCCGGCGACGAACTGTAGGTATTGACTCAAGAAGAACAGAGAGCCGAACAACGCGAAGAAGACGAGGGTGATAGCGACCGAGGCCGCCGAGAAACGCGGGTTCGCGAAGAAGCGGACGTCGAGCATTGGTCGAGGTGTGTGCCGCTCCCACAGCACGAACGCGCCGAGCAGTACGAACCCGACGCCGAACGACGCGACGATCGTCTGCGAGGACCAACCGCGGGTCGGGCCCTCGATGATCCCGTAGAGGATCGCCGTGATCGAGCCGGCGGAGAGCACGAAGCCCGCGATGTCGAGCGGTGGCGCCGAAGGGTCGCGCGACGTCGGCACGATGAGCGCGACGGCGATGAGCCCGAGGACGATGACCGGCACGTTGACGAGGAAGACCGATCCCCACCAGAATTGCTCGAGGAGCCATCCGCCGATCGTCGGGCCGATGGCGATGCCGAGTCCGGAGACACCGGCCCAGATGCCGATCGCGCGGCCGAGCTCGTCGGCGGGAAACACGTTCGTCAGGATCGACAGCGTCGACGGCATGATGAGCGCGCCGCCGAGTCCCATGAGCCCGCGGGTGTAGATCAGCTGATTCGCAGACCCCGCGAACGCCGACATCACCGAACCGATCCCGAACACGACCAGCCCGCACTGCAGGCCCCCTCGACGCCCGAAGCGGTCGCCGAGACTGCCGGCGGCGAGGAGCGCGCTCGCGAACACGATCGTGTACGCGTCGACCATCCACTGCAGTTGGGAGTTCGTCGCGTGCAACTCGCGCACGAGGCTGGGGAGCGCGACGTTCAAGATCGTGTTGTCGAGTGCGACGACGACGAGTGCAACGCACAGAACTATCAGCACGCGCCAGCGGTGCGGATCGGAGTGGGCGCGGTCGGAATCGGACGCGCCGGTGAGCTGCGACGCGGCTGTGCTCACTGGGTCACCTGAGCGCTTCCAACATCCCGTGGAGATGTGCGCACGCCGACTCGATGTCTTCGTACTTGCGCTGGCCCGCTCGCGATTCGGCGGCGATCACGCCGCACCGGTGGACCTTCTCGAAGTCGCCGTAGGGAAACTTGTAGCGGCCCTTCGTGTCTTCCTCGGCGTCGGTGTCGATCCCGAGGTGCCAGTGGGCGTACTCCGAAAAGCCGTGCTTCTCGATGAACGCATTCTCCTGGCCGGTCGACGGCTGATGCTCGCTCCAGTCGTCGCGCTCGTCGATCACGTACTTCCCGTGCCGGATCAGGTCCTGGGCGTACTCGAACGAGCGGTCGTTCAGCTTGACGCTCACCGCGCCTCCTCGGGACGGAAGTGGACAGATCGAGAGGACGGCTCGACCGCGCCCCGAAACCGCGCCCCGAAACCTGGAACGACAGACCGGAGGAACCGACGCCTCGGCAACAGTGCCCCCGCTTGACGCGGCGCAACACCCCGCGGACGCGTGATTCGCGCGTCCATGCGTAGGGGCGGAGCAGGTGGCGGCTGGCTAGCGTCCGGCCCGTGAGCGGAGCTCCCGATCCCGAGGCGCTGGCGCGCGCGGTCGCGGGCACGGTCGGCGACGGCTCCGTCGTCGACCTCCGCCGGCTATCGGGCGGCGCGTCGCGGGAAACGTGGTCCTTCGACCTCGTCGACGCCGGCGGTGCACGGCGCGGATTCGTTCTCCGGCGCGACCCGGGAGAGCACGTCGGCGATTCCGACCGGTCGACGGAGTACCAGCTCATCCAAGCGGCTGCGGCGGCAGGAGTCGCGGTGCCGCGCGTTCTGACCCTTCTGCGGCCCGAGGACGGTCTCGGCCGCGGCTTCGTCATGGATCGCATCGAGGGTGAGACGATCCCCCGGCGCATCCTGCGCGACGACGCCTACGCCGATGCCCGCCCCCGCCTCGCGGCGCAGTGCGGGGAGATCGCGGCCCGCATCCACGCCATCGCACCTTCATCCCTCCCGGACCTTCCCGGCTTGGACGCGGCCGCGCAGATCGAGCAGTACCGCACGCTCATCGACACGTTCGGCGAGCCCCATCCCGCCTTCGAGCTCGGGCTCCGCTGGCTCGCGGAACGCGTCCCTCCCCCGCCGGCCCGCCCCGAGCTGGTGCACGGCGACTTCCGCAACGGGAACTTCATCGTCGGTCCGGATGGCATCCGGGCGGTGCTCGACTGGGAGCTCGCGCACGTGGGCGACCCGATCGAGGACCTCGGATGGCTGTGCGTGAAGTCGTGGCGCTTCGGCGTCGCCGACCGGCTCGTCGGTGGCTTCGGCTCGGTTCCCGATCTCCTCGCCGCCTATGAAGGTGCCGGGGGCCGGACTGTCGACGAGGCGACGCTGCGGTTCTGGGTCGGGCTCGGCACGCTGAAGTGGGGCGTGATCTGCATCGGGCAGGCCTTCACACACCTCAACGGGCTCGTCCGGTCGGTCGAGCTCGCAACGTTGGGGCGCCGGGTCGCGGAGACCGAATGGGATCTCCTGCAGATCCTCGACGGAGGTTGGTGACGTTGACCCAGGACCGGCCGACCGCGGCGGAACTCGTACGGGCCGTACGCGAGTTTCTCGAAGGCGACGTCATGGCCGCGACCGAGGGCCGAGTGCAGTTTCACACGCGGGTGGCCGTCAACGCGCTCGGCATGATCGAGCGCGAGCTCACCGACGGACCCGGGTTCGTCGCCGCGGAGAGGGAGCGCGCCGCGGCCATCCTGGAGCACGACATATCGGGGCATGCGGGCGATGCCCGGGATCTCGAGATCGAGCTGGCGGCCGCCATCCGGAACGGCTCGCTCGACGACCGGCTCGACGCGGTGCGCGACCACGTGCGCGCGACCGTGCGGGAGAAGCTCCTCGTCGCGAACCCGGGCTACCTGCCGCCCGACCCGTCCGCCTAGCCTCGATCCCGATGCGGATCGCCACCTGGAACGTCAACTCGTTGAAGGCCCGTCTGCCGCGCGTCGAGGAGTTCCTCGGCTACGCAGAAGTCGACGTGTTGTGCCTGCAGGAGACGAAGCTCGCTGACACGGCGTTCCCGGCACTGACATTCTCCGCGCTGGGATACGACTCGGTGCATTACGGGCAGGGACAATGGAACGGCGTCGCGATCCTGTCGCGCGTGGGCATCGAGGATCCGTCGCACGGCTTCGGTGACGCGCACGTCGATCCCTACGAAGGCGACGCTCGCATCCTCGCCGCGACGTGCGGCGGCATCCGCGTCGTCAGCGTCTACGTGCCGAACGGGCGCGAGGTCGGCACCGAGTTCTACGACCGCAAGCTCCACTGGCTCGGGAGCATGCACGACTGGATCGACGCGACCCACAAACCCACCGACCCACTCGTCGTGATGGGCGACTTCAACGTCGCACCGGAAGATCGCGACGTCTGGGACCCGAAGAAGTTCATCGGCTCGACGCATGTCACCGAAGCTGAACGCAAGGCGGTCGCCCGCCTCGAGGAGTGGGGGCTCGAGGATGCGTTCCGGCGCGTCTATCCCGACTCCGATCGGCTATTCAGCTACTGGGACTACCGCGCCGGCGATTTCCATCAACACCGCGGCATGCGCATCGATCTCGTGCTCGCGAGCCCGCCGGTGGCGGAGCGGGTCACGTGGGCCGTGGTCGACCGCAACGCACGTAAGGGAACCGGGCCGTCCGATCACGCCCCGGTGATCATCGACCTGCGCGACTGAGGCCTGTCCCGGTCGCCGAACGGCGAATAATCCCCCGGATCGTGGCTCAGAGGCCGGAGGCGGTGAAGTCGAGGGCGCGGTGGGCGAGGGCGGGGACGCCCGTCTCCAACGCGGCGAAGTACGCGTCGTCGCTCGTGCCCGCACGGAAACGCGCGAACGATCCCTCCATCACGCACGCGA
>JAODBI010000065.1 GCA_025463875.1 Actinomycetes bacterium
TCGCGGCGCGATCGAACGCCTGTTGCTCGGTTCGGTGAGCGACCAGGTCGTTCGGCACGCCCCGTGCCCCGTCCTCGTGGTCCGCCCCACCCCCGACAACAAGAGCCACAAGAAGTAACCATTTTCCCTGCCAACAGTTGGCAGGAATTCGTGCGTGTGGCGCCGGTTTTCCTGCCCACTGTTGGCAGGATCTCGGACCGCTACGCGTCCGTTTTGTTGCTCACTGATTGCAACGTGTTACCAGGGGTGGTTGTAGCGGTCGCGGTGGGTGCGGTTGCTGAAGGGCGCGCGGCGGGGCGGTCCGAGCGGACGGGCGGGGTGACCGAGCGGGACGAGCGCGATCGGCCACACGTGGTCGGGGAGGCCGAGGATCGTCTGCATCTCGGCGCGGAACCCGGTCGTGATCGTCGTCAGCGCGCTGCCGAGGCCGAGGGCCGTCGCCGCGAGGAGCAGGTTCTGGGTCGCGGGGAAGATCGACGACGGGATCGTCGCCTCGAGGCCGCGTTGCACGTCGGCGCACACGACGACGTTCACCGGTGCCTCGGCCACTCCACCCGTCGCGCCCCGGTCGACGTCGGCGAGCATCGCGGGAGTGAGGCGCGTCTCCGAGAACGCCCGACCGCGCGCCTCCCACGCCCGACGCGAAAGATCCCCGATCGCGGCCCGGGTGTCCGCGTCGCGCACGACGACGAATTCCCAGGGCTGCTTGTTCTCCGCGCTCGGCGCGAACGTCGCGGCGGTGAGTATGCGCGCGATGGTCTCGTCGTCGACGGGTTGCTCGGAGAACGAACGACACGCCCGCTGTCGCGCGACGACAGCGAAGAACGAGTCGCTCATCGGGCGTCACTCGCGCCGACGCGCGCGAACGAATTGACGTACATGATGCGCAGACTCGGCCCGCGGGCCCAGTGTCGGAACGCGTCGGTCGTCTCGTCGCCGATGCGTTGCATCACGAGCGGTGTCATCGACTTGAACGCCGTCTCGGGATCGTCGGTGTGCATCTCGTAGAAGTGCATGAAGCGGGGATCGCCGCCGCTCACGTTCTCGTACGGCGTGATCATCCCGTAGCCCGGCACCGCCGCCTCGGCGATGTGGCGGATGTGCACGAAGTCGGCCCAGTCGCGTAGCTCCTGCGCGCGAGCGTCGTCCTTCGGTGAGATCAGGACGAGTGACAGCCCGACGGTCGGGAGGCCGGTCACCACGCCCTGGCCGGGACGCGGGTAGTGGCGGAAGTGGTGACCCGTGATCCCGGACGGCGTCGTCGGCGCGTCGAACTCGGCGTCGACCTCGTATACGGCGAGGTGGTCGAACTCGGGGAGGACGGGCGGCAGATCGGTGCGGTCGCGCTTCACGTTGCGCCACCACGACGCGCGTTGCACGCCGGGGCGTGCCAGCAGCTCGGGAACCCGCGTGCGGGCGTACTCGTCGATCGGTCGGTCGGTCATCTCGAGATAGAGCCCCGGGGTGATGCGATCCTCCACGCGGCCTCCTACGGCTCGGCCGGCGACGGCATCGGACGACACAGGAGCTGGCTCGTTCCCATCGCGAGGAGCGCGCCGTCGCGTGCCCAGACCTTCCCCTCGCACCCGATGATCCCCGCGTTCGCGCTCACCGACGTCGCCTGCGCGAACAGCCACGGCTCCTGGATCCGGGCGCGGTGGAAGGTGCACGTGATGTCGATGCTCGGCGCGACGTATCCGCTGTCGACGTGCAGCTGACACACCGCCGGCCAACCCAACGTGTCGATGAGGATGAGGGAACGGCACGCGTCGACCCAGAGGTCGTCGAACGTCGACGTCGGCAGGAACCGGTAGAAGCGTTCGAAGCTCGGATACGCGGGCGTGCGCTCGAGCCATTCGTCACCCGACAGCCACGTCTCGGCTCGCTCGTCGAAGTTCGACCAGAACTTGTACATCGGTTCGATGCCGGACTCGACCAGGCGCTCCGCGGTGGACGGAACCGACTCCGGCTCGAACGTCGCGGGACTCAGTGCCAGCTCGTGCTCGAGTCCTTCCATCGGCGCGCACGTCCACACGAGGGCCTCGAAGATGGCTGCCTTGTTCTGGGTCATCGTGACCCGCAGCGACTCGGCCCGCTTCGTGAGCCGCAGCGTCTTCACCTCGACGATCACCTCGTCGAAGCTGGCGACGCCGAGGAAGTGACCGGCGATGCTGACCGGCCGGCCGAATCGGGAGTGCTCGCCCGCGGCGCGCAACGCGATCGCCGCGATGTAGCCGCCGTTCGGTCCCCAGATCTCCCAGTCGCGCGACAGTCGGGCCGAGTAGCGACCGACACTGCCCGTCACCTTCGTGTCGAGCGCAAGATCACCCATGGCTTGCTACAGGGCGAGCTTGCACGCGTCGTCGAGCCCCAACACGTGCAGGGTGCGACCGAGCGCGAGCCACCCGCCGATGCAGACGGTGAGGTCGAGGATCTCCGCGTCGGTGAACGTCGCAGCGCGCATGCGCGCGTAGAACGCGTCGTCGATCGTGTGGTGGTCGAGCGCGAAGAGCTCCGCGTACTCGACCGCGAGTCGCTCGCGTTCGGAGTAACCGTCGTGCGTGCGCCACTCGAGCACGTGGGCGTAGTCGTCCTCGGTGACCGCACCCTCCGCGCCGGGAGTAGAACGCCACTGCTGACAGATCACACAGCCGTTGATCTGCGCGATGCGCATGCGGGCCAGCTCGCGCTCGCGCACGGGCACGATGCTCTGGTCGTAGATCGCGTGGCTCAGCGCGCCGGCGCCCATCCCCATCTCGGGCCGGAGTGCCCAGACACGAACTTCGGGGTCGGCCTTGCCTTCGGGAACGGCGATGTGCGGCACTACTCGACTCCCAACAGCTCGCACGGGTTGTCACACGCCATGCGTCGGATCTCGGCTTCGTTCAGGCCCTCTGAGTACAGGCCGTCAGCGTAGGTCTGCAAACCCGCGGCCGGATGCGGGTTGATCTTCTGGCCGAAGTCGGTCCCCAGCGTCACGTGCTCCGGTCCGACGGCGCGGATCGTGTGCACCATCTCCGCAACCGTGCGGGTGGCGAGACCGCCGATGCACGTCATCGCGCACAGCTCGATCCACGCGCCCAGGTCGGCGAGCTCGTGGCACTGCTCGGCGGTGAGGTTGGGACCCGCGAGATCCTCGGTGGCGTGGGTGACGAGCACCTTGCCCGTGCGGGCGAAATCCCGGACGACGGCGTAGTGCTCGGCCGCGCTCACATGCCCCGTCGCGAGGATCGCGTCGTGCTGTTCGACGAGGGCGAGCACCTCGTGGGTTTCCGGAAGCAGCCGGTCGTCGGCGTCGGTGACCACGATGCCGGGCCCGGGAATGCCGAGTTGCGCGGCGATTCCGTTGTCGAAGTCCTGGCGGCTGCTCAGGGTGGGAAGCCACACGATCCGGGCGCCGAGCCCGAGCGCGACCTCGACCGCGGCCGGATTGACGCCGCCGATCTCCCGGTCACAACAGATCCCGCCGAACACCGAGATCGCGTCGCCGACGGATCGCTGGACGGCCCACGCGAGCGACGCGGTGGGGGAGTCGTGCGACTTGAGGACGACGGCCCGGTGACCGGCCGCCGCGGCCTCGCTCCCGGCTTCGAACGCGTCGACCGAGCGCTCGCGATGGGGGTCGGGACCGAAGTGGCAATGCAGGTCGGCTGCGCCCGTCAGGTCAACGCTCATCGCCCGGGAGCTTACGCGTAGTCTCTGACGCCGATGTCAGTTTCCCCGCCGCAACCCGCACGCGCCGCCGGCCGCGACGCGCCGGCTCCGGGCCAGGCGCCGTTGGTCGCCGCCAACGCGGCCGCGCTGCTCCGGCGGAACGCGGCCGAGTTCGGCGACCGCATCGCGATCCGATTCGGCGACGCCTCGTGGACGCACCGCGAGTACTACGAGGAGTCCGTGCGCTTCGCGGCGCTCTTCATCGAACAACTCCCCGCCGAGGGTCCGCGGCACGTCGCGGTGCTGCTCGACAACACGCCCGACTACCTCTTCGCGTTCGGCGGCGCCGCCCTCATCGGCGCGGCCGTCGTGGGCTTGAACCACACCCGACGCGACGTGCACCTGCTGAGGGACATCGACCACGCTCACTGCGGAATCGTCATCACCGAACCGCGCCACGCGCATCTGTTGGAGCCGATCGCCGACCGGCTGCCGCCGCTGTTGATGTCGACGCGATTCGCCGACGGCGACGATCCGGTCGTGACGCTCGGGTCGTCGTTGGTCGACGCGCTCGCGGCCCACGCGCGCGCGACCGATCCCGGCCTGGAGCCCGACGTCGACAGCATCTGGGCGCTGATCTTCACCTCGGGAACTTCCGACGCACCGAAGGCCGTGATCTGCTCCCAGCGCCGACTCCTCGTGACGGGCAAGCGCATGTCGATGATCATGGATCTCGGGCCGGACGACGTCGGCTATGTGTGCATGCCGTTGTTCCATTCGAGCGCTGTGCAAGTGGGCTGGGCGCCGTCGATCGTCACGCCGTGTGCAGTCGGTCTCGGCCGGCGGTTCTCCGCGTCGCGGTGGCTCCCGGACGTCCGGCGCTATCGCTCGACCTACTTCAACTACACGGGTAAGCCGCTCGCGTATCTGCTCGCGCAACCGGAGGCGGCCGACGACGCCGACAACTCTTTGCGGGTCGCGTTCGGCAACGAGGGTTCGCCCGAGGTCGTGGCCGGCTTCTCCCGGCGGTTCGGCCTCGAGGTGATCGACGCCTACGGCGCGACGGAGGGCGGGGTCGCCGTCAACCGCGGGCCCGACATGCCGCCCGGGGCGCTCGGCCACGCACCCGATCACGTGCAGGTCGTCGACGACGAAGGTGTCGAGAAGGTGCGCGCGCGCATCGACGATCACGGCCGCGTGCTCAATGCCGACGAGTGCGTGGGCGAGATCGTCAACACCCAGGGTTCCGGGCCCTTCGAGGGCTACTACAACAACGTCGACGCAACCGAGCAGACGACGAGAAATGGCTGGTACTGGTCCGGCGATCTCGGCTACAAGGACGACCGGGGCTATCTCTACTTCGCGGGCCGCACCGCCGACTGGATCCGCGTCGACGGCGAGAACTTCCCGGCCGGCCCGATCGAAGAGACGCTCCGGCACGCGCCGGGAGTGGTGCTCGCGGCGGTGTACGGCGTCCCCGACGATCAGGCCGGCGACCAGGCGATGGCCGGACTCGTGCTCACCGACCCCGCCGCGTTCGATCCGGCCGCGTTCGCCCGGTGGATCGACACGCAGGACGCGATCGGCCCGAAGTGGCGACCGCGCTACCTCCGCATCCTGCACGACCCGCCCACCACGGGCACGAACAAGATCGTGAAGCGCACGTTGGTGCAACAGAAGTTCCGCCACGATCTCGTCGGCGCCGACGAGCTGTACCACCGCCCCCGCGGCGAGGCCGAGTACCGGCCGTTCACCGCCGACGACGAGCGCGCACTCTACGAGTCCTTCGTGCGCTACCAGCGCGAACGATTCTGGGATCTGTAGCCGCATGGACCTCGCCTTCACCGCCGACGAGCTGGCCTTCGCGCTCGACGTACGCGCCTGGCTGGCGGAGAACGTCGAGATACCACCGCGCTTCGAGAACATCGCGGACGAGGTCGAGTTCGGACGTCGTTGGCAGGCCCGGCTCGCGGAGAGCCGTTGGGTCGGCATCCACTGGCCCGAGGCGTACGGCGGACGGAGCGCGTCGCCGGTCGAGGTCGCGATCTTCAACATGGAGTACGCACGGTCGCGTGCGCTGCAACCGATCAACCGCGTCGGCATCAACCTCGCCGGCCCGACCTTGCTCGCGCACGGTACCGACGAGCAGAAGGCGCGGTGGCTGCCGTCGATCCTCACCGCGGAGGAGATCTGGTGTCAGCTCTTCTCCGAGCCCGATGCCGGTTCCGACCTCGCGTCTTTGAAGACGCGCGCCGTGCGCGTCGACGACGGATGGCTGCTCTCGGGGCAGAAGGTATGGACGTCGTACGCGCAGTTCGCGCGCTGGGGTATCTGCCTGGCGCGCACCGACGCGGACGTGCCGAAGCACAAGGGCATCTCGTACCTCGTCGTTGACTTCACGGCCCCGGGCATCGAGGTTCGCCCGCTGGTACAGATCACCGGCGACGCCGAGTTCAACGAGGTCTTTCTCGACGAGGTGTTCATTCCCGACGACCAGCTCGTCGGCGCGTTGCACAACGGTTGGGCGGTCGCGAACACGACGCTCGCGCACGAGCGCGGCACCGCGTTCCCGTTCAAGGAACAGGTGGTGCACGAGGTGTACCTCGACGAGCTCTGGCAGCTCGCGTCGCAACGCGACCTTCTCGACGACGTCGAGATCTCCGACGCCCTCGCCCAGTCCTTCGTCGACCTGCGCGTGCTGCGGCTGCACAACTGGCGCACGTTGTCGCGGCTCGCCAAGGGTGTCGAACCGGGCCCCGAGTCGAGTGTTACCAAGCTCGCGTGGACCGACATGACGCAAGCGTTGTCGGCGCGCGCACTCGAGATCGTCGGTGCGGCCGCGCCGCTGTGGTGGTCGGCCGACGACAACCCCGGTGGTGGTTTCTGGCAACGTCAATGGCTGTGGTCGAAGGCGGCGTCGATCGCGGGCGGCACCAGCGAGGTGCAACGCACGATCATCGGCGAGCGCATGCTCGGCCTGCCGCGGTAGCAGGCGATCAGCCAATTGCGGCGGCGCCGGCGGAGTTGACCGCTCCGGTCGACGGTTCGATCGACGAGCGCGTCGGGCGGTTCGCGGTCGGAAGCCAGGCGGTCGAGCTCGGATCGGAGTTCGCGTTCCAGATCGTCGATGAGAGCCGCGATCAATTGGGGTTCGACGTCGTTGTGCCGGCGACCGTCGTGGTCGTGTCGGTCGCGATCGTCGTGCTCGTGGTCGACGTCGTCGGGCTCACGTCCATGCCGACGGTGAACGTCACGCGCTCCGGGCAGCTCGCCGTTCCACCGAGCACGGCGTAGAGGTCGAACCAGTGCGTGCCGAACTGGGCGGGGGAGTAGGTCTGAGCGAAGCCACCGTCGTGCGTCGTCCCGTCGTCGAGCACGTACTGATACGTCTCGCGCCCCGGACCGAAGGGATGCCCTCCGAAGCTGACTTCGATGTCGCCGTTCGCGAGCGTCGTGTACTGCTCCCCGCTGCGGGCCAACGGATCAATGCCGAACTGTGATCCACACGCGGGCGCGGTCGTCGTCGTCGCCGGCCCCACCGCCGCTCTCGGCTTCGGCACTCTCGCGGCCGAGCCCGGGCGCCGGGCGACGGTTGGTGAAGGTACGGCGGTTGTCGTCGTCGAACCCGAGGTCGTCGTCGTGGTCGAAGTCGATTCCGACCCGGACGCGCCGAACCCGGGATCGGCGACCCGGACCGGTGTGCCGCGCGTTCCGGCGCCGGCGATGGAAGCGATCGCGATCGCGACGACGAGTGCGACCGCGGCGACACCCGACGCGGCGAAGGTGCGGCGCCGCCGCCGAATCTGTGCGCCGCGCGACACCGTCGTGTCGACCAACTCGTCGGACGGCGGCGCGCCGTCGGCCAGGTTGCCCAACGTCGCACGGAGATCGCGCTCGAGCTCATCCATCGTCGCGACCTTCCTCCAGGAGGCGACGGAGGTCGTCGAGTCCGCGCGATGCGCTCGACTTCACGGTGCCGAGCGGTATGCGCAGCAGCTCCGCGACCGTGTGCTCGGAGAGGTCTTCGTAGTAGCGCAACACGAGCACGGCGCGCCGGCGGGGCGGGAGCTGATCGAGCGCGGCGGCGAGCGTCGCCCGCCCGACGATCTGATCGCCCGCGTCGCCGGAGCTCGAGGCGCTCACGAAGCGGTGACCGAGCCTGCGTTCCGTCGCCGACCGGCGCCCGCGTCCGATCACCTGGTTCACGACGATCCGGCGGAGGTACGCCTGCGCGTTCTCGGGATCGATGCGGCGCCGCGCCGCGAGCAACCGGGCGACCGATTCGGCCGCGACGTCCTCGGCATTGCTCCAGTTGCCGACGAGCATGCGGGCGAGCCGCAACGCGGACACGAGATAGCCGCGGACCATCTCCTCGGCGGTCGGGTCGACCGCGGTCGGCTCGGCCATGCAGACCTCTGCCGTCGGATCCGCGAGCCGGACCTGCTCCGTCGGTTCGCCCTGCACCGAGATCACATGCCTCCTAGACGCGACCGGTACCCGGAAAGGTTCCGGGGTTCGCATACCGCACGATGCTGAAGGGCAGACCACTGTCGAGGGCCCGAGCCCGGACCGGCCCGAGGTCGTCGACGAAGCGCAGGTCGACCCCGGCCGCGGCATGTTTCTGGACGAGGGGACCGACGGATTCGACCGATTCGGCGCCGACGGGTTCGTGTGCGACCCACTGTCCTTCGGCGTCGGGCCAGGGCGTGAACGGGCCGGGGGCGAATCGGTATTCGTACAGTCGGCAGTCGTCGAATGCGTCGCGCCACGCGCCGGGAATGGCCTGGACCCGGGTCGCGTCGGTCGCGAAGAGTTCCCGCAGACGGCCCGCGCCGGCCGCGTCATTCGCCCACACCGCGACCCTCGGGCAGTCGCGCGGGAACCAGTAGAGCGGGGCACGGGCGGGATCGATCGCCCAGACCGCGGGAGCGACGCCCGGGTTCGACCGCGGCACGTGCGGCCGGAACTCCTGGATCTTGGCGTCCTCGCTGTAGTGCAGCAGGACGGCCGGCTCCTCCGGGCAAACGGTCCAACCCATCGTCCTGCAGTGTTCCAGGTCGCAGGCCTCGCCGCGAGTGCCGGCGGGCCCTAGCCTGCGCGCCGTGAAGGTCGTCGGTTTCGATCACGTCGTCGTCAACACGCTGAACGCCGAAGCGATGCTCGCGTTCTACTGCGACGAGCTCGGCCTCGAAGCGGTGCGCGTCGACGGGTGGCGCCGCGGCGAGGTGTTCTTCCCGTCGATCCGGGTGTCCCCCGAGACCCTCATCGACCTCTTTCCGGCCGAGCGGACCGGCGAGAACATGGCGCACTTCTGCCTTGTGATCGAGCCGGACGATCTCGACGCGATCGCGGCGCGTTTCCCCGGCGCAAGCCGAGCCGACGACCTGTTCGGGGCCCGGGGGTACGCGTCGAGCGTGTACATACACGACCCGGACGGCAACTCCGTCGAGTTACGTTTCTACGAGGAGTGAACATGGCCGCGACCCAGGTGCTGCTGACCGAGCGCGCCGCGCTGTGCGACACCCTCGAGAAGTACGGCCCGGACGCGCCGACGCTGTGTGCGGGTTGGTTGACGCTCGATCTCGCCGCCCACCTCGTCGCGCGCGAGACGCGTTCCGACGCCGCGATCGGCCTCGTGTTCCCCCCGCTCGCCAAGCATCTGCAGCACGTGATGGATCGCTGCAAGGCCAAGGGCTATGAGCCGCTCGTCGCGATGTTGCGAACCGGACCGCCGTGGATGCATCGCACCGGACCGCTCGCGGTGGCGAACGTCAACGAGAACTTCATCCACCACGAGGACGTGCGCCGCGCGTCGGGGGAGAGTCCGCGCGTCATCGACGACGAGATGGACGCGATCCTGTGGCGCGTGCTCGGGTTCGGCGCGCGCATGTCGAAGAAGGCGGTCAAGGGCGCGGCCCTCACCTTGCGCACTCCCGACGGTCGCGAACGCGTCGTGTCGACCGACGGGCCCGCGGTCACGATCACGGGTCCGACCGGCGAGCTTGCGCTGTACATGGCCGGGCGCAAGGAAGCCGCGGCGGTCACCGTCGACGGTGAACCGACGGCCGTCGCGATCGTGCACGCGGCGAACTTCGGCGTCTGAGGCGCTATCCGGAACGCAGGCCGAGCCAATACGTGAAGCGCAGGAGCGCGACGAAGCCGAGCCGCTCGTACACGCCCCGTCCGAGATCACTCGCGATCAGCGTCGCGGGCTTCGAGAGGTCGATCGACGCGGCCGCAGCCGTAATCGCGAGGCCGTAGCCGCGTCCGCGCTCCGACTCGAGCGTCGCGATGTTGTCGACGCGCACCAGCGAATCGCCCACGAACCCGGATCCGGCCGCAACCGCGCGGTCGTCGACGTAGCCGACGAAATGATGCCACCCGGGCGCCTCGAGTGCTCCCGGCGTGAGGATGGTGACCTCGTGCATCGGTTGCAGTTGCGGTGCCGGGTACCCGTATATCAACGCCTGCTCGTAGTCGAACGCGGTGCGTTCGTCGTCGACGCGCACGATTCTCAACTCGGGCGGCGCCGGCGGGAAGGCCGCGCCGGCGGGCCGGACCATCAACGGAGGATGACCCATCCGGGCGAAACCGATGGGTGTGAGATCCGGTGTCGGCCACGCGCTGTCGAGGAGGAACGGGGTGGCGGACCCGGAGTCGTAGAACGGCCGGATGTGATCGAGAACGGACCGCACGTCGTCGATCGGTCGTTCGAGCACGGCCCGATTGCTGAAAGGCAGCGGCGAACCGGCGTCGATGAGCGTGACGACGCCCTCGATCCGCTCCACCCGATCGGCGCGGGCTTCGCCGAATGCTGCGTACGACGCCGCGCTCTCCTGCACGAAGTCGTTGAGCAGGTTGTCGCCGCGCCGACTCGTCGGGCCGTAGCCGGGCTCGAGCTCGGAGGTTTCGGCCATGGCCGGTCATTCTGCTCCCGGCGGCGACTAGCGTCGAGCCGCGGCGGAACGGTGGGTCCGCGAGGGGGCGTCACATGAAAGAGCTCGTCTATCACCGGCTGCTGCTTCCGACGGTTGAGCGGTTCGCCGATCGGCAGGCTTTCTTCGACGGCGACTACCGCGCGACGTTCTCGGAACATCTCGACCGGGTCGCGCGCCTCGCGAGCGGCCTGCGCGATCTCGGCGTGCGTCCCGACGACCGGTTCGCGGTGATGGCGCTGAACGGCCACCAGTTCCTCGAGTGCTACCACGCCGCGTTCCTCGGTGCGGGCGTGATCAATCCGTTGAACCTGCGGCTCGCACCCAAGGAGCTCGAGTACATCCTCGCCGACTCCGAGACGAAGGTCTGCTTCACCGATCAGTTCTTCGCGCCGGTGATCGACAAGGTGCGCGAGGCGGTCGGCATCGAGCACGTGGTCATGATCGGTGACGGCGACGCGCCGCACGACGTGCGGTACGAGGATCTGCTCGCGAGCGCGACGCCGCGGATACCCGACGAACCCGAGGAAGGCGATGCCGCGGTCCTGATGTACACGGGCGGAACTACCGGTCTCCCGAAGGGAGTGTTGCTGGATCACCGGGCCGAGATGCTCAACCTGTATCACGTGATGCAGGTCTGGCGATTCTCCTCCGACGACGTGTTCCTGCACCAGACGCCGATGTTCCACGCGGCGTCGATGGGCGGCATGCTCGGTGTGCCCGCCCAGGGCGGAACGTCGGTGTTCCTCTCCCTGTTCGATCCGGGACGCGCGCTCGAGCTGTGCGAGCAGTACTCGATCACGCAGACGGTCATGGTGCCCACGATGATCGGTATGTTGTTGAACCATCCCGAGTTCCGTCCGGAGCGACTCGCGTCGCTCGACACGCTCACCTACGGCGCGTCACCGATGCCGGCCGCGTTGCTCGACCAATTGCTGGCGAGCTTCCCCGACCTCGACGTGTTCCAGGGGTACGGGATGACCGAGTCGTCCGCCGTGCTGACTGCGCTCGGCCCCGACGAACATCGTGCCCGCGGGCCCCGCCTGCGTTCGGCCGGCCGGCCGCTCCCGGGCGTGGTGCTGTCGATCCAGGGACCGAGCGGGGAGATGATGCCGCGCGGTGAGACCGGCGAGGTGTGCGCGCGGGGCGGCAACTTCATGCGCGAGTACTGGAAGAAACCCGACGACACCACCGAGGCCTTCCGCGACGGCTGGTACCACTCGGGCGACGCCGGCTACCTCGACGAGGAGGGCTATCTGTTCCTCGTCGACCGGGTGAAGGACATGATCGTCACCGGCGGCGAGAACGTCTACTCGGTCGAGGTCGAGAACGCCATCGCATCGCACCCGGCCGTCGAACAGGTGGCGGTGATCGGTGTCCCCTCCGAGAAGTGGGGCGAGGCGGTGCACGCCATCGTCGTGGTCCGGCCGGGCGCCACCGTGACCGAGTCGGAGATCATCGAACACACCCGCGAATGGATCGCCGGCTTCAAGGTCCCGAAGTCGGTCGAGATCCGCTCGGAGCCGTTGCCATTGTCGGGTGCGATGAAGGTGTTGAAACGTGAGCTTCGTGAGCCCTATTGGGCCGGCCGCGACCGCGCGGTGAATTGACGCGTTCGACAGCCTTTCGGCGGTCTGCCCGGTCAGTATTTCGGCGAGAGTTGCCGATGAATCGCCGGTACCACGAAGGACGGATCGTTGCGGCGCAAGCGAGATCTGGGGGGCCAGACTGACATCGACGGCTCGCCGGCGCCCGCACGCGCGCCGGAGTCGTTCGCGCGCCCGGATTCCCGCGAGGAGGAGGCCCGACTCATCGCGGAGCGGCTGGCGGCGCTGGTCGAGAGCCGGCGGGCCCGACCGGCGACCGCTTTCGCCCCGGTCATGGGCGCCCGCCACTCCGGCCGTCTCCTCGGCAACCTGTTGCTGACCCGGGGCTTTCTCGTCGAGCCGGAGCTGAACTACGCGCTCGCCCGCCAGGCCACGACGGGCGCCCCGATCGGGGAGGTGCTCGTCGAGCTCGGCCTCATCAGCGAGCGCGACCTCGTCGAGCTCCTGGCCGAGCAGCTGCGGATGGAGGTCGTCGACCTGACACGGGTCGAGTGCGATCGGTCGGTCGCACTGCGACTGCCGGAGTACGTGGCGCGCCGACTGGGCGCGCTGCCGGTGCGGCGGGCGGGCGAACGGATCGACGTCGTGATCGGGGACCCGACCGACGACGAAGCGGTCCGCGAGCTGACGGTGCGGCTCGGGTCGCCTCTCCGCCTGCTGCTCGCGCCGCGCGCCGACATCGACGCCGCGATCGACCGTCTCTACGACTGAAGCGCCCGGTGTTCGTGCACGGCCCGCAGGTCGAGGACGTGGTGGACGTCGGCGGGCAGCAGATGCTCCTCGGGGGCGGTGTTGTCGACACCGAGGTGTGATCGCCGGATGTAGACGGTGTGCATGCCCACGGCGCGCGGGCCGTCGACGTCGCACGTCCAGGTGTCGCCGACGAAGAGCGCGTCCTCCGGTGCGATTCCCAGCTGGTCGAGCGTGTGCGCGTAGATACGGGGGTGGGGCTTGCGCGCGCCGACCCACGCCGACGACACCACGACGTCGACCGCGCCGGTGAGACCCGCGGACTCGATCGCCTCGTGCAGGTCCCAGTCCCAGTTGGAGCAGATCGCGAGCGCCACGCCGCGCGCCCGCAGATCGCTCAGCACGCCGGCGACCTCCTCGTACGCGTCGATGCGGTTGTGCGCGCTGATCTCGCGGACGCGCTCGATGAAGGTGTCGTGGGCATCGTCGGGTACGCCGCAGTCGCCGAGCATCGACCGGACTCGCGAACCCTGCCAAGCGACGTAGTGGTCACGCGAGATGGAGTGCTCATCGTGCTCGGTCCCGTCGATCCCGTCGTTCCACCACCGCTCGCGCACATCGGCCGGAAGCTCGTAGCCGAGCTCGGTGATGAGGTCCTCCCACGAGGGCCCGAAGTTCGTCGTCTCCGCCAGCGTGTTGTAGAAGTCGAACAGGACGGCCTTGATCATCGGTCAAGTCTCGCGGACCGTCGCCTGGTACAGCGCCTTGGCGGACCAGCGCACGAGTTGGGTCGCGTCGGCGGGCGAGAGCCCGGCGACGTCGGTCAGCCAGACGCGGGCTTCGATGCCGATCGCGCTCCGGACGGCGAGCACGAGGCGATCCAGGTCGGCGTCGGGGAGCTGCCCGCGTAACGGCGCGAGGGCCTCGGTGATCCAGCCGATCGCCCGGCCCTGCCGCAACAGGCCCGGTTCGCGGCGCGCGGCGTCGGGTTCGAGTGAGAGCCGGAGCATCGTGCGCTGCTGGGGCTCGGAGTCGGCGATGAGCTGGGTGAATGCCTCGACGACGGCGTCGAGGCGCGCCTCGGGATCGTCGCCCACGTCGAGGGGCAACAGCGACGCGGCCTCGGTCTCGGGGTGCGCCGCGACGAGCAGCGCGTGTTGGTTCGGGAAGTAGCGATACGCCGTCGTGCGCGAGATCGCCGCGGCCGCGGCCGCGTCTTCCACGGTGGGAGTGAGCCCCCGGGTGACGAGGGTCCGGGCCGCGTCCACGAGCGCGGCGCGGGTCCGGCTCTTCTGCCGGGTCCGTCCGACCAGCTCGTACGGCGTTGACATCACCATCACGGTACTTTACTGTCGTCATGGTACTGACGTCCCATATACATTGGGCCGCGGACCGAAAGAGCAGGATCCCATGCCGACTGCTGTTCCGATCATCCGGACCGAGAACGAGGCGGAGCGGCGCTGGTTCTTCGGTGGTGGGGTGCATACATGGCTCGTCGGCGCCCAGGACTCCGGGGGCGCGTTCATCTTGTTCGAGGACGTCATGACGCGCGACAAGATGACTCCACTGCACTGTCATCCCGACGTCGACGAGACGGTCTATGTCCTCGAGGGTGAGATCCGGATCCGGATCGGGGACAGTGAACGCGTCGTCGGCCGAGGCGGTGTGACCCTCGCCCCGCGCGGCACGCCGCACGCATTCGTCGTCACGAGCGACGTCGCACGCGTGTTGACCTGGCAGAGCCCCGGGACCGCGGAGCACTTCTACCGGGCCGCGAGCGAAGCCATCGGTGTCGACGGCGAACACGGCGACGTCGACTTCGCCCGGGTCCGGGCGTCGGCGGCGGAACACGGCGGGACCGAAATTCTCGGGCCGCCGCCGTTCATCTCTGCGTAGAACGCGGCGCCGCGCACCGCGCCGGGATCGGGGCGCCGATCAGCCCTTGCGGACCGCGGCGACGAGGTCGTCGATGCGAGCGTGATCGGTGCTGTCGGTGTCCATGTGCTCGTAGCGGACCTTGTCGCCGGCTCCGATGACGAACGTCGCGCCGATCTGCTTCACCCGCATGCCGGGCTTGTGGACGTGGTGTCCGCGGCGAGACGTCTGCCACGTCGCCCTCCATGTGCGCGGGTGCAGCAGTTGGAACCAGTTGAGGGTCTTGATCGAAGCCGCCTGCGCCGCGACCGCGTCGTCGTCGACGAGAACGGTGAACGGGATCTTTTCCTCCTGTGCGAACGCCTCGGCGTAACGCTGGTCGCCGGTACCGATCGCCACGATGTCGCCGCCGGCCGCCTTGATGTCGTCGTAGCGATCGCGCAGTTGCACGGCGTGCTCACGGCAGTGCAGGCAACCGAAGTGCCGCAGGAACACCAGCACGACCGGCTGGTCGGTCCACAGATCGCCGAGACGGTGCTTGGTGCCCGTGGCATCGGAAAGGGAGCTGTCGGAGAGTGCTGCGAGATCCATGCCGGCAGCCTACGAGCCGGGTCGGACACTCGTCAGCTTCGGCAGGCCCGCCAGGTCACGACACGCTCGGATGGCGAGCGCGACGATCGTCAGGGTGGGGCCGTAGCCCGTCGAGGTGGGAAACACCGAGGAATCGGTGCACACCATGTTCTCGACGTCGTGGAAACGCTGCCACCGATCCACCACACTCGTCGCCGGGTCTTCACCCATCCGGCACGTGCCCATGATGTGCCGTGACATCGACGCGCCGCGCGTGCCGGCGCGATCGCCCTCGAGTGGGGGAGACGAGGCCGCGAACGTCGACTCGGCTCCGGCCCCGCGCATGATGGCCTCGAGGCGCGGTGCCATGTACCGAGACGCGACGACTTCGTGCGGATGCACGTCGTAGGTCGCGCGCCCGGCCGCGAAACCGTGTACGTCGCGCACCGACGGGTCGAGGTCGATGCGGTTCGTGATCTGGGGCAGGTCCTCACCCTGCACGGTGAACGCCCACAAGCGGTCGCGCATCCTGGAGTCGAGCATCTCGCGCGTGTGCGTGATGCCGGGTGCGGTGTAGATGCCTTCCATCACGGGGCTCCCGCCGCCGCCGTGTTCGGTGAGGCCGCCGCGGAAGTAGGGAAGGCCGTGCTGTCGTGCGAAGGCGAGCACGTCGTCGTCGACGATCATGTGGTCGTCGTGAAGGTGGGTGACGGAGCGGCCGCGGTGCCCGTGCAGCCGAAACGGGAAGTGCCCGATCACGAACGTCTGGAAGTGATACATGAGATAGCGGCCGACGAGATCGGAGGAGTTGGCGATCTCGGAGCGCATGAGCAACCGCGGCGTTTCCCACGCGCCACCCGCGACCACGACGACGCGCGCGCTGACTTCGTGCTTCACGCCGTCGATGTCCCGGTACCGCACGCCGCGAGCCAACTTGCCCGCGGTATCGAGCAACACCTGTTCGACATAGGAGTCGACGCGGATCTCGCAGCGCCCGGTGCGCAACGCGTTTCGCAACGGCGCGACCGGATCGCCCTTCGCTTCGATCGGGCAGCCGTAGAACGCGCAGAAACCGCAGTTGTTGCACGCGGGCCGGCCGTCGTACGGCACCGAGTTCACGCCGGTGGGAGCACGGTACGGGTGATAACCGAGACGCGCCGCCGCCTCCGTCGTGAGCACCGCACCGAACATGTCGGCGCCGGGTGGCATCGGGTACGGACCGCTCCGCCATTCCGCGAACGGGTTGCCCCTCGCGTCGCCCGCAACCCCGATGAGCCGCTCGGCCTCGGCGTAGTACGGCTCCATCTCGTCGTAGTCGAGGGGCCAGTCGACGATGTCGGCGCCTTCGATCGGGCCGAGCTCCGACCGGGGCTTGAAGTCGACCGACCGGAAGCGTGGCAGCTTGCCGTCGGCGTGGAAACCGCCCCCACCGACCGTCGAGGGAAGGTTGTTGACCTCGCCCGCGAAGAGCCGGTCGCCGTCGGTT
>JAODBI010000092.1 GCA_025463875.1 Actinomycetes bacterium
CAGAGCCGCATCTTCTACCACGGCAAGCTCTACGACTACCCGCTCAGCTTCACGAACGTGTTGCGCAATCTCGGCCCGGTCGAGGCGGTGCGGTGTGTCATGTCGTACCTCTGGGTCCGCGTGCGCAAGCCCAAGAATCAGGACACGCTCGAAGGATTCATCGTCGGCCGCTTCGGCTGGCGGCTCTACCGGCATTTTTTCAAGGCCTACAACGAGAAGGTCTGGGGTGTGCCTGCGTCGGAGATCTCCTCCGACTGGGGTGCGCAGCGCATCAAGGACCTCTCGTTGTTCGGAGCGATCAAGGACGCGCTCACGCCCAAGCGGCTCGCCAAGCGCGACAAAGCGAAGATGGTCACGAGCCTGATCGACGAGTTCAACTACCCGAAGTTCGGGCCGGGAATGATGTGGGAGGTCGCGACCGAGAAGGTCACGGCCGCGGGCGCGAAGCTCGAGTTCGACCGGCGCGTCACCGCGATCCGTCACGGTGCCGGAGGAGTGCACGAGGTCGTCGCAGTCGACGGCGATGGCGTCGAGCACACCTACCCGTGCAGCCACGTCATCTCGTCGATGCCCATCGGCGCGTTGTGCAACGCGATGGAACCTCCGGTCGACGATCCGACGCGCGTCGCGGCCGTCGACCTCCGCTACCGCGCGCACCTCACCGTTGCGCTCGTCGTCCCGCAGGAATTCTCGTTCACCGACAACTGGATCTACATCCACGACCCCGACGTCGAGGTCGGTCGGGTCCAGAACTTCGGTTCCTGGTCGCCGTTCATGGTCAAGGACGGCCGTACCTGCCTCGGGCTCGAGTACTTCTTGAACGAGGGCGAAGGCATGTGGAACCGGCCCGACGAAGAGTTGATCGAGCAGGGCACGCGTGAGCTGCACCGCCTGGGTCTGATCTCCGCGCCGGAAAAGGTCGAGGCCGGCTACGTCGTTCGGATGCCGAAGGCGTATCCCGTCTACGACGACGCCTACCAGGGCAATGTCGACATGATGCGGAAGTGGCTCTCGGCGAACGCGCCCAACGTGTTCCCGTGTGGGCGCAACGGCATGCACCGTTACAACAACCAGGACCACTCGATGCTGACCGCGATGCTGTCGGTCGAGAACATTCTCGATGGCACCGAGCACGACGTGTGGTCGGTCAACGTCGAAGCCGAATATCACGAGGAGCAGACCGGCGACGCGGCCCGGGCCGCCGCGGGCGGCACCGGGCGCGACGCGCCCTTCCTTCCGCGCAAGCCCTAGCGTCGAACTGCTCGGGGCACACTGCTAGCAGCGAACTGCTAGCGGCGAACTGCTAGCGGGACGTTCGGAGGCGGCGCAGCACGCGGTCGCGGAGTCCCCACCACGTCACGAGCAGCATCGCCTCCGCGACGATGCGCCACGACATCTTCGAATTGCCGCGTACCCGGTCGGTGAACGCGATCGGGATCTCTTCGATCTTCCCGCCGGCGTTGAGGACGCGATACGTCATCTCGATCTGGAACCCATAGCCCGTGGAGTGCGTGGTGTCGAAGTCGATCGCGTGCAGCGTCGACGCGCGGTACGCGCGGTAGCCCGCCGTCGTGTCGTGCACGTCGATGCCCAGGCAGAACGCGGCGTAACGGTTACCGACGACCGACAGGGCCAGCCGATGCCGCGGCCAGTTCGGGACGCTGCCGCCGGGGGCGTACCGCGAACCGAGCGCGAGGTCGGCGCCCCGTTCGAGCGCGGCGAGCAGGCGGGGGAGATCGGCCGGGTCGTAGGAGAGGTCGGCGTCGATCTGGATCATGACGTCGTAACCCCGCGCGATGCCGATGGCGTGCCCGGCGCGGTACGCGCTCCCGAGCCCCATCTTGCGCGGCCGGCGCAGCACCTCGATCCCGCCGAGCTCGGCGCCGAGCGCCTCCGCCTTCTCCGCGGTCCCGTCGGCGCTGTTGTCGTCGACGACGAGGATATGAGCCGTCGGCACGGCCTCGCGCACTCGCCGGACGAGCAGCTCGATGTTCTCGGATTCCTCATACGTCGGGACGGTTACCCACACCGAGAGGTTGCCGACGGAGCGTCCCGGCGTTCGGCTCGTACTCATGCCGCGTTCACCTTCGCGCGCGGCCGCCGTGCGATCGCGAATAGCCCGGGCGTGTGCTCGTCGATGTGCTCCGTGGTGCGGAAGTTCTGCTCCGACAGGCCGGATCCGATTCCGGTGCGTTCGCTTCCGAGCATCCGGTAGACGATCGGCAGCACTCGCTCGTACGTCCAGACGTACGCGGCGCGCGGCATACGTTGTCGTAAGCGGAGCACGTCGAGTCGCAGCAGGCGTTCGCCGCTCTCGCGCCGGGCCGCGAAATCGGCGTGGAGCGCGTCGTCGCCTTCGAGACCGAGACACACGACGTCTTCGAAGAAGAGCGAAAGCAGTGAAACGAGATGGGCGCGCTCGAACAGATAGACGTGGAACGGGTTCTCGAAATCGGCGGGCGCGTTCGGTGTGATCACGAACGCGGTGCCGTCGGCGCGCAGCGATCGCGCGAGCTCGGCGACGTGCGCGACCGGATTGACGAAGTGCTCGATGATGTGCGAGGACACAATGAAGTCGACGCTCGCGTCGGCGACCGCGAGCGCCGATCCGTCGGAGGCGCAGAAGCGCAACCCGCTGGTGCCGGCATGCTCCGCGCCGGCGGCGCGCATCGTCTCCGCGCTGTAGTCGGCCCCGATGACGAGGCGGTCCGGCGCGACGAGGCGAAGCGTCTCGTCGCCGGTGCCGCAACCGACGTCGATCGTGATACCGGAACCGAGTCGTCCCAGCACTTCGCGGTAGCCCGCATCGTGGAACGCCAGCAGCGAGTCGGGCGTTGCTCCCTGCATCGGGCGTTCACCCGTGAGCTTCATGTCCTTCGGGCTCCGTCGCGTCGCCTACGAGCCGCCGAGCGTACAACGGAGGCCGTCCCGAAGTCGCTCGCGCTCGGCATCGACACCGGGAGCGCTCGCGGTCCACCACGATGCGGGCGCGCCGCACCACGCGCCGACGTGGCGAACCCCGTTTTCCCACTGCCCGGCACCTAGACTCCCGCGCCGTCCCGGTTGTCCCTCGTGCCCGCGGAGGCTCTTTTTCTGTGACCGATCCCACCCGCACGGGTGCCGGCGCTTCCGACAACGGCGACCCGCGTGATGTCGCCCGACTCGCCGACATCGCGGCTGCCGCCGGTCTGCGGCGCATCGCGATCCTGGCCTGGCGCGACATCGACGACCCCGAGGCCGGCGGATCGGAGCTGCACGCGTCCCGGGTCGCAGCGCTGTGGGGGCAGGCCGGTATCGAGGTGACGATGCGCACCTCGTACGCGCCCGGGTCCGCGCAGGTCAGCTGGCGCGACGGTTACCGGGTCATTCGCAAGGCGGGCAGGTATCTCGTGTTCCCACGTGCCGCGTTCAGCGAGATGATGGGTTGGCACGGGGCGAGCGACGCCCTCGTCGAGATCTGGAACGGGATGCCCTTCTTCTCGCCGGTCTGGGCGGCGGCGCGTCCCCGCGCGGTGTGGTTGCACCACGTGCACGACTCGATGTGGGAGATGACGCTGCCGCCGCGACTCGCGCGCCTCGGCCGCACGATCGAGTTCACCGTCGCGCCGCCCCTGTACCGCAACTCCCGGATCGTGACGTTGTCGCAATCGTCGAAAGAGGAGATCACCCGCCGCCTGCGGTTGCGACCCTCGAACATCACGGTCGTGCCACCGGGCATCGATCCCTTCTTCCATCCCGGCGGCACCCGTGATGCGTCGCCGCTCGTCGTCGCGGTCGGCCGCCTCGTACCCGTGAAGCGTTTCGACGTCCTGATCGACGCGCTCGCCGATGTGAAGGCCCGGCTCCCGGAGCTGCGCGCCGTGATCGTCGGCGAGGGCTACGAACGCGACGCGCTCGAGCGCCGGATCGCGGAGCTCGACGCGCAGTCGTGGATCTCGCTGCCCGGACGGGTCGACAACGCGACGGTGCTCGACCTCTACCGGCGCGCCTGGGTGCTCGCGAGCGCGTCGCGGCACGAAGGCTGGGGCATGACGATCACCGAAGCGGCCGCGTGCCGCACTCCCGCGGTCGCGACCCGCATCTCCGGTCACAGCGACGCGATCATCGACGGCACGACGGGTGTCCTCGTCGACGGCGACGGCGAGAAGCCGCTGGCCGCCGCCCTGGATCGCGTGCTGCGCGACGACGCGTTCCGCGCGTTGCTCGCGAAGAACGCGTTGGAGCACGCGTCGCAGTTCACGTGGGCGGCAACCGCGCGCGGGACACTCGAAGTTCTCGCCGCCGAGGCGCAGCGTCGCAAGCCCGCGTGAGCTCACCTCTCGTGACGCGCCGGGGGAAGCCGGCGCTCGGATACCTGCTCCTCGCGCTGCTCGCGTACGTGCCGCCGATGCTGACCGCGCCCGGGAAAGTCGCGGCCGATACCAAGCAATACCTGTACCTCGATCCGGGCCGGTTGTTGTCGCGGTCGGTGTCGATGTGGGACCCACACGTCGGGA